>NZ_JBCEXH010000002.1 GCF_038751955.1 Methanocalculus natronophilus | reverse complement strand
TGCTGCAGCCTGTCCCGCAGTAGGGGCAGGTGGTTTGTACATACTTCATAGCCATAGGATTTTACCTCGGACAATGGAGGGGTGCAGAATAGATAGCTTAAATATTGCGATTTTCCATTTGAAGATTTTCTAAAGATGTAAGCTGATTTACTGTACATAGCTGACCCGGTTTCCATACCTTACAGGAACGTACCTTGCAGGGCAGTCCCATGAGACCACACACCCGAAGATGCAGAGATACAAAGCCAAATCAGAGAGCTGTTCGAAAACTGTACTATATTTAAAGATATTACTAAAATTTATAAGTTGAATCCTAATCACATATAAATCAATTAGGTACTGCGCGCCTGAATACGCCTCCATTCCATCAGGATCGCAGCTTTTTTTGATAGAAGCTGTGATACTTGCGTCAGGAACAAACAGCATATGCAGTGCAGATGCGGCAACAGGAAAATTGGAGATAAAATAGGTGTATTTGAGAGAAAAGGAAGCAAAAATAATGAGTTGGAGGTGGTGAGACTAGAGAACCCTGGTAAAGGAGAGCCGGGTCGTCTCATTGCCTGTATACAGGACAAGATGGTCGCCATCACGTTCATACCCGCTCACCTCTGGAAGCAGGGAGAAGTAGTGGCTCTCCTGGTCCATAACGCCAGGGATATCGCAATAGACGAGGGTGCTCACGGGCAGGCCAATGGTCATCTTGCAACCATCCAGCAGGTACTCTGCCGAGTAACTGTTACAGCCGCCAGACCCTGTGATACGTTCACCATCAAAGGCAGCAGTCACCGCCCGTTCGGTATGTGCTTTGATCGTCTGACCATCCTGAGTTATCGACGCCAGTTTCCATTTGGTACTGGAAAGCGGATCTGTTGGCTGCATCCTGGTAAAGACAAGGCTTTGGTCGCCTTCGTCATCTGTGAGCGTGAGACGGTCTCCTTTGATCAGAACAGAACTCATATTTTCAAGATATGAAAGATACCGGCTCTCCTGATCCATAACACCGGGTTCGCCACAGTACATCTTCGTCGCACCAACAGGTCCAAATTCGATTGTTGATCCATCAAGCGTATATGTACCGACGTAGCGGTTACAGCCTGCACTGCCGCTTATACCCTCATGATCAAACGAAAGGGTGATTGTCGTCTCCAGAACAAGAGATGATGCGGTTTCTGAATCGATGAATGTCTCAAGCTGCCAGTCTGATCCCGGCAGTTCGGCAGACGGATCCTTTTCTTCAGGAGGGACCACCTCGGTAAAGGCCAGCATTGCAACACCATCTCCATCATAGAGGATCAGTGTATCGCAATCGATCTGAGCTGTCGCCACATCCCCAAGAAGCGAGAGGTAGAGATGCTCCTGGTCCATAACACCGGGTTCGGTGCAGTACATCAGGGTCGAGCCGATCCCATCAATTGCGATCTGCTCATCCTCCTGGGTGAATGAACCAAAATAGAGATTGCATCCGGCATTCCCGCCGAGGCTCCCGTCGTCGAAGATGAGCGTGATGGTTGTTCCATCAAGAGGATTGGCCTTCGTCATCGTGAACTGCTCAAGCTCCCAGGAGGTTCCCGCAAGCGGGGGAGCAGCTGGCTCGTCTGGTGCCAGCGGCGCCTCCGAGACGCAGCCTGCAACCGCAAGGCAGACGAGGAGGAGCAGGGCTCCCGAAACTATGAATCGTACCATACTGATACATGAAGCATACACAATGAATAAGCTGGCGTATATTGCGAATTATTTCGCAGTCTCGGAGATCAGGCTTCCCTCACACCCGGCGGCACCATCCTCCTCTCCAGCCGGGAGAGCGATCCGTCAAGGAAGAGGGCGATCGCAATTGCCGGGAGGGCGCCGGAGAGCATCTTCATCATATTCACCCCGGCAAGCCCTTCAAAGACGAGGGTGCCAAGCCCGCCGCTCCCGATCATCGCCGTCAAAATCGCGACACTGTTTGCCAGGATCGCCGCAAACTTCACCCCGGCAAAGATAGCGGGATACGCATTTTTGAACCTGACATACCTGATAATCTCCCATTTCGAGAGGCCGATCCCTTCAGCTGCGGCGATGAGAGCCGGATCTGTTGAGGTCAGCCCGACCAGCGTGTTTTTGACGATTGGGAGCAGCGCCCTGAGAAAGATGGCGATGATCGCAGGCCAGAACCCGATCCCAATCAGCGGAACAACGATTGCAACAACTGCAAAGGTTGGTACCGCCTGCACCAGGTTTGCGAGGACCAGCACCACCCTCTCCATGGTCCTGCTGAAGAGAGAGAGGACTGCAAGCGATATCCCAATGACAATACTCGCAAGGAGTGCGGTATATGCCAGGATGATATGCTGGAGGATCGGGCTCCAGATCAGATCAGGGCTCACCATGATCCGGTCCTCCGCTTCAGTGCCGCCTCGATCCCGCCTGCGATGCCATCGAGGAAGACGGCAAGCACCCCCACCCAGATCCCGGCAACAAGGATGATATCCGGGCGAATCAGGTTAATCCCGGTCTGGAGCGGGGCACCGAGACCACCTGCACCAAAGATACCTCCCAGGGTGACGATCCCCATCGTGAAGACGATGGCAATCCTGATCCCGCCTGCTATCATCGGAAAGGCGAACGGAAGCCGTATTTTCAGGAGGATATCCCGTTCAACAAGCCCCATTGCCCGGCCGACCTCGAGGAGTTCGGGGCTGACAGAGATGAGCCCTGTATAGGTGTTCCTTGCTATCGGGAGGATCGAGTAGATGACACAGGCGATGATCGTCGGGACTGTTCCGATCCCTGCAAGGGGAATGAGAAGGATGAGCAGGGCAATATCCGGGAAGGTCTGCACCGCATTCAGGCCCGAAAAAACCGGGGGCGAAAACTTCCTCCGGCGATAGAGAAAGAGACCTGTTGCCACCCCGATCAAAATCCCAATGAGAAGGGCAATGGAAAAGATCTGGAGATGCTCAATCGTCCGCTCGGTCAGGTTATACCTGACCCAGACCATCTGCAGTTCATCAGGCATCCCCGGATCACCTCCTATACAAGTTTTCGCACCACCATATCCGGGGTGAGGAGGCCAACCGGGTGCCTGCCTTCTGCAACAACGGCTGGACAGTCGGGTCCCGACTTCATCCGGGTGAGAGCAGGGAGAGCCGGCTCATCAGGTTCCAGGATGAGGGGAGAGCAGGCATATGATCCAACCATAGCTGAATTGTCGCCGCCCTGGAGGAGATCAGCCATCCTGACAATGGTGGGTGAAGCAACACCATCGGTTAGAATTGCAATCGCCGCACCAGGGTTTTGCATCCGGGCAATGGCTTCACCAAGGGTGCATGTAGCCTGAAGATGGCAGAGATCAGCTGCTGGCTGCATCAGATCCCGGACAGTCAGGTTCTCAAGATGCCGGTACAGATGATCTGATCCAACGAGCCCGGAGACCATCTGGTCAGCAGGATTCAGGATCAGATCCCGGGCAGCCCCCACCTGGATGAGCCGTCCTTCATCCATAATCGCAATCCGATCCCCGAGCCGGAACGCCTCATTGATGTCGTGGGTCACAAAGACGATGGTTTTACCGATATCCGCCTTGATACCAAGGAAATCGTCCTGAAGCTGGCGTCTGAGGATGGGATCGAGTGCACCAAAGGGCTCATCCATCAGGAGGAGGGGAGGGTCCATGACAAGAGCACGGGCAAGGCCTATCCGCTGCTGCTGGCCGCCTGAGAGCTCCTTTGGGTACCGATCCATGAATAGATCCGGGGAAAGATGGACACGGGCAAGCAGCTCCCGGACACGCTCATCTATTCGATCATTGCTCCAGCCCTCGATCTTTGGGAGAAGCCCGATATTATCCCTGATGGTCATATGGGGAAAGAGCCCGATCTGCTGGATCACATACCCGATGTTCTTCCTCAGGGCGATCGGATCAAGGGTGGTTGTTTCAGTACCATTGATGGCAATTGATCCGGAATCGGGATCGATCAGGCGGTTGATCATCCGGAGCATCGTCGTCTTCCCGGACCCCGAACCCCCGATCAGGATGAGCAGTTCTCCTCCCCTGACATCAAGACTGAGATCGTCAACAGCGACGACATCACCGAATTGTTTTGTTACTCCCGAGATGCTGATCGAATCGATCCGGTCAAAGAGTCGTTTCCCATGCACATCGCCACATCCATCCGGGGAAAAAGAGAATCAGGAGGAGATCAGCCCCTCTCTCCTGAGATAGTCACGTGCGATATCCCGTGCCTCACGCTTGTCATTGTCAAATTCGGCATTAAGCGCCCGCATCTCATCGGTATCGATCTGATCTGCAAGAACTGAGAGGGCATTGGTGAGCCGCTCATCTGAGGCAAGATCTGATCGTACAAAGAGCATCGCCTCATAGGGGGGAAGAGCTGCCTGATCATCCTCAAGGACAACCAGGTTGTAGAGATCCACCCGTGAGTCTGTTGTATAGGGAGGGATCGCCTGAACCTGGTCGTTTGCAATCGCCTCGTACATCAGGGTCGGCGACATCGGGACAACATCAGCAAAGCTGAGGCCATAGACCTCTTGTAGTCGTGGAAGGCCATCCTCACGTTCATGGAAGACAAGATCACTGCCAAACGTAAGACTACCTGCATGAGGCACAAGATCACTGATTGTTTCGATGCCATGCTCTGCAGCATAGGAGTCCTTCACGGCAATAGCGTAATCATTTCTGAAACCCAGCCTGAACGGGACGTCTATTCCTTCTTCAGCAAGATGGGATCTGACCAGGGTATAGACATGATCCGGTTCCCATACCTCAAGCGGCTCAAGCTTCAGGAGCTGGGAGTACGCGGTTCCGGTATACTCGACATAGACATCCACCTGTCCCCGTTTAATCCCTTCAAAAAGCGTCGCGTCATTCATTCCGGGCCGGATATCTGTTCTGTATCCTTCCTCCTCAAGGAGGAGGGCTATCATATGAGGGAGAATATACTGTTCATTAAAGGGCTTTCCGCCGATGACGATCGTCTCCCTGCCTCCTGCAGGATCACCTTCCATGCACCCGGCAGCAGCCAGGCAGGCGATGACCAGAAGGGCCGCGAGGGTCCCGTACATAATTTTTTTATTTAACATCAGACCACAGGAGAGAAGGGGGCAGGAGAGCTTATAGCATTTTTGATAGGAGCGAACCAGGTATCCGCCCGGTTGCAGTCTGAAAAATAAGGGAGAGTGTTTACCCTGTTTTTGAAAGAGCACAGGTTGCACAGACAGCCTTCCCGTTTGCCGTCTGCATCTTTGCATCCGCAACCGGCTCACCGCAGTCCGGGCAGGTGACAGTCTGAAAGATCCGTGCCTTCTCAGGAGGGGTGAATGCCACCTCGGTGACGGTGAGGAGTTCATCCTGCGGGACCGTAAGGGTGGCTTCTGTTGCGGCTGCCATCAGCTCATAGAACCGCTTCTTTTCTGGGTCAGTCGCGGTCCCGGCAAAGATCTTCGGCCGCAGGGTATCTATCTCCTGCTTACCGGCCATCTCCCGGCTCTTAATCAGGATACGCACCGCCCTGTTCTTCTCGCGGGCATAGAAGGTGAAGACATTCTTCCCGTAATCATGGATGACAAGGTTCCCTTTCCCGGCGGTGCAGCCGGTCACAAGCTGGATTGCGTCAACACCGCAGGCATCAGTCTCGGCAACGGTGACGAGTTCCTCATCATAGGGCCGGGCAACGCCAAGCGCCTCCATCGCGGCACGGGCAGCACGGTACCCGATCGCAAGGCCGGGACATGAATGGCCGTGGAATGTTACACACTCTTCAAATGCCGGGTACTTCCCGGACTCCATCACCTGGTGATCATGCGTTTCGCACATAAGTACTACCTTCTTCGTCTATTGGTATCTTCGTTTTCCTTCCATTCCCGTTGCAGAGGCATTGCGGGATGACACAGGTCACCCCTTCAAGCTCCCCGATCATCACCGGAACGCCATAGACTGCCTCGATCTCAGCAGCAGTAACAACGCTTCTGTCCCCACAGGTATGGATGAACTGGTCTTTTAAGAGGATGAACCGATCAGCATACCGGAGAGCCGTATTTAAGTCATGCATCGTCATCACAACCGCAATATTGTGTTCCTCAACAATTGCGGTGATCCGGTGCAGGATCTCGATCTGGTTCTTCAGGTCAAGCGCACTCGTCGGCTCGTCCAGCAGCAGGATCTTTGGCTCCTGGACAAAGGCCCGTGCAATTGCAACCATCTGGAGCTCTCCGCCGCTCATCTCGTCGATGTAGTGGAGGCGAAGACGCTCAATCCCAAATGCCCGGAATGCTGCCTCAACGATTTTGAGATCATTCCCGGTGACATCCCATCCGATATGTGGCCGCCTTCCGAGGAGGACAGCGTCAAAACCGGTTAATCTCCCGGTCTCAACCCGCTGGGGAACATAGCCGATCCGCCGGGCAACCTCCATCAGTTCAAGCGAATTGAGTGAATCGCCGCAGACGGAGACTGCGCCCTGCTTCGGTACCAGGATCCGGTTTAGGCACTTCAGGAGGGTCGTCTTCCCGACACCGTTTGGGCCCAGGATAGCGACGATCTCGCCCTCGTTGATTGAGAAAGCGATCTCATCAAGGATCCCCTTGTTCCGGTACATAAATTTCAGTTCATCGACATTCAGGATCATCGCTTATACCCCCGAAGCAGCAGGTAGATGAAGACCGGTGCGCCCATGAACGCCGTCAGGATCGCAACCGGCAGGACATACGGCGCGACGATCAGCCGGGCAACGGTATCTGATGCAAGCAGGAGGATGCCGCCCATCACAATTGATCCGGGAATCAGGTACCGCTGTTCGTCGCCTATGATCCGCCTGACCATATGCGGGCAGACGAGCCCGACAAACCCGATGACACCGAGGAACGAGACGAGGACGGCTGTGACAAGGGCGGCGATGATCATGCCGACATTCCTGAGCCGCTCGACATTCACCCCAAGCCCCTTTGCCGTCTCATCGCCTGCATCCATTGCATTGTAGTTCCAGCGGTTCCAGATGAAGTAGATGCAGGCAATAATCACAACAGCCCCCATCAGGTACACTTCAGACCAGCTGGCACGCCCGACATCGCCGAATGTCCAGTGGACAACTGCTGCAAGCTGGGCGTCATCACTGAAGTACTGGAGGAACATCACCCCTGCCGTAAAGAGAGACGAAAGGGCAACACCGGCAAGAATCACCACTTCCGGCGAAGATGCCTTGATCTTTGCGATCGCGAGGATCGCAATGGTTGCGAGCATGCAGAAGATGAAGGCGCAGATAGTCGTCACATAGGGGTTATTGATGATCACCGCACCCGCAGTCGTCGAGGTCATCCTGCCGGTGCCGAGGAAGATGATCGCAACTGCCGCACCAAAGGCACCCGCATTTGAGATACCAAGTGTGAAGGGCGATGCAAGCGGGTTTCTCAGGATCGACTGCATCGCCACCCCGGCAACCGCAAGCCCGGCTCCGCAGATGATTGCCGCAAGCGCCTGGGGGAGCCTGATATTCCAGATGATCCGATCCCACTTTTCAGTGGCGTTCTGGCCGATTAAAGTCAGAAAGACCTCATACGGCGGAATAGCGACTGCCCCAACCGAGATCGAGAGAATAAGCAGGAGGAAGAGAACGACAATTCCACCAAGTATCCAGAGCACCTTCCGGTAGGTGTACTTCAGGTAATCTGCGGGGAGTTCACCGTCTGCAAAATGCAACGGATTATCCACCCCGCATTGCTGCCTGTTGCCTGCCAAAAAGATCCGGGAACCCGGTTGATTGGATATGGAGTAGTGTAATACTATTTGTAAGATCCATTATACTCCCTCAGATCAATGTAGGGTAGCAGACCACATAAGAATATCCTTTTTGTATTTGTTATGAAGATCTGCAAAGCCCGGGATATCAGGCTGGCCTTGAGGGTTCACGCCTTCAGAGGAGAGCGAAAAGAAAGATAAAAGAGAGAGAAAGGAAGCCTTTTCAGAGTGAAACCGGCCTGAATCCAAAGTTGTTGAACTGGCTGTTCAGCTCTGCAAAGACCGGTTCACCAACGAAGAATTCCATGATCTCCTCACCCTTTTCAACAGGGTCAATGTCCTCAAACCGGTCGGGATAGAGCACCTTGCCGACATAGTAGGCATTTGCAAGAACCGTTTCGTAGTTGGTGTTGTAGAAGTTGTACGGCAGCACGCCATAGACACGCCCCTCTTTCACGGCGGTGAGGCCCTTGAGAGCAGGATCATCCCTTAGCTGCCCGACAGCGCCTTCATTATCCATCCGTGTTGTACCCGCATCAATGAAGAGATAGTCAGGATCCCAGTCCACGATCGCCTCCTTGGCAACATCGACATGTGCGGTTCCAAGGCCGGATGCGACATTCTCCGCATGCACCCAGAGGAAGGGCGGGTATGCCGGTTCGGTCGATATGATACCATGTGCACCCGCACTGCTCACACCACCGATATAGACGCGCTTTCGTTCTTCAGGAGGAATGTCACTTGTCCGGGCCTCGAGGTCAGCTATCGTCGCCTCGATGTATGCGATAATCTCTTCGGCACGATCCTCATTTCCGATTGCTTTGCCCATCACCCGGAGGGCAGTGTACATCTCGGTCTTTTCTGCATCGTTTCTCAGCGAGCCATAGGCAAACCCGATCACCGGCACACCGGTTCTGCTCTCGAGATCATCTACTTCAGCGATACTTGTGCCATACGCAGTACCGGTAGATCCGCCCTTGAAGACGAGGTCCGGCCCGATACCGATGACTTTTTCCGGATCATCCCTGCCCCGGAACTCGCCAAAGAGCGGTAATTGCTGGAACTTCTCACGGTGTACAAGCGCATAGGGGCGTCCCTCCACATCACGGTGCTCCTTCTCGATGCTGTCGACACCAACAACGAGATCTTCGCCCTGGAGGTATACCAGGTACCGGAGCGTGCCTGAGCCGGAACAGAGGACGCTCTCAACAGGTTGCGGGATCGTCACCGTCCGGCCGAAGCCATCGGTCACGGTCATCTCGTTTTGTCCACTTGCCGGAGCAGAGGGGGCGGCTTCCCCGACACAACCCGCAACTGCGAGGAGGGCTATGAGGAGCACTCCACACAAAATAGAATAAATGTGATTATTCATCATACCAAATCTAAAAATGATTGGATTATGATATACTTTAATATACCTATTTTATTTTTCGTCTGAGTTATGGTGCATAAATATTGAGAGTTGAATACTAATGATTAAAAAAAGCAGCGTTTGAATGAGAAGAGGAGGCGGAGAGCCTCGCCCCTTCAGGGGTTCCAGAGTATCAGATCGGGATCTGGGTGAACCCTAATCCTCTGTACCCGGCATTATACTCTTCAAAGACAGGTTCTCCAGCGAAGAAGGTGAAGAGTTCATCTGCTTTCTTAACCGGATCAACATCTGCAAACCTGTCGGGATAGAGCACTTTGCCGACAAAGTAGGCATTTGCCAGGACGACCTCATAGTTGGTATTATATGAGTTGTATGGCAACAGACCGTATACTTTCCCGCTCTTCACAGCAGAAAGCCCCTTCAGTGCGGGATCAGTCTTCACCTGCCCAAGAGCTCCGTCATTCTCCATCCCAAGGGTTCCAAGGTCGATAAAGAGATACTCTGGATCCCAGTCAACAATCGCCTCCTTTGCAACATCGACATGCGCTGTTCCTATACCTGATGCGACATTATCTGCATGCACCCAGAGGAATGGCGGGTACGCCGGCTCTGTCGAGATGATGCCATGGGCACCTGACATGCTGACACCGCCGATATAGACACTCTTCTGCTCGTTCTCAGGGATGTCGTGTGTCCGGCGCTCAAGATCAGCCATTGTTGCCTCAATGTAGTCGATCACCTCTTCTGCCCGATCCTCCTTTCCGATGACAAGGCCGATCGTCCTGAGGTATGTGTACATCTCATCCTTCTCGTCAGCTGTCCGTAGAGATCCATACGGGTAGCCGATCACCGGGATGCCTGTCTTCTCCTGGAGGGCACTTACCGCACCGACATCGGTTGCCGAACCCTGTCCGGTTGCACCCGTCTTGAAGATCACCTGGGGGTTAATCGCAATGACCTTCTCGGGATCTTCTCTGCCGCGTGGCTCTCCAAAGAGCGGAAGGTCTTTCATCTGATTCAGATGAACGAGGGCATAGGGGCGGCCTTCCGGATTCATAAAGCTCTTCTCCCTGCTGTCGACTCCGACAAGGGTGTCCTGGCCCTGCATATAGACCATGTACCGGACAGCGCCGGCACCAGAGGCGAGAACCTCGGTTGCCGGAACCGCAACCGTCACTGTGCGGTCAAAGCCATCAGTGATCGTCACTTCACGCGGACCAGAGGGTGAGGGTGTGTCAGGAGTGGTTGCCTCCCCGACACACCCGGCAATACCCAGGAATGCAACAAGAAGCATCCCCATGACAATGATACATATTTTTTTATCCATCATACTAGATCATACCATAATATGAATTATATCAATATTAGTGTTTTGTGTTCCACATCTTAACTGATAAAATAATATTTTTTTAACATAATATAGATTAATTTAAGGAATATGCAAATTGTATCTTTATAGAATCATACAAATCCATACGATCATTACATTTATAGAACCGGATACAAAATACCCTATATGAAAGCACAGGAAGACAGGAAGGCCCTGTTCGAGGCACTGATCCAGTTCCATGGCCATCTCTGCGGCGGGCTTGCCTTTGCCGCACGGGTATGCGAGAAGGCAGCAAACGAACTTGGAACACAGGGCAATGATGGCAATGATCTACGGGCGGTGATCGAAACAGCAGATGCCTGTGGAATCGATGCTGTCCAGGTGTTTGCAGGTTGCACTCCTGGAAAAGGGAACCTGACCATTCTTGATTACGGGAAGCACGCCTATACCTTCATTAACCGGCGAAACGGGGAGGCGATCCGGATACTCAGGCACCGGGACTTTGATCTCGAGAAGATCGATCCGGTCGTTGCAAAACTCAGAAAAGCGATCTTCTCAGGTGAGGCTACCAAAGAGGAGCGGAAGATATTCGACCAGAGGATGGAAAAGGTAGCGGATGTCATCCTCTCAATGCCCGAGGAAGAGCTCTTTACCGTCCAGCGTTTCCAGACAGAAGTTATGAAGAAGACAAAAGCCTTTGAACAGGCCGAGTGCTCCCGGTGCAAAGAGATGGTTGCTCTAAACCGCCTAAACGAGAGAGACAGTGAGCGCCTCTGCATCCCCTGTTCAGATTGAGAGGATGGAGATCAGGTACTCTCTGAATGGCTGGCACAGAGATTCTCTGCCCCATCTACCCGGCAGGCGGGCAGGCACTCCCGCTGCCCTGATCCAATCCGATCTGCTGCCCACTCGATCAGCGGCTGCATCGCACGGCAGAGAGCCGCACCCTCACCAGTCAGCGAATACTCCACCCGTGGAGGGGTCTCTGCATGGAAGCTCCGGTTCAGCAGGCCTTCAGCCAGAAGATCCGAGAGGGTATCGGAGAGTGTTTTCGGGCTGATTCCCACCAGTATCCGCTCGATATCAGTGAACCGGATACTGCCTGTGCTCCCGACTGTCGTGATGATCGGGAGTGCCCACTTCTTCGAGAGGAGCGGGAGAATACCCCGAAGCGGACAGATACTTTGAGAGAGCGTATCCTTACACATTACTTCAGTGTACCATAGTCATCCCTTTTAATGCTACTCTTTCAATAGTAATAGAAAGAAGAGCAATTCAGCAGGAGAGATGCAGTGTGTTAGAAGCAGATCATCACGAAGACGCCATCATTGCAACAGATCTCAGGAAGACCTTCGCCGATATCGTCGCAGTGGACTCGATCTCGTTTTCCGTCCGAAGAGGCGAGATATTCGGATTCCTTGGGCCTAACGGGGCTGGAAAAACAACAACCACCCGGATGCTGACCGGGGTGATGCAGCCGGATTTTGGATCAGCCACACTCTTTGGCCATGACATCGTGCATGCACCGGTTCGCGCAAAACAGCAGTGCGGGGTGGTGCCGGAGACGGCAAATGCCTATACCGACATCTCCGCCTGGCAGAACCTGATGCTGATGGGAGAACTCTATGGCGTGCCGCGGCAGCATGCAGAAGAGCGTGCAGAAACGCTTCTGACAAACCTTGGCCTCCTTGAAAGAAAAGACCAGAAAGTGCAGGGATTCTCAAAAGGGATGAAGCAGCGGCTGATCCTTGCAATGGCACTCCTCCACGAGCCGGACCTCCTCTTCCTCGATGAGCCGACAGGCGGCCTCGATGTTAGAAGCACCCACCTGATCACACAGATGCTCAGGGAACTCAATGATGGGGGCACCACCATCTTCCTCACCACCCATAACATGGAGGAGGCAAACCGGCTCTGCGACCGGGTGGCCATCATGAGAAAGGGAACGATTGTTGCAATCGACTCGCCGGAGCGCTTGAAGATGGCAATTGAGCGGCTCCATACCATCGAGGTCAGTTTTCAGACACAGCCAAAAGATGGTGATCTAGGTCGCCTCCCCGGAATCGTTTCAGCCAGGCGCGAGGGGGACAAAATTGTGATCACCACAGAGGATGTCGACTCCGCTATCCACGCGATCACCGCATACGGAGCAGAGCACCAGCTGAAGATCGGGATGCTCCGGACACTGGCACCGACACTGGATGAGGCGTTTCTCAGGCTGACTGAGGGAGGCGGGATAGTATGAACCCTGACAGTCTCCCCGAGCAGTTGAGACGGGCCTTTGCGATCACAAAGAAGGATATCCGGATCTACTATGCAAAAGGGCCGGTCGTCATCTTCGGCCTCTTCATGCCGCTCTTCCTCTTCCTCGCATTTGCCATTGGGGATCGGGGATTACCGATGCCGTTTCTGCTATCCGGCCTCCTCGCAATGACCGTCTTCTTCACAGCAACCGCAGTCTCGCCGGTGATCCAGCCCTGGGAGGCACAGGCTCGGACCCTGGAGCGGCTGATCGCAACCCCTGTTACGATGAAGACCCTGATCGCAGGCGACATGTTCGCCTCCGTCATCTTCGGGATCGGCATTGCAGTTGTTCCGATCACAATCGGACTGCTGCTTGGCGTTGTTCCGATCTACCCCCTGCTCCTTGCAGTGGGAATCATCCTTGCATCATTCTGCTTCTCAGCACTCGGCCTCCTCCTCTCGACACCGGCAACAAATGTTCCATCCAACATCATGATGCTCTCAGCACTCCTGAAGTTCCCGCTCATCTTTATCAGCGGGGTCTTCATCCCTGTTGAGCAGCTCCCCTTTGCAGGCCAGGTGCTTGCGATCTGCTCCCCGCTCACCTACTTCACCGATATCGCCCGCTACTGCCTGATGGAAACGCAGACCTTTCCGCTCTGGGTGAATTTTGCGGCACTGGCACTCTTTGCCATTCTCTTCACAACAGCTGCAATGGTGCTCCATACAAGAACGGTGAGCAGGCGGATCTGAATTGGAGCTGGCACGCTTCATCAGGTGCAAAACAAGAAAAGGAAAAAAGGAATCAGAGTGGGATCTGAGAGAACCCGAGATCCCCATACTGGCTGTTCAGCTCTGCAAAGACTGGTTCTCCAAGGAAGAAGGTCATGATCTCTTCTGCCTTCTCTTCCGGATCGATATCAGCAAACCTCTCCGGATACAGGACAGAGCCGACGAAATATGCATTCGCAAGCACAGTCTCGTAGTTTGTCATGTAGAAGTTGTAGGGGAGGACACCGTAGACTTTGCCTTCCTTCACCGCAGTAAGCCCCTGGAGTGCAGGATCATGCTTCAGCTGCCCGATTGCGCCTTCATCGTCTGTTGTCATGGTATTCACATCAATGAAGAGATAATCGGGATCCCAGTCCACTAAAGCCTCCCTGGCAACATCGGCATGTGCGATGCCAAGCCCTCCGGCCACATTATCTGCATGCACCCAGAGGAATGGCGGGTATGCAGGCTCAGTCGAGATGATGCCGTGTGCACCTGCATGGCTTATACCGCCGACATAGACCTGCTTCCGCTCTTCTGGAGGAATATCCCCGGTGCGTTCCTCAAGATCCGCTATCGTCGCATCGATGTAGTCGATCACCTCTTCGGCACGATCATCTTTTCCAATCGCTTTGCCCATAACCCTGAGGGCGGTCTGCATCTCGGCTTTTTCCGCATCATTTCTCAGAGAGCCATAGACAAATCCAACCACCGGCACCCCGGTTCTTGCCTCAAGATTCTCCACATCAGCTATACTGCCTGCATATGGTGATCCGGGCAGGAACCCCTTGAAGACGAGATCAGGATCGATTGCAATGATCTTTTCAGGATCGTCCCGTCCACGCAGTTCCCCGAAGAGCGGAAGCGTCATGAAATGATCGCGGTGGACCAGGGCATACGGCCTCCCCTCAATCTCCCGGAAGTTCTTATCCTGGCTGTCCACACCACTAACGAGATCCTCACCCTGCAGGTACACCAGGTACCGGAGGGTACCTGAACCCGAACAGAGGACGCTCTCAACAGGTTGCGGGATCGTCACGGCTCTGTCAAACCCATCGGTGATGGTTGCATCCTGTGTTTCTGTCTTCGGATCAGTTCCCGGATCTGTCGTACACCCGGCACCTGCGAGGAGGAAGAGAAGCACCACACCACAGGCGATAATACCCATTCTATTATTCATAGCACCACATCGTAACAGAGTGGGAGATGCGCTTACTTAAACACACCCATTTTATCCTGGGTAGAATATAGAATGTCAAATTTTTTGATGTTTGAACAACTCAGCTGAAGAGCGTGTCCCTGGCATCACAGGAAAAAAGTGAGGAGGAGGAAGCCCAATTGTGAAAAAAAAGGATACCTATTCTTTCAGATTGGGATCTGAGAGAACCCAAGCCCGTCATACTGGCTGTTCAGCTCTGCAAAGACCGGCTCCCCGACGAGGAATGAATAGATCTCATCAGCCTTTTCAGCCGGATCGATATCTGCAAACTGCTCTGGATACAGAACTGATCCGATGAAGTACGCATCCGCAAGCACGGTTCCATAGTTTGTTGTGTACGAGTTGAATGGCAGAACGCCATAGACGTTCCCGGTTTTGACAGCAGTAAGCCCTTGGAGTGCCGGATCAGTCTTCAGCTGATCGAGGGCATTTCCCTCTCCAAGATGCATTGAGGAGAGATCAATGAAGAGATACTCCGGGTCCCAGTCCACAAGGGCTTCTTTGGCAATATCGGCATGGTCAGTACCAAGTCCGGACGCCACATTCTCCGCATGCACCCAGGCAAACGGCCCATAGGCTGGCTCAGTCGAGATGATGCCATGGGCGCCCCTGCTGCCGACACCGCCGACATAGGCCCGCTTCCGCTCTTCTGGAGGGATATCACGCGTCCGTGCCTCCAGATCCTCAATCGTCTCATCAATAAAGGCGATCACCGCTTCGGCACGGTCCTCCCGGCCGATGACGCTGCCCATCAGGCGGAGGGAGTCATACATCAGGAGCTGATCGGCCTCTGTCCTGACCGATCCATACTGAAACCCGATCACCGGCACCCCCGTCCTCTGCTGGAGCGACGCTGCATCTGCAGCATCTGCTCCCGAGGCTATACCGGATGACCCGGCCTTGAAGATGAGATCCGGGCTGATTGCTACGATCTTCTCGGGATCGTCCCTCCCACGCATCTCCCCAAAGAGCGGCAGGGATTCAAACAGCTCGCCATGCACAATCGAATATGGCCTGCCGCGGACATCGTCCTGCACCAGATCGGCAGAATCCACACCTGCAGCCAGGCCCTCTGCCTGGAGGTAGACGAGGTACCGGAGTGAGCCGGCACCCGAACAGAGGACAGACTCCACATCAGACGGAACAGAAACCTCCCGCCCGTACTGGTCGGTGATGAGAACAGAACCCTCCGGGGATGTATCCGCGACACATCCGGCAGCAGCAACAACAAGAAGGATCACCATGATCAGGAGAGGTGTCCATGCACAACGCAAGTTAATCTTAGTATCATCCATTAATATTTAGTTTGATATGAGCATTTATAAAAATATCCCCGGAAATCGCTCCGTATCACATAATAAAGCAAAAGTATGAATATTTTGGAAGGTGGTGGCGCTCCATTTTTCCAGTATTATACCCTGCATAGCCTGTATGGTCAAGGGAAGATATTAAGCCAGAGAACCACAAACACTGGTTCACCGGATGAGTGGGAGTTTTTATGGCGAGCAAAGAGCAGGAGAGTATACCCTTTATTGCACTCACCATAACAACAGCGATCTCTCTCATCATCACGCTCTACTCCCTCTCCATCGGCTGGTTCATCATCTTCCAGAACCTCTACTACATTCCAATCATCATCGCGTGCATCTATTATTATAAGCGGGGCTTCCTCTTCTCCATCCTGCTTGCCATCCTCTATTTCATCCTCTTCGCCTCTGCCACCACCGACTCGGATCTCCTGCTGGGTGCGGGAGCCAGGGTGGCTTTATTCATCCTGATCGCCGGTGTGATCACCTACCTTGCCATGAAGAGGGCTGAGCTTGCCACGCAGCTTGGCCGATCAAATGACGAACTGACGGCTGCAAACGAGGAGTTACTCGCATCTGAGGAGGAGATCAGGTCTCACGTTGATGAGCTGTATTCAGCCCAGCAGATCATCACCGAGACGAAAGACCGCTACCTGGCACTCTTTGAGGCAGCAGGCGATGCGATCTTTCTCCACCGGATAGAAGCAGACGGCATGCCGGGCCGGTTCATTGAGGTGAACGAACGGGCATGCGAGAGCCTCGGATACACGCGGGATGAACTGCTTGGGCTCACCGTTATCGATGTCGCCGGGGAGAAAGCACGAGCAGAGGCACCGGAGCGGATGCAGGAATTTCTGAAACGGGAAAGTGCCATCTTTGAGTCTGATCTGAAGAGAAAAGACGGCAGCACCTTCCCGGTGGAGGTCAGCGCACGCGTCATCAGGCATCCTGATGAGACCCTCATCCTCTCGGTCGTCCGTGATATCACTGATCGGAGAGCTGCAGAGGAAGAGATTCTCCTGAAGAATGCTGCCATTGACTCATCAATCAATGGAATCGCCATTGCTGACACGAGCGGAATTATCACGTACGTAAACCCTGCATTTTTGTCCTTATGGGGATATGACGATACAGACGAAGTGATTGGGAGATCAGTGCTTGACTTCTGGGTATCGGAAGAGGAAGCAGAACAGGTTGTCCTTTCGATCCAACAATATGGAAGATGGTCGGGAGAGATGGAGGGGAGGAGAAAGGACGGCTCAACCATGCCGCTCCAGCTCTCAGGCAGCATTGTCCGTGACGCCGCAGGCCTCCCAATTGCCCTGATGGGATCGTTTATTGATATAACCGAGCGAACGGCAGCTGAAGCGGCGCTCAGGCAGATGGAGGAGGAGAAAACCACTGTCCTTGACTCAATGCCGGTGATGCTCGCATACTTAAATCCCGACCTGACCGTCCGGTATGCAAACCAGGTCGCAAGCGCATCGGTGGGGCAGAAGCCAACAGATCTCATCGGCCGCCACTGCCATGAGATCTGGCATGGTCGAACCGAGTGCTGTGAGAACTGCCCGGTGGTGAAAACACTCTCAACTGGAATGATCGAGGAAGGCGAGATACAGATCCCTGATGGCCGGATCTTCCACCTGAAAGGGTGCCCGGTCTATGGTGATGACGGGGAGGTTGAGGGGATCATCGAATTTGGCATCGACATCACCGAACAGCGGGCAGCCGAGAATGCGCTCCATATCACAAACCATAAGCTGCAGCTCCTCTCAAGCATCACCCGCCATGACATCCTCAACCAGATCATGGCAGGCCTTGGATTCCTGGAACTGACCGATTGCAGGGATATGGATCCAGAGCAGGTACGCTATCTTAAACAGGTCACACTCGCACTGCAGAATATCCGCCGCCAGATTGAGTTTACCCGCGAATACGAGAACCTGGGTGTCAGGGAACCCGCCTGGCTTGATATAGGGGAGATGGTACAGACGCTTCCATCAGGGCCGGTGCCCGTAACAAACGAATGCGGGAAAATTGCCATCTATGCAGACCCGATGCTTGAGAAGGTCTTCTCCAATCTCTTCGACAATACCATCAGCCATGCAGAAGGGGCAACAGGCATTATACTCCGGTGCGAGAGATCAAATGGTGAGCTGGTCATCTCCTGGGAAGATGATGGGCCAGGTATCCCCGATGACCAGAAAGGGAGAATATTCGCACGTGGCTTTGGAAAGAACACGGGCTTTGGCCTCTTCCTCAGCCGCGAGATCCTCGGGATCACCGGGATTGAAATCTCTGAGACCGGCATACCCGGGAACGGAGCACGATTTGAGATCAGGGTTCCGAAAGGGCGGTTTTTCCTCTCAGACGAGACGGCCTGAAGGCGAGAGCACCTGAATACCAGGTTTTTTGCATGAATTAGATGGTATTTCTCAGGCTTCTGGGATATCCACAGTCTTTTTGAGAGTTGATCAGAGAGCCGAAAAACCAAATAATAATGTTTTTATACCATTGAAACTCCCAGTAATCCATTTGTCAAAAGAATAGTGGGAGTCACGGGATTTCTGATGAATACTGCAGCGATACTGATCGTAGAAGATGAGGCAGTCACCGCAATGGCACTCAAACAGGCCCTGCTCAGTAATGGGTATTCAGTCTGCGGAGTTGTTCCGACTGCCGAGCAGGCCGTAGAAAAGGCCAGAGATCTTGACCCCGATATTATCCTGATGGATATCAAGCTCGCCGGGGAGATGAGTGGGATCGACGCGGCGAGGGAAATAATGTCAGATAAGAATGTTCCGGTCATATATCTGACAGCTTTTTCTGATGAACATATTCTTAATCAGGCCAAGTATACTGAGCCATTTGGATATCTCGTGAACTACCCCACCCTGAAGGGCGGGGCTTCCTGCTTCATAGACAATACTTGCATCACAGAGATGTGACGTAGAGGTATTGGCTCCACAGGCTCAAAGGGATGTTCCATCCCCACGCGGTGAATATTCACCGCAGCATTGTAATCCCTGTCGGTAACATACCCACAGTACGGGCATTCATGGACTCTCACAGAAAGGATCTTTTTTACGATGCTTCCACAGTTCGCGCAAATTTGTGATGTATTTCGGGGATCGACTTTGATCACTCTTGTACCAGCACTCTCAGCCTTGTAATCAAGATATGAATAGAATCGTCCCCAGGAAACATCATGAATGCTCCTGTGCAGCCCTTTTGAACTCCCTTTTTCCTTCAGCCCTTTGATATCCAGGTCTTCGACGCAGATCGTTCTATACCTGTCAACATAGCTCCGGGAGAGTTTGTGAAGAAAATCTCTCTTCTGGTTTGTGACATGATCATAAGCCTTCTCCAGTCTGCTCTTTGCCTTTTTCCAGTTCTTTGAGAAACGCTGTTTCCGGGCAATGCTTCTTTGTAACTTCCTGATTTTATTCAGGGACCGCTCATAGAACCGGGGATTCTCGATCACTATACCATCACTATCAACGGCAAATGAGTTCAGACCAACATCAATACCAACAGATCGACCTTCACACGTTGATTCGGTGACAGCCTCTGCTTCTGCCTGCTCTGCCTGGATGATCACAAACCATTTATCACCGGATCGGGTGATGAGGACACCTTTCACCGTTCCTGTGTATGGCCGGTACATCCTAAAGGGAACGGTTCCGATCTTTGAGAACGTGATCGTGCTCTGCTCTGAATCGATCCGAAACCCGGACTGATTATAGTTAAGGGTCCGAAATCGGGATGCGCTCTTGAACCGGAGTTTCCCGATCTTTCGTCCTCTCTTCTTCATCTGCGAGAGTGCGGCGATGTTGCTCCAGAGGGTATAGTTCACCATCTGAAGCACTTTCGAGTACACACCCTTGAGAAACGGGTGCTCCTCTTTCAGCGTGACGATCCGTGCCTGCGTCCCTCGCATGGTTGGCCGGATCCCGTTCTCCCGCATGGCATTACATTCTTCGAGAAGTGTGTTATAGAGCCACCTGCACGTATCGAGTGCGGCATTCAGCTCTGCCTCAGTGGCCGCATCAGGATAGGCCCGATACTTGTAGGAGACGATCATTTACTTCTCCAGTTGAGAGTCAACATACTCTTTCAGAGCATCAAGACTTACCTGTCCCGATGTTGCAAGGAAATATGATGGGGACCAGAATGAGTCACCCCACAGCAGATTCTTTGTTTCAGGGAACTCCTGACGCAGTCTTCTCGATGAAACGCCCTTGATCACGTTTGCAACATTGACGAGGTTTGTTTTCGGGGTTGCCTTGAACAGAAGATGATAGTGATCGTCTGCGGGTTCATGAGCAACCACCTCTATACCCAACTCTTCCGATAGGTTCCACACAATATCTTTCAAACGTTCCCGAATATCATCAGAATACAACGCTTTCCGGCGATATTTCACAACCATCACCAGATGATAATAGAGAGCATAGACAGAATGTGCAGATTTATCGAGTTTATACTTCATATGGGATATACGATAATATTACATCCAAGAATATATATCTATCGCAGAAAGGAAGGGCGGATCCGCTTTCATCCCCGGCCTGAAGACCGGGGACTTCCCGCTCCGCCCCCTTCACCCCTGCGAGTTAAAACCAATCCGGGAGTATGAGCTGAAATCCGCTATCGAGGTGGCTTTGCACAAACATGCCATGGAGACAGTCCGGGTTCACTCAGGGATGGAGACGGATCCTTTTCTGGATGGCATGTACCTTCCAAACATTACAAGGAGCGATATTCTAAACGAGATCACCACAATCCAGAAGACACTCGGCCTGAGCAAACAGATGTGTGCCACGAAGATTCAGGCAGAGTATCATGACCGGATAGAAACTGCTTCCCGCAATATCAGGAGTCATATAGGAGCGAAAAACAAGAACAAATAATTTTTGCTGGAAGCAGACCTGGTAAACCCTATCAGGGGTTCGACCAGACAGGGTTCTATTCATATGCACACGTTCATTGCTACCGGATTGTAGACATACCAGTAGCAAAGCCCGGAGTTATACCAGATGGGAACCATCATCGAAGAGGCTAAAAACGGCAGGTTAGTATCTGCTGCTGCTTTTGCCGCTGAAAAAGAAGGGATCAGCACAGACTACCTTATCCATGAGATCGCCCATGGCAGGGTTGCCGTCATGGTGCGGGACGGGAGAGGTACAGGCATCGGGCAGGGTTTCTCTGCAAAAGTGAATGTGAATCTCGGCACTTCAACTGCAATAACAGATCCAGAGGCCGAAGTTGCAAAAGCACGGATCGCAGAACAGTATGGTGCAGATACCATCACCGACCTCTCGATGGGCGGCGATATCACGGCAATCCGGGAGGCTGTCGTTGCAGAGACCTCCGTCCCGCTCACCACCGTCCCAGTCTACCAGGCAACAATCGAGGCAGGCGGGGTTGGGGAACTCAATGCCGATATCATTATTGATTGTGTACAAAAGCATGCAGAGGAGGGGATCAGCTCGCTGGTTTTGCATGCAACAGACCGGAGAATCCTCTCGGCACTTAAGAGAAGCCAGCGTATCCTTGGTGTCGTCTCAAAAGGGGGGTCCATGACGGCTGCATACATGCTCAGAACCGGAAAGGAAAACCCCTTCCTCGAACACTTTGATGAAGTCGCCGAAATCATGAGACGGCACGAGATCGTCGTCTCGCTTGGAAACACGATGCGGGGCGGGAGTATCGTTGACGGGGGCGATGCTGCTGCGGCTCTTGAGCGGAAGCAGAATATCGAAATCGCAGACCGTTTCCATGAAGCAGGAGTCCAGGTGATCATCGAAGGATGCGGCGGCCATGTCAGGATTGACCGCATCCCCTTCTGTGTCCGGCTGTATAAGGACGCCTCCTCCTACCCCCTCTTTGTCGCAGGGCCGCTTGCAACCGACCGGGCTGTCGGCCACGATCATATCGCCGGTGCAATCGGGGCGGCGGGAGCAGTGGCTGCAGGGGCAGACTATCTCTGTGCCATCACCCCGGCAGAACATATCGGCCTCCCGACAGGAGACGAGATCCGGGATGGGCTGATCGCCTTCAGGATAGCAGCCCATGCCGGCGATACCGTCCGGCTGGGACTGGATGAGAGCGACAGATCCTTCTCGCAATGCCGGGCGGCTCTCGACTGGAAGGGCCAGGTTGAACTGGCAATCGATCCGGAGGGTATCCGGTCACGGGTTCCGGAGAGCGGGCCCTGCTCAATGTGCGGCGATTACTGTGCGATTAAGATCATGCAGGAGCACCTGGGCCGCTTTTGATCAGATCCTGATCAGATCCTGATCAGTTCGTACTCGCTGCTGCCAAGGCCGATCTGCTCACCGTGGATAACCTGTCTTCTAATCGGCACCTGTGGCCAGACTCCTGCAAACTTATCCTCACCCGGAGCATGGTGCAGGAGAAGCCGGGTTCCATCCAGCCCGTGCTGGGCATTGATGATATCCAGGCTCGCTGCATCAATTGCCACCGGATCGGCTGAGGCAAGTATCCCGATATCCGGGACGATCTGCCGGTCCGAGAAGGGTGCACAGTCGCAGTCGGGGGTTATTTTGAGGAGGAAGTTCAGGTACAGCACCTTCTCCGGGAAGAGCGAGGCAGCGGCGAGAGCATATTCCGCGAGCCGTTCCGAGAGGTGTGCTGCATCACGTTCATAATCAAAGTAGATCGCAGATTCCGGGCAGATATCAACGCAGATACCACATCCGATACAGGTGTCCGGATCAATCCGGGCAGCGCCCTCAAAAATGATTGCGTTCTCCGGGCAGGCAGAGACGCAGCCCCCGCACCCTTCACAGCCATCTTCTTTTGCAATGGCGGGCATCGCACGGTGCTGCTCATGTTTTCCGGCAGCCGAGGCACACCCCATCGCCAGGTTCTTGATCGCCCCTCCAAAACCCGCAACCGCATGGCCCTTGACATGCGAGACGACGACCAGAGAATCGGCCTCGGCAATCCCGGTGGCTATCCTGGCTTCCTGCAGGTGGACTCCGGGGATTGTGATCACCACCTCGTTTTCTGATCTGAGCCCGTCTGCGATAAAAACTGGCGCACCGGTCACCTCGGAGCCAAACCCGTGCCGGATGGCAAGCGCAAGATGCGAGACGGCATTGTGCCTCATCCCCCGGTAGAGCGTGTTTGTATCGGTCAGAAACGGCACCCCGCCCGCCTCTTTCACTTTCCCAACCACCTGCCGGATATAGAGCGGCGAGACGAAACTGTCACACCCTTCTTCTCCAAAATGCGTCTTCACCGCGACAAGACCGCCATCTCCGGCAACCCGCTCGCAAAGCCCCGTCTCATCAAGGAGCCGCAGGAGCTTTGCCTGGAGACTCTCGCCTTTTGCACCTGCCTCAGACGAGGCAAACCATACCTTTGCAGCCTTTGCAGCCATGGAGAAAGGTGAGGCGTTCATGAGAGATGATACTTGGGGATGGGAGGATTATCACCTCCATAACTTCTCAACCAGAGACCCCTAGACCGGAGAAGAACAGCTGATCACCAATATGAAAAATGAATTCCCGGAAGGTCAGGTGGTCTGTTATGATGAACGGAAAGAGAAGATCAGGGGGTATTTCAGGAGGCCAGGCATCACAGCCCGGTATGAGTATGATTTCGGTGAAGAATGGCAGCACTCTAAATCACATTCGAAGAGGAACGTCCACGGGAGGGAGAGAGGAGATATATCCCTGCTATCACTGGTGATTGAGGTATGTATGGTTCCATCATCCTTGAGAATACCCTCCTCCTCCCCACCCCCCATCACGTGCAATACTTTAAGTAAATCCGGAATCCATACTTTAGCAGATAACTCGCGCGCTGGATGCCTGGTGATACCATTATGATATTCAAACGTGAGGGAGAAAGAGGTAGATTTTCTGACTGATAGCAACAAAAAAACCGGAGAACCAGAAGGGGTCGTACGAGTCCGTCTTCCGAACAGACGTTTAAAAGAACAGTTTGCAATTGCAGATCTGATGCTTGGATCAAACCATATCAGGGTCCGTTGTGGTGACGGCATAACCCGGATGGGCAGGATCAAAGGCAAGATCAAAAAGCGGGTCTGGATCCGCGAAGGTGATATCTTAATCGTCATTCCCTGGTCATTCCAGGACGAAAAATGCGATATCATCTATCGCTACACCAAACCACAGGTAGACTGGCTCAGGTCACACAACTACCTCTGAACCCAATTTTTTAAAAACTCAAACACAGTTTTTTTTCAGAATCCGGAGATCTGGATGACAGTCTCCTTGACAATCAGTCGTGCTGCATTCGGATGGCGGTAGCTATCTGCCCCGGTACTGTGCATGCCGAGCCGCCCGATCAGGTAGTTTTCCCAGGCAACAGAATAGTCCTCTTCAGGATGGGGCGTATACCCAATCTCAATTGTTCCGGGAAATACCTGATATTCCGTAGTGTTCAGCTTTGCCGAAACGCTCTTCATCCCGAGCCGGCCGACACCAGCAAGGGTGCGATCCCTGTCCGTGTCGAAACTGATGAAAGAGATGATCAGGGTGACTGTTTGATGATCATCAACATACCAGCGTGGCTCTGCAAGCATCGCTGATCCCGGAGCAAACCCGGGTCTCGTCACAACCGCCCCGTTCTCGATTGCAACCCGTGACCGGTCGAGATCAGATGTGTACCGGATCTGGCCGGGTTCATAGGAGGGGAGTGTCCGCAGAACACCATCCGGATCACTGTACGATACCGTGAAGACCCCGGAAACCCCGGTTACGTGGAGTGTCCCCCCCGAGACCTGGAGCGCCGTCTCTTTATACGGCACCATCTTGTAGCTGAGCGATTTCTGGTCGTTCTGGAGGACGATCATCGTCTGCTCCATATTCCGCATATCCGCACTCCCCTGCCCGGCGATGATCAGGGGCAGCCCATACAGGATAACAATCGCAATCCCGATCACCACAATCGAGAAGATCAGGATGAACCCGATCGCCTCAGAGACCCCGTCATCCCGCCTCATGCCTCAGACACCCCCTGAATCATAGATGACACGGGTATGGCCGCCACCGCTTGTCGTCCCTGTAACCGGTCGGGTCGCCCCGATTCCGGCAAGCGAGATGACCGTCTCGGTCCTGTCACCGAAGACGATAATCTCCTGATCGGCTCCGGATTTCCTGACAGAGACCGTATACCCCTCCCCAAGAACATCGTAGGGTGTGTTGAAATCGGAGACGATATACCCGGTACCGGGAGCGATCGTATAGATATCAACAACCCGGGCAGAGACACCATTTCCAATATCAACATACGAATGGTACATGAACCGTTCCACAGGCTTATCCATCAGGGCATCATTTGCCGTGATCATCACCGTCACCATGAGCACCATCAGTACAGCGGTGATAATGATATAGCCGATCAGGTTTGAGACGGCATCAGATGAGGAGGGTCTCTTCATAGATGGTCACTCCATTATTGAACCGGATGGTTATCATAACTGTCCCAAGCGGACCTGGCTCTTTATCTATCTGCACAAGCGCATGGTTCCGCTCAAGGGACAACAACCTGATATCCTCGGAGATGTCCCGGGTAAACTCCCCCTCCCCGACTGAGTCGATCACCTGGCCGCGGAGATCCCGGATCTCGTGTTTTGGGAACTCAAGCACCCCTTCTGCGGTTGTCTGGCCAACCAGCGTCGCCTGGCTCACGATCAGCATCAGGAAGAGAAGCGCAATACTGATCAGAAACCCCATCAGGACAATCCACTGCCCGTCATCATTCAGCCTCGCCACAGGATCACCTCCAGGAGAACCATCTGTGTCCGCTGTGGCGACTGCGGGAGCTCTGCTGGCAGATTCTCATGATAGGGCGTCCTCACCTGCACCCACCGGGTCACCCTGACTGCCGGTTCATACCCGGAATAGGGCACAGATTCGGTGAAGAAAACAGAATCAACCTCATCTGAATTCCCCACCCGGTAGAAGACCTCTGCCGAATACTGGACGGGATCGTCGCCTTCCACAAGGGATCGGGAACGAACCAGGCTGCCAAACCCGCTCTGAAACCCGTCTTTATCCCATGTCGCAATCATCTCCTCAAGTGCGGAAGCTTCCCCCGGGCCTTTCGGGAGATCCAGCACCGCCAGGGCATCTGCCCCGAGCTGTTCAAGCAGCATATCATCGATATGGGTATCGCCCGGAGTATAGACGCTGATCGCTTGGAAGACAATTGTTGCAGTTGCGATCATCAGGAGTGCTGCTGCCACCCCTTCAATCGTATAGAGCGACGCCTGATCCCGGTCTACCATACCGCCACCTCCAGGATACCCTGCTGTACAGGCGGCGGGATGAGTACATCATAATCGCAGACAACACCCGCCGTTGTTATCTCCTCAGGTGGATCATCGGGATCATCAAAGGCAAACGTGATCGAGATGCTATCACTCTCCCGCCAGGGAGGATTGGTTTGTGGTAGCAGGCAGAACGAGAGGATGTTATCCTGGTGATCCAGGGTATAGCCGGTGTAGGAAATGGGGATACGCTTGCGCCTGATATCATGGAGCCGCGGGGTACCTGAGAGATTCAGTGACGGAGCGTCTGTCCGGATACCAATCTCAAGGTAATCGGTCCGTGGATCGATTTTGAAGAGGGGATGGACTGATGATTCAAGGAGCGTCTCCATGGGGATCTCAATTGTGATCCGGTCAGCTGTGGCATTTCCCAGGAGCGATGCGGCGATCAGTGCATCATCAACCATCAGGGACGCATTCCCTCTCACCACCACGACCCGCCTCACGATCCCATGCTGCTCAGGAGGGGTGGGGCCGACTGACTGAATGGTTCCCTCATCGAGGGTGGTAAGGCTGATATGAAACGAATAGGGATAGTCGCCAAAGATAAGTGACCTCCGGAAATCGTCAGGGTACTGAAAACTGCCATCAAAGAACCTGGCAACTTTTGTTCCCGAGAGAATATGCGCAGTCCCGTGACCCGCAGCAAGCCCCATCCTGACGACATGATCAGGCTCTTCCTGCTCCCATACCGGGAAGTCAGGTGATGCCGGCATCCCCGGATCTTCGGTGAGAATAACCCCGGTCCGGTAGGCAACCGCATCATAATCGATATGTGCCGACTGAACCGAGAAGAGCGTATGCGGCACCATCGCGGCAACAAAGATGAATGCGATGATAAATATGGTGAACCCGACAAGAAAGTCAAAGGTCACCACCGCATCATCCCTCACACCGGACCCTCCGGATAGATGATGATGCGTTGCGGTTCGTCTGGAACCGGGAAGCCAAATGGATCAATCGGGGTGCCGGGGTCAGGCCCATCAAAGGGAGCAGGGACAGCACCCCTCCAGGTGATGAAGAGAAACCGGTATCCCGGATCGGAATCAGCAGTGAGGATAGTCCATGAAGCCGCACTCATATCCGGGTGGACATCCCTCCCGATGATCAGGTAGACCGGGCCATCAGAAAAAGCCAGGGCTTCCTCAAGACCAATTCGCATCTCCTCATCTCCCGGAGGAGCAGTCCCTTCCAGTGGTGGAGGAAGGTCCTCGCCGGGAATCGCAAGGCACCCGGAGAGCGCAAGCAGGGTTGCAAGGAGTAGCAGGATACAGATCCGGTGCACAGATGATACTATCCTCCCTGAAGCAAAAGAGTTTTGTGGAGATGATGGAGTTGGGGCAACCCCCCTCATCAGCCAGTCAGTCAAGAGGATGGATGACAAGCCCTGAAAGAAGCTTTGGCTCAAACCATGTCGATTTCGGGGGCATAATTTTGTCATCATCGGCGATATCGCAGATATCCAGGATCTCAATCGGCTGCATCAGGATGGCAGCAGCATACTCCCCCGAATCAACCGCAGCCACAAGATCCGCAATCGGCTGGGCGCCGCCCATAAAGTCCAGCCTCTCATCACCACGGGGATCATGAATCTCAAGCAGCGGTGAGAGGACGCTCTCCTGGAGAAGCGAGACATCAAGTCGTGCAATCGGATCAGCGCCCGGATCAATATCCCTGGACAGCTCGTAAAACGCCCCCTCGATATAGAGATGGAAGACGTGGCGTTCTGCCCTCCCACCGGCAACCGGGATATCTGTTTTACTGGTATCCACGGAACTAGATTTTTTAACCCGAAACTGCGCTTCAAGCGCAGCCAGAAACGCATCCGGCGTCATACCATTGAGAGAGCGAAGCAACCGGGAATACCCGTGGATTGTGACGGAATCGTGGGCAAAGAGAACACCCATGAACCTTGATGCCCCGGTTGTCAGAACGCCGTGTTCCTTCCGTTTCAGATAGACATTCACAGCACTCTTTGCCCGGTGATGGCCATCTGCGATATAGAGGGCATTTATATCAGAGAAATGGCCTCTGATCTGCTGTATGGCGTCTGGATCATTCACCGCATAGATCCGGTGTACTGACCCGTTCTCCGCTTCTGTCTCCGCAACCGGATCCCCGGTGGCAAGTGACCTGATAAAACCAGATATCCCGCCTGGATCCCGGTACAGCAGGAATACCTGGCCGGTATTGGCATTGACAGAATCAATATGCCGGGTACGATCCTCCTCCTTGTCATAGCGGGTCAGCTCATGACGTTTCACGGTCTTCTTCAGGTACTCTTCTGTTCCGATGCAGGCAACAAGCCCCGTGTAGACCAGACCCTGGTGCTCAACCTGGTAGATGGAGAAGCTCTCGCTGTCATCCCTTGCAAAGAGCCCCTGATCCTGCATCTCAGAAAAGACTGCGCGGGCTCGATCATACACCTCATCAGCATAGGGCGAAAGGTGCATCAGTTCCGCATCGGATCGGATCACCCTGAGGAAACTCTTCCTGTTGCGTGCAATCACTGCGGCAGCTTCTTCCCGTGTGACGACATCATAGGGAACAGATGGTACATACGCAGATTCTTCCCGCGCCGGACGCAGGGCTCTGAACGGATATATGGCAACCATGGAAAACTCCACGTAGGTGTAGGTGCTTAACTCTAAAGAAAGATGGTGACCGCAGGATACCCCGGACAGTACGGGAAACCAGTCCTCATCAGGAGATCAAATCCAGCAGACATCCCTGAGATCGCCTCGCTTGAGGCAGAGGCATTTATCGACCCCTGGGGGGAGGAAGGGCTCCGTGAAGCGATGAACAACTACCTCACCTCCTTCTTTGTCGCTGTAGCAGACGGCATGATCATCGGGTTCTGCGGCGGCGGCATCGAGAATACCGGGGACATCGTCTATGGGCATCTCTGCACACTGGCTATCCGGCCGCAGTACCGGCAGCAGGGTATCGGCAGCGAACTGGTTGCCACAATCGAGCATGACTTTCTCCTTCTCGGTGCAACAGCCGTCGAACTGGAGGTCAGGATCTCAAACAGGGACGCTATTGCCTTTTACAGAAGACTCGGATACCGGGCGGTCTTCTGCTATACCCGCTACTACAAGGATGGCGAAGACGGTGTTGTGATGATGAAATGGTTTGCGTCCTGAGGAGAGAGAGGGGACACGCTTATCTCCCATACCCCTGAAAACCATACTATGTTCTCCCGCCGGATCTTTGAGACTGATTTTGCCGAGGCACTTGAAGAAGAGCTGAGGAGGAGGGATATGACAATCCGGGAGCTCTCCTCTGCAACAGGGATACCACCGGCAACCCTCTATAAGATCGCATCAGGTGAACGTGACCCCCGTCTCTCGACGGTGCGGCGGATCGTCGAAACGCTCGAGCCAAAGGAAGAGAGCTTCATTGCTGTTGTCGCAGCCAAGTTCCTCCTTGACGAGATCGAGGGCTCCATTGTCACCATTGCAGGTGAGGACGTCAGGCTGAAAGGCTATGCAGCAAACTCCATTGACGAATGCATCATGGCAGCAGTGGAAGCCAGGAAAGAGGGGGCGGCAGGGATCATCTGTGCACCCGTCCTCGCATCCATCATCGAACGGATCGTCGATATCCCGGTTGCCATCCTGAAACCAAAGCCCGAGACGGTCATTGATGCGGCAACCATCATTGCCCGGAGGATCGAGGGGTTCTCACGGGGCCGATCCCGGCTTTAATACTTTTAACCACCGCCGCAACAGCCTTCGCCGGATCGCCCCTCTGATCCTCTATAGCCCAACTGATGGCTGAGCCGACGATCACCGCATCGGCACCTGCGGCGACTGCCTCATACGCGGTATCCGGAGAGCCGATCCCAAAACCAACCGCAACCGGCAGGCGGGAGACCTCTTTTGCGATATCGATCCTCCTGCCGAGATCCCCTGGCAGATGGGCGCGCCTCCCCGTGACACCGGGTGCAGAGACAAGATAGAGAAATCCCCCTCCTGATGCTGCAATCTTCTCTATCCTCGAAACCGGAGTGGAGGGGGCAATGATGAAGATCCGATCGATCTCCGTATCCGGTACAGAGACCTCTTCAGGCGGCATATCAACCACCAGAAGCCCGTCCCCGCCTGCATGAGCGAGTTCGGCGCAGAACCGCTCTTCGCCCATGACAACCACCGGGTTTGCATAAGTCATCAGCACGATTGGGATCTCACTATAGGTTCGGATCTCCTGGATCAGGGAGAAGACCGTGTTCAGTCCGCATCCGGCAGCAATCGCCCGCTCATGGGCACGGCAGATCACCGGCCCGTCCGCCACCGTGTTTGTGGCAGGAACAATCAGTTCCAGCATATCAGCACCTGCGTCAATAAGTGCCCGGATCACTGCCCGTGATTCATCCGGAGATGGATCGCCCGCCACCGTGCAGGCGACCAGGAGAGGGCCATTGCCTGCGCCAAAGGCCGCGTCTATCCTGTTCACAGGCCCGCCTCCAGCACAGTGGCGAGATCCTTGTCTCCCCGCCCCGAGAGGGTGACGGCGATCATGGATCCAGACTCCATATCATCTGCAAGCCTGAGAGCTGCTGCAACCGCATGAGCAGACTCCAGTGCCGGGATGATCCCTTCAGTCCGGGAGAGGAGGCGGAAGGCAGCGATCGCCTCGCTGTCAGATACAGTCATGTACTCCACCCGCCCGGCATCCCTGAGGAAGGCATGCTCCGGGCCGACACCCGGGTAGTCAAGTCCTGCCGAGATGCTGTGGGTGAAGGATATCTGCCCCTCATCATCCTGCAGCACCGAGGTGAATGCTCCATGGAGGATGCCGGGGGTTCCAGAGCAGAGCGAAGCCCCGTGTGAACCGGGATCCGAACCGACTCCTCCTGCCTCGGCACCGACCAGCCTCACGGAATCATTGATGAGCGGGGAGAATGTCCCGATCGCATTTGATCCCCCGCCGACACAGGCAACCACCGCATCAGGAAGCCGTCCATGCTGGCTGACTGACTGGATGGAGAGCTCCCTCCCGATAACAGACTGGAAATCACGGACAATCTCAGGGAACGGATGAGGCCCGACACAGGAGCCGATCAGGTAGTGGGAGTCCTGAGCAGTGGCTGCCCAGTTCCGGAGCGCTTCATCGACTGCATCCGAGAGCGTGCCGGAGCCGGTCGAAACCGGGGTGACGGTTGCTCCAAGCAACTCCATCCTGGCGACGTTCTGCGCCTGCCGCTGCATATCGAGACTCCCCATGAAGACCTCCACCTGAAGACCGAGGACTGCTCCGGCCATTGCTGTTGCAACCCCGTGCTGGCCCGCACCGGTCTCTGCGATCAGGCGTTTTTTGCCGCTTTTCTCTGCAAGAAGCGCCTGGCCGAGTGTGTTATTTATCTTATGAGCCCCGCCATGCAGGAGATCCTCCCGTTTCAGGCAGATGGAAACCCCGGTCTCCTTTCCAAGGTTTCTGCAACGATACAGCGGGGTCTCCCGGCCGGCATACCGGGAGAGGAGGAGGGAGAGTTCATCCATTGCCTGTTCATCCTCCCTGAATGCCGCATAGGAGAGACAAAGATCCTCAAGCGGCGACAGAAGGATCTCCGGGGCATAACAGCCGCCATAGATCCCAAACCTCCCCGGAGTCATACCGCACCCATCCTGCAGGCAGTGACAAAATGTTTCATCAGCTGCATATCCTTCACACCCGGACGCAGTTCAATACCGCTTGAGACATCGACTCCCGCCGGGTCAAGCTGCTGAATCACCAGGGCAACGGTTGCCGGATGGAGCCCTCCCGAGACGATGATGGGATGACCGGTTCTGCACATTGCCGCTTCTGCAGCAGGGAGATCAAGGGGGATGCCCCTGCCGTGCGAGGCATCCAGCAGAAGCCGGTCCGCATCCTCAGGCGGATTTGAGAGCCCGTCCCATGCGGCGATGCAGGTGAAGCGATCCGGGACCCTCTGGCCGTGATAGATCTGGACTGCATCCGGATTGAGCCGGTAGAGTCTCCTGAGAGCAGCAGGCGACCGTGTCGTCGTGACACAGACCGTCTCCACCTCGCCCCTGACCGCGGAGAGGATCGTCTCTGCCCGGCGGGGGGTGACTGCCCGTGACGACGGGGTGAAGAGGATGACGCCGATTGCATCCGCACCCGCGGCAACCGCTGATCTGGCATCGGCGGGGCTGGTGATACCACAGACCTTTACATACATACAAACCGCTCCATGGCAGCTTCCGGGTCAGCTGCTGCCGCAATGGCTGATCCGATCAGAACCGCAGAACAGCAGTCCTGGTATGCCTTCACCTGCTCAGGATGAGCGATCCCGCTCATTGCAACCGCAATCCTGCCAGCTGACCTCACCTGCGGGGCAAGATGGAATGACCGATTTGGATCGATTGCGAGGGTTGTAAGATCACGGTTATTGATACCGATGATCCGGGCGGGTGTTGCAAGGGCGGCTTCGACTTCCTCTTCGCACGCCACCTCGACAACCGGCTCAAGGCCGCAGGTATACGCATACCTGACAAAATCCAGGAGATCTGATCCGAGAACCGAGGCGATCAGCAGGACAGCGTCCGCACCGATTGCCCGGCTCTCCCTGATCTGTGCAAAATCCACCAGGATGTCCTTCCTCAGGATCGGGAGGCTGACATACCGCCGCACCACCGGGATAAAGGAGGGGTCCCCCCTGAAGACGGTCGGCTCAGTCAGCACCGAGATGGCAGCTGCGCCGCCTGCGGCAAGTGCAGCAGCAAATGGGCCCGGCGGCAGCACCGCACCTGTCATGCCCGCAGGCGAGGCATACTTCACCTCACCGATGACAGCAGGTTGCCTGGAGAGGATTGCCTGTTCAAGGCTCCGACAAGGGGGCAGTTCCCGGTTGGAGAACTCCAAAAGATCTGCAGCCCGTTTCCGGGATGATTGCACGATAGCATCAAGGATCATACAGAACCCCCGGAGATCTCCACTGCACGTTCAAGCGATGCAAGCGCCCTGCCTGCATCAATGGATCGTTCTGCTGCTGAGAGGGCAGCAGGCAGTGTTGCACCTCCCCCACCGACCATGATGGCACCTGCCGCATTCAGGAGCACAATATCCCGTGCAGGACCCTCGCCACCCGCAAGGAGATGCCTGATGACTGCCGCACTCTCTTTTGGTGATGAAACGGCAAACACGTCCGGCGGTGCTGGAGAAAGACCCAGATCCCCTGCTGCAAACTGGTAGTCTCTGATCCTGCCCCGGCACAGTTCGGCGACCCGGTTCTCTCCATCAAGAGATAGTTCATCAAGGCCGTTGCCGGAGACGACAAGGGCATGCGACACCCCAAGCCGCTGAAGTGCGTCAGCCATCGGGTGGAGAAGTCCTGGATCTGCAACACCCAGCACCCGGTTGACCGCTCCTGCCGGATGGCAGAGCGGGCCTGTGATATTGAATATCGTCCTGAAGCCGAGCTCTGACCGGATGCTTCCAAGCCTCAGGAGCGCGGGATGGTACTCCCGTGCCGGAAGAAACGCAATCCCACACCCCTTGAGAAACCGGTCTGCCTCCGCCTGTGACGAGGCAGGGGCAACGCCAAGAACCCCCAGTACATCGGCAGATCCCGAGACCCCGGTCACTGCCCGGTTTCCATGTTTGAAGACCGGTATCCCTGCACCTGCTGCAACAAACGCGGCGGCGGTACTGATATTAAACGTCATCGCGTGATCGCCGCCTGTTCCACAGGTATCAATTGGCGGGTTTGGCCCGGTGATCGTGATTCTTCGTGCATGAGAGAGCAGGATACCGGCACAGGTTGCGAGATCGCTGCCATCCAGGGGATAATGCTGCATGGCAAAGAGGAACGCCCCTGCCTGTGCCGGTGTTGCGGATCCACTGACGAGATCCAGAAAGGCATGCGCAATGCCTCCTGCTGGAAGAGGGGTGCCATCTGCTATCGCCCGGCATACCTCCTGGATCATGCAGCCACACTCCTTTTGAGAAAGGCGGCCACGAGATGGGTGCCGATCCCGGTTCCGAAACTCTCAGGATGGAACTGCACCCCTTCAAGCGGGAAGGAGCGGTGACGGATCCCCATCGGGAGGTGATCATCCAGGGAATAGGCAGTGATGACCAGTTCGGCCGGGAGCGTGGATGAATCAATGATAAGCGAATGGTACCGGACCGCTGCGAGAGGATTTGGCATCTCCCGGTAGATACCGCACCCGTCATGAGAGATCGCTGAAACCTCCCCGTGAACCGGACGGGGGGCATGGATGATCCGTCCGCCAAAAAAAGAGCAGATCGCCTGGTGTCCAAGGCAGACTCCGAGAACCGGAACCTTTTTTACATACTCCAAAAGCACCGCAAGCGGGAGATCGAGATCCCCTGGCCTGCCGGGGCCGGGTGAGAGGATGATTCGGTCCGGCTCTTCTGCGGTGACCGCAGCCAGGGGTTCGTCTGGTTGGATCACCACCGGATCGGCCCCAAGGCTCCCGACGATCTGGAGCAGGTTGTAGCTGAAGCTGTCAAAGCAGTCGATGATTGCCACCTTCATACAGCCTACACCTCCCCTGCCGAGACCACTGCCCTGAGACAATGTTCTGCCTTCATCATCGTCTCATCAAACTCGCGATCCGGATCAGATCCCGCCACGATCCCGGCACCTGCCTGGACAGACGCAATCCCATCCCTGACAACAACAGTCCTGATGGTGATCGCAAAGGCAAGCGACTCCCTGCCTGCAATACCAACGGCACCCGAATAGATGCCCCGGGGCGAATGCTCGGCAGCAGCAATAAGCTCCATTGCACGCTTTTTGGGAGCTCCGGTAACCGTTCCTGCCGGAAAACAGGCACGGAGGGCATCATAGCCGTCACGGCCTGCCGCAGCCTTCCCCGTGACTGTTGAGACGATATGCTGAACAGTCGGGTACCGGGCAACCTCTGCATACCGGGAGACTGCAACTGAGCCGTATTCAGCAACCCTCCCGATATCGTTTCGTGCAAGATCCACAAGCATCAGGTGTTCAGATCGCTCTTTTGGATCATTGAGGAGGTCGGCTGCAAAAACCGCATCTTCTGCGGGGCTTTTACCCCGTGGGCGTGTCCCTGCGATCGGAACAGTTGTAATGGTGCTGCCTGCTGCTGAAACAAGCATCTCAGGACTCTCACCTGCCACCTGTGTATATCCATAATCAAGGAAGTATCCATAACAGGAGGGATTGTGTGAGCGGAGTTTTGCATATATGCCAAGAGGGCGTCCCACAAACGGGATATCTGTTCTCCGGGAGAGGACTGCCTGGTAGCAGTCGCCGTCACGGATATGCGACTTCAGGTTCCTGACACCATCTGTATACGTGGGCCGATCCATGGTCGCCGAAAGATCCCGGGGAATCTCCCTGTCCGGTGGGAGAGGATAGACGAGATCACACGAGAGCAACAGATCTGCCATCCTGGCAAGACGTGCCTTGCCTTCCCGTCCCTCTCTTCTGGAGAAGAGGGTAACCTGGTCCTGGTAGATGAGGACTGCATCAGTTGCTGCGAGAAAATGGCCTCCTCCCTCATATCCAAGATAGCCTGCAGGAGAGAAGGGGCCGTCACATGAGATCGCCCTGAGGGTGTCATAGGGATCGTGTGGGAGGGTGATCACCTCAGCATCCAGACCGACTGTTGCCGGGAGACCCGGGAATTCAAGAAGATACCCCGGCCCATCGGCAAGGGCATGATAGACCGCAACCGGATCTGCTCCCTTCAGGGGAAGAGAGAGCGCGGGTGCGGGGGATGCCAGTCCGACGGCATCACCGCAGTGCATGTATCAGTTTGCATGGAAGAGTGTATGTTATGAACATATTTATACATTGTTGTATAGATGTGTCTTAAGGCCCTCCTGCTCCCGGCACGCCACATCCTTATATTGCATGTGATGCCATCTCACTACCATGTCAGAGAGAACAATCTTTGATGCAATCCTTGAGCACCTCAAGACGATGGTATCATCAAATATCCTGGTATCGGATCCAATCATATCAGGAGACCGGTCGATCTTCACCATATCCTCAGTCGGGTTCGGCTTTGGAGGGGGTGAGGGGAAGGGAGATGATGGCAGCGGTGCCGGCGGCGGTGCCGGTGCAGGCGTCACCCCGATTGCAGTTATGATCATTCACCAGGATGTCAAGGGACCAGAAGGCATCCAGATCTTCAACCTCGGAAAGAAGGGAGAGGTGGCACAGGCGATCTCGACTGCTGCTGAATCCCTCCCCTCGGTCATTGAGGCGGTCAGGGGTACAAAGAAAGAGTAGATGGATCTCTTCCTGATCATACTCATACCAGCATGCCTGGCGGGGATCATCCTCCCCTTTCTTCTTCCCTTCTGCACGACACTCCTCGGATCGGCAGATCCCGGGGGGTGGCACCTGGGCGGGGCAGTCGGGCCGGTTACGATCCTCCTCGCTCCTGAGCGGATGCTTTATATCCAGGTCCTGAACAGGACGATCTGGTCTGGAGAACTGGCACCTGAAGAGGAGGGGATGCGCGATCCGGGGGGAATGAGCGGAGAAACCGGTGAAGACGAAACGACAGAAGACCTTTTGGACTCAACTGAAGGACTGGCTGATCTGCCTCTCCGGCAGATCCTGAAACTTCCTGTCTCACTGGATTCCCTGTACATCAATGGAACAATCGGTACCGGGGATGCCGGCAGAACCGGGGAACTCTATGGATGGCTTGCCGGAGTCCGGGGAGCATGCAGTGGCAGCCGCCTGCATATCAATGTGGTTCCGGATTTTACCAAATCCAGCTGGTCGATCAGGATCAGGGCACGAATCCGAATCAGATCGCTTTTCGAACTCATTCAGGCGCTTATTCCGATCGTGAGAACGACCATGCGCCACACCCATATACTTTAAATATTTTGATTACGTCTTTTCTTTGTGTGTGATGCACTATGACAGATGATGAGAAGAAGGATGACGTACCAGAGGTTCAGCAGGATCCCCTCCACCCACCTGTAGAGGCACCGCCAACACCTCCGGAACCATCTCCCCAGGTAACCCGGGAGAGAGAGACGATCCATGAGATCAGGTACATGGAGCCCGAAAAGAAGAAGAAAAGCAGGCTGAAGACCCTTGGTATTCTGCTTGTGATCCTCTTAATCGGGGTTGTTGCCGTTGTTGCAACACTCAATGTTGTGATCTATCCACCAGTGGATGGAGCGACATACCCCTATACCACCACCTATGATGTCTGGTTCCCGCTTGGAAAGGCCGTCACCGTCGGTGGGATTGACATGGTTGCCCTCTCAACAGAGGACGAGATGATGATTGCAGTTGATGGTGCAACAGAGAAGCTTGAGGTGGGAGAGAACAAGCTGATATCAGAGAGGCGTGCGGTTGTCAAGACTTTTGGTCTCACAGTCGTTGATACAAACTTCCAGATTTATCTCAATTACCGGGGGCTTTCAGATCCACGGACTGCAAATTTCCATCTTGCGGTCAGGACATCAGAGCAGGTGCCCCAGTTTATTGTAGGTATGCTTCTTCCTCGGGATATCCAGGCTGTCCCTGCATAACCACCCGAGCACTTTTTTTTCTGCGATGATCCGCTCCTCCTCGAGAGCGAGCCAGCTGCGTGTTTTCTCTGAAGGCTCCATCTGATGAAAGTCAAGAGCAAAATCAACATCATAGAGTACGAGAGGGGCTGCCGGTGCCGCCGGTATCCTGGCCCCCTCTTCAGCAAGGATTGATCTGATCTGATCCGGCTGGATGAGACCGGTGCCTGCAGCCTGGAGGAGCGTTGCCATCCCCCTCACCATGTTCCAGAGGAAGCTCTCTCCCTTCACCTCGAAGATGAGGGCGTCATCCTCTGAGAAGACTGATGCAGAGATGATCCGCCGAACCGGGCTTCGTCCAGCCTCAAGACGGGAAAGCCGGGTGAAGTCGTGCTCACCCACAAACCAGGATGCCGCGTCTGCCATAGCACTGCAATCGAGGCCCTCTGAGGGGAAGCTATAGCGGTAGGTTCTGCTCGTTGCATGGTGGCGTGGGTGAAAGTCCGGATGAACCACTGCCCACCCGGTACACCAGCAGTCGGGAGGAAGCATCCGGTTGAGTGTTGTGACGGCACGTTTTGGATACGGAGTTGAGAATGCAATCACCTGGCCGGCTGCCGAGACGCCAGCATCAGTTCTCCCGGCAGAGAGAAAGCGGGCCTCCCTGAAGTCCAAAAAGAGGCCGAGGCGGCAGGCAGCATCGATGATAACCCCTTCCACTGTCCGGGCTTCAGGCTGAAGCTGTGAGCCTGAAAAACGCGTGCCGATATAGGCAACCCGAAATGCAATTCTCACATTTTGAGGTTCGGCAACCGGCGCCGCAGTCTCTTCCAGGTGCTCCGGATCGACTGGCGGGTGTAGGTGTGAAGCGGGGTCATTCTGCATGAGGCAACAGTTCTCCCTAAACGAATGGCATCAAGGATCGACGCAACAGTTGGATCGGCTTCAACAAGGGTTGATCCATACCCGACATACCGCCAGTGGTGTGCGTCACTCCCGCCGATACAGGGCTTCCCGGCTTTTAAAGCCATCCTGGCAGCCTTTCGGTTTGCCATGCCGACAATAAACCGGGAGTTGAATGCCTCGACCGCATCAACAAGCCTGATCGCATCCTTCAGTTTCAGGCCGACACCATGCCGCCACATATGGTATGGGTGTGGAAGGATCGTCACGCCGCCCATGGATTCGGCAAGTGCAATCGTCTGCCTGACCGGGAGACCCGCAGGTATTGGTTCGGTCACACCGAGGACGAGAAGATGGCCTTCTTTCGTCGAGACCTCAATGCCTGGTATGATGATAACCCGTGTCTGGAGGGTCAGGGCATGGAGCGCGCCCGATACGGTATCATGATCGGTGATCGCAATTGCGTCAAGGCCGACCTCTTCGGCCCTCCTGACGATCATCTCCACGCTGCTCTCGCCATCCCGCGAATGACTGGTATGAATATGCAGGTCGCACCGAAGCATCATTGATAGAACCTATTCATCTGCTGAGGTGAAGAAACCTGCTGCTTTTCGCCGGGAATATGGGGGCATTCCAGGAAACGCCACAGGCTATATACTGAACACAGGTGCAATCGTCTCCTGGAATATCACAATTGCCCTCTTTCAGACCCGTCTTCTCCTGGGAGAAGAAGCAGCTGGCAGCCGGAGAGCAAGATCCCCGATGATATACGCCGCAACTGCCACAAGAAGGATTGCAAGGAGTGGAAGCTGGAAAAATAGCCCGATAACCACAGCTATGCACAATGCTCCAAGGATCGTTGCCAGTCTGAGACCCTGCACGGCCAGACTATCCATACAGGACGTCTCTTTTCCAGATAGAAAAACGTTTCCAAAAGATCTTAAGGTTTTTGAGACCTGTGGCTTTGCCAACACAAACCGTCGTCCCTGTCAGTTACAAACCTGTCCGCCCGGGAGACTCCAACACTTCATATCAGTTTGCGGCATACGGGTAACTGAAAAAATGCTTCTTTTCCAAACAATCTCCGGATCAACAGATACTCTGAATTTCCACAGGAGTCAAAACAGCAAACCATTGTGCGGATAGAGAAAAATGAACACTCCACCCCATACGAGCCACAGAGGAATCTCCCTCCTGAAAGGAGACCCAAAACAAGCGATCATACACCTCTCTATCCCGGTCATCATCGCGATGCTCCTCCAGTCAGTCTACAATCTCGTTGATGCAATCTGGGTTGCAGGACTTGGGGAAGATGCACTGGCCGCAGTCGGGTTTGTCACCCCGCTCTTCCTGATCCTGATCGGGCTTGGGAACGGGCTTGGTGCCGGTGTCACCTCTGCAATAGCCAGGAGGATCGGATCCGGGGACCGGATGGGTGCTGGCCGGGCTGCGATGCAGGGAATAGGGTTGATCCTGATCATCTCGGCTCTGATCACACCGTGTCTGGTCCTGTATGCAGAGCCCATAGCCGCCCTCCTTGGTGCAGGGGATGCAACTGCGCTGACTGCCGAATATGCAAGGATCGTCTTTTTAGGAACTCCCTTCCTCCTCTTTGCCTCTATCTCGTATGCCATCTTCAATGCAGAGGGATCAACCAGAAAGACGATGTATGCAATGGGTGCATCGGCTGTGATCAACTGTATCCTTGATCCGATCCTCATCTACCCGATGGGGCTTGGGGTTGCCGGTGCTGCCTGGGCTACAGTCATCTCGATTCTTCTTGTAACTGCTGTGATCACCTACTGGCTCTGTATTGAACAGAAGACCTACGTCACCCTGAGGAGAAAGGATATCCGGCCGGAGCGGGAGATATCAGCAGATATCATCAGGGTTGGGATCCCAGGAAGCCTCCAGTTCGTGATGATGTCGGTCGTTGCGATCCTGATCAATGCCCTCCTTGTCACCACCAGCGGTAATGACGGGGTTGCAGTCTATACCGCGGGATGGCGGGTGGTTCTCTTCTCGATCATCCCGCTGATTGGGATCTCAGTTGCCCTAATCTCACTTGCAGGGGCATCATATGGAGCACGGGACTTTGAGCGACTCCGCCAGGTTCATAGAATTGCTCTAGGGTATGGGATCGTCATCTCTCTCGCCCTGACGGCAGCCACCTGGCTTCTGGCACCATATCTCGCAGTCATTTTCACGTATTCGGCTGAGAGCGCACATCTCGCACCGGGTATCACGGCATTCCTCAGGACAATCTGCTGGTTCTTCCCCTTTGTCCCGGCAGGCATCTTCTCATCTGCCATCTTCCAGGGAACAGGCAGGGGTATCTCAGCACTGATCCTTGAATTCTTCAGGAACATCGTCTTTATCGCTGTTTTCATCCAGGTGCTCGGCATATCCCTCTCCTTTGGTGAAAGCGGGATATGGTGGGGGATTGTTGCAGGAAACACCTGTGGTGGTCTCCTTGGATTCGCCTGGATGCGGCGCTACACACGGGGGCTTGTTCGATGAGGAGAGCCCAAAAAGTGGGGTGCCGGAACAATACGCCGGGTTACGAGGAAACGATTATTGCCCCGGAAATTGGGATATCCTGTATGCATGCAATCCTGGATGAGATCCGATCCTCATTAAAGGAAAGGGCCGATCCATCACGTGCAGAGAGCGGGAAGCGGTTCTTCCGGGAGGAGGTGACCGCCTATGGCCTGAAGACCGCCGAGGTGACAAAATTATCGCGATCCTATCTCCCTGCCCTGAAAACGATGGAGAAAACCGGGATATTTGCACTCTGCGAGGAACTGCTGGCTGCAGGGTATCTGGAAGAGTCTTTTATTGCAGCAGCATGGCTGCCGCATTTCAGTGACCGGTTCGAAAAGGCTGATCTGATCCTCTTTGAGAACTGGATTGATTCTTATATCACAAACTGGGCAACCTGCGACACATTCTGCAACCATACCGTCGGCAGCTTCCTGGTGCAGTACCCGGACTGTTCCACACGGCTCTTCAGCTGGGCGGAATCAGGGAACCGGTGGCTCAGGCGTGCAGCCGCAGTCTCATTCATCGTCCCTGCAAGGAAGGGGGATTTTCTGGATGCAGTATTTTGGATCGCAGATATCCTCCTTGAGGATACAGACGATCTCGTGCAGAAGGGATATGGATGGCTTTTGAAGGAGGCAAGCCGGAAGCACCGGGACGAGATCTTCTGGTATGTCCAGAAGAAGAAGCAAAGAATGCCCCGGACGGCTCTTCGGTATGCAATTGAACTGATGCCTGATGAGATGCGAAGAGAAGCTATGAAGAAGGACTGGAAACGGTAGTCACCATCCGCCTCTGTCTTCCAATCCATGTCTCCCGGTCAGGGTGGAGGAGCCATGCCTGATTTGAACAAATCCACAGGCAAGGCTGAACCCTACCTGAATGAATCCAGATCAAAACCGGTCTGTCTGCCTTTTGTTTTATTCTTTATACGGGGATTGGGAAAACCGGTATCATCATACTCATCCCGCAGGCCGGGTTTCTTCTTTGCACCCTGTAAACGGAACTTCTCTTTTTGATTCTTTCGTTTTGGATTCTTTGCCTCCAGATATTCCAGTGTATCACCAAAATACCCAAATGAATCCTCCTCGTAGAGGATATCCCGTGAAAACCGCGTATTTCGTCGCGACATCGATCTCACTTGTTTAATACAAAAGTTGTATCAGCAAAATCATAAACCTTTCTCCACCCATCCCTATTTTATACTCCAAAATTGCATAGCCTTCTCTATGCGAATGTGGACACTCTGCATCCTTGCCTGGCTTATCCTGGCGGCTTCTGCCGCAGGCTGCCTCGACAGGGAAGAAAGAGACGAAACCAGGATGATGGAGCAGGTGCTCCAGGAATCAATGGAAGCCATTGAATCCGAGCTCAATGCCATCTCAGATGCGACAGAAGCAAATGCTGCACTGCCTGGTGCAGACGGAATCGAAGACACCGCCCACCTGCTGCCGGACCTCGAAGAGAGGCTTCAGATGTTCCCCTATGGAATCTCGACGCTGATCATCGGAAGAGACGGTGTAGTGCGTGCAGCTGTTCCAGAAGACTACACCGATCTCGTCGGCATGGATCTCTCGTACCAGGATGCTGTAGAGAGAGCCAATACCGAGCAGATGACAATCGTCTCGGATGTCTTCTGGCTTGTTGAGGGGTTCTATGGCATATCACAGAGCAGCCCCATCTTTGATGCGGACGGAAACTATCTCGGCTACACCGATATCACCTACCGGCCGGAGGAGATGATCGGCCGCATGGTTGAGCCGATCATCGCCACGACCAGATATGACATCTGGGTCATCGAGAAAGGCGGACGGGTCATCTATGATACAACCGCAGACGAGATCGGACGGAACATCTTCACCGATCCCATCTACCAGGAACCCGGGCTCCAGGAGGCATTTCAGGAGATCGTCTCCCGGGAGAGCGGATTAACAACCTATACCTTCTGGGACAGGAACTGGCAGGAAGAGGTGAGGAAGATAGCTCTCTTTGGAACCGTTGCAGTCGATGGTGCAGAATGGCGGGTGGTTGTCACCACGTATGAAGGAGCCCATAGAGATCCGGCCGCTGAGACTGAAGCTGCCGCAAAGACTGATGCAGATATCAACAATATGAAGGCGTTTGTTGCAGAAGCTGCTGCATATGCACGCGACCATGGAAGAGAGGCGGCCCTGTCGGCATTCAATGATCCCGAGGGCGACTTTGTCAGGGGGGAGCTCTACATCTTTGCCTATGCATATGACGGCACCACACTTGCCCTCCCCTTCCAGCCCGGACTCGTCGGGGAGAACAGGCGGGGGATAGCAGATCCCTATGGAGTCCTCTTTATTGACGGGCTCTGCTGGAGAGCAGAAACCGGTGGAGGCAGCATCTATTATGTGTACCCTGATCCATCAGCCGGGTTTGGTAGGGATCTGAAACTCTCGTATGTCCAGCCGGTCGATGAGACCTGGTTTGTTGGATCAGGCATCTATCTCTCCGGCATCAGGGCAGAGTTTTCTGAAGCTGACCGGGATGCACTGGTGCTCCGTGTCCACCATGCACGGGAGTATGCGAACGCACATGGCAAAGAGGAGGCACTTGCAGCCTTCAATGACCAGGATGGAGAGTTTGGGCTTCTGGATGACTACATCTTCGCCTATGGGTATGACGGCACCACACTTGCCCTCCCCTACCAGCCAGCAAAGATCGGATCAGAGCGGCTCGACTTTGAGGACAGGTACGGGGTCAGGGCTGTTGCATGGGAGATAATGGTTGCAGAAGAGGGTGGAGGATTTGTCTATGTCACCCACACAAGCCCCGCAACCGGCCTTGAAAGCGTAAAACTCTGTTATGTGGTACCGGCAGGCCCGGACTGGCTTATTGGTTCGGGAATCTATTCGGGAATCTGAATCCAAAAGGGGGGGCTAAAACCCCACCTCGATCAGCCCCGGGCTCGTGCCGGTGATCGACTCTCCTCCGCCTGCCCCGACAAGATAGGTATTCTCGCCTCCGACCATCCCGACACCGGCGATCCCGATCTTTGGCTCAAGGGCAATCGTCATGCCGATTGCAAGGGGTTCTGTAAACCCGTCTGCAATGACCGGGTATTCATCAACCTCCAGGCCGACGCCATGGCCGATGAATGGAACACGCCTCCTGCCAAAACCCATGAAGTTCGGGAGATACTCTTCTTCAACCGATTCGAGGATCAATTTATAGATATCTGCTGGTATTGCGTGCGGACGGAGAAGTGATGCGGCCTTCTCCTGGAGATTAAGGCAGGCCTCGTGAGCGGTGAGGGCTTCATCGGGGAGGGGGCTGCCGAACTGGTAGATCATGGTTTTATCGGTATGGTAGCCTTCATACCCGCACCCGACATCCAGGAAGACCAGGTCGCCTTTCCGCAGTTTTCGCTCACGCGACCCAAGCAGCGGGACTGCCGGAGAGAGGCCGACTGCCCCGCCAGGGCCATTGAAATATGTCGGGGCGATTGAATGATCGCCAAAGGCGATCTGGCCAAGGACGATCTCGTTTCCAAACATCGAGAACCGGATGATCCCGTGATGGCCCTCCTCGATCAGGGTCGTATGGAGAAGACAGCCGAGATCCGCCTCGCTCATCCCGGAATAGAGGAGTTCGGGGACGCGATCCTCAAGCACATACCGGTGGATTTCACCTGACCGCCTCATCCGTTCGATCTCATAGCTGCTCTTCTCTGCTCTTGTATACGCGATCTGGGTGTCAAGAGATGCAAACTGCGTCACCGGAATATGCTTTTTGAACCGGTCAAGGAGGGCTATCGGGACGATCTCCGTCTCGATATGGCAGGTTTTGGGATACGAGCCCATTGCACCTGCCACATCCCTGAAGCTTTGCATCTCCCTGATATCAGGGAATCGTGACTCCAGAAGAGCCCGGTCATAACTCCGGCGTACCCAGTAGACGGGATCGCCATCGCGTGGAACAAGCAGGAGACCATCCTGCATTGTCCCGGTGAAGTAGTACTGGTTGATCTTTCCAAAGAAGGCCGCAAGCTCCCAGTCAGGAGCTGATCTCTCCATCCGCTGCCGGAACCGGAGGAGACGGGAATTGAGTTCCGATACCGGTACTTTTGCCTGCATGGTGTACCCGGTATCAACCCAAAACTACTTGATAGTCTCGTCTCACCAAAAGGGATCCTATGATCGAATTTCCCAAGGTCAGAAATCATCCAAAGAGATATGCATGAGTCGTGGTGAGAGAGACCCCGATTGCTGCCATATCACGGAGATTTGTCTCATGGATCTCTGGTGTGGCAGCAGCGGTTGCATCAGAGACAACGACGGTATCATATCCATATGCCATTGCATCAAAGACTGTAGTCCTGATGCAGTTGGGTGTCTGGATACCAGAGACCACAACAGTTCTGATGCCTGCCGATCGCAGCAGCAGATCGAGATCTGTCCCCATAAAACCGCTCATCCGCGTCTTTGATATGATATACTCCCCCGGCACCGGGGAGAGATCAGCAATCACCTCAGCACCTTGTGTCCCGGCAACCGCAAACGGGGTTTTGGAAAAGATCTCCCTCCGGAAATGTTCGACATCCGCACCATCCATCCGGTGTACCCTGAGGATATGAATCACCGGGAGATCTTCTCTCCTGAAATGATGCAGGAGAGCCTGTATCTGCGGGATGATTGCATCAGCTCCGGCCACCCTGAGGGGAGCGTCCCTGCCTGCAAAATCGTTCTGCATATCAACTATCAGAAGAGCGGTATCTGCCATACCACTGATCAGGAGCGGTCTCCTACATAGCAGTTATGCTCAAGGGTACAGGGTTGTGGTATCTGGTTTCAGGTATCTTGATGTAGTTTGAAGGGGAGAGACTGAGTATCCGGATAGCGTGCAGGCGATGCAGTATACTCATATGGAACCAGAAAACCGTGAGATCATTGAAGAGATAGCGGGTGCGATACGCGGGTCCCATATTGTCGATTTTGCATACGAATACGACTGCACCACCACACGCGGGGTCAGGCTCTGGTTTACCCTCCTCAAGCTGCGGAATGCGTCTTCACTGCCGGTTGTACTCGATACCGGCGGGTTCTGCCTTGAGGATGAAGGAGAGCTCGGTGAGGCAGGAATCGCACTCTTTATCCGTGGCAACCGCTACAGCCCTGACTCCGGGGTCGGGGTCGACCTGATTGACCAGGCAGTCGGGCGCGATCTCGTCATGCTCTTTGATGGAGCAGAAGTCACGAAACTGGAGACGCTCAGTTACGGAAGCCTCCCCTGCCTTGAGCGGGACGGACTCTCCTTTTACCCGCTGAAAGCAGACGTCATCCACTGCATAACGCCGGAAGGCATCCCCTTCAGTTTCAGGGCCGAGGGTTTCTGCCCGACAAACCCCATACACCGGACGAAGACCTGGATCACCCTTGATGCCCAGCTGATGGTCGATGAGGCAGGGGCTGGTGCACTTGTATCAGATGAATTCTTCTCTGAATTTGCAAGCGAAGATACATAATGCTCCAGGTGAACACTCCAGACCTACTTGGAATTCCAAGAGAGAGAAACTTAATAATGCCAAACTTAGCATTCATGGATATGATTCGGGTTGCAATTAACGGGTTTGGAACGATTGGAAAACGGGTTGCTGATGCAGTCACCTGCCAGCCGGATATGACGGTTGTCGGGGTATCCAAGACAAAGCCATCAAGCGAGGCATATGTCGCAAAAGCACGTGGGTTCCCACTGTATATCGCAGATATCACAAAGAAGGATGCATTTGAGAAGGCAGGGCTGCCTGTTGCAGGATCGGTTGAGGAGATGCTTGCTGCCTGCGACATCGTTGTGGACGCAACACCCGGCGGCGTTGGTGCAAAGAACCGTGCATTGTATGAGAAAGCCGGTATTAAGGCCATCTGGCAGGGCGGCGAGGACCACGAGGTTGCAGGGTTCTCCTTCTCTTCATCATGCAATTACCCAGACGCCATTCAAAGGGATTATGCACGGGTTGTCTCCTGCAACACCACCGGTCTCTGCCGGATGATCAAGCTCATCGGCGACGAGTTTGGCATCAGAAAGACACGCGCAACGATGATCCGCCGCGGCGGCGATCCGGGCGATATCAAGCGGGGGCCGATTGACGCAATCGTCTTAAACCCCGTGACGATACCGTCCCACCACGGCCCTGATGTCCAGTCGGTTCTCCCGGATACCAGGATAGTGACAACGGCATTGATTGTGCCGACAACGATGATGCATATGCATGTTGTCCAGATGGATCTGGAAAAACCAGGAGACCGGGAGAGGATTCTTGAGCTGATCAGGAAGAACCCCAGGATCGGGCTTATCAGGAAAGAGACCGGGATCACATCCACGGCTGAACTGAAAGAATACGTGATGGACCTGGGCCGGCCACGATCAGATCTCTGGGAGAACGGCGTATTCGAGGAGTCGATAGCTGTTGATGGAGACGATCTCACCTTCTTCCAGGCAATTCACCAGGAAGCAGACGTGGTGGTGGAGACGATCGACTGTATCCGGGCGATGATGGGCACCATTACCGATGCAGAAGAATCAATTGCGCTCACCAACCATTCACTTGGGTTCACGCCGATCCGGTAAGACTGGCAAAATCATCTCCTGACACCTTTTTTCATTCCAAGCCATTTCTTTCCCTGATCCAGAGGAGAAAGAGCGTCTCCGGGATCCAGTATCCCGACCCGGCCCTCCAGACCAGGCCTGCCGCATGAAGGCCGCGGAGACCGGCATGGACACTGCCAGCCGATGCAAGATGAAATCGCCGCATACATGCTCCGGCATAGAGTTTCTCCTCTCCAGCAGCTACCGCAAGGAGAACCTTTCGCTGGTTTGTTGGGAGAGACCAGTAGAGAGACGAGTACAGGAGATCCGCCTCGGCAACCAGCCCCCTGAGAATATCATCGAGATCATCCTCATCAGGAGTGATCCCTGAAGACCCCCGCTGCCAGAGTTCATAGCAGATGCGCATGAGAGAGCGGGGATGGCCCCTCACCCTTTCGCAGATCGTCTGAGGGAGACCGGGAGCTGTTCTGATACCGCTTTCCCAAAACATTCTCGCGATTGCCTGTGCTGTTGCCTCCATTGGAAGAGGGGGGAGGGAGAGAAGGGCAGCGGATGCAGAGAGCGGGCCTGAAGGGGAGCCGAAGAGACGGGAGATCATATGTGGCCTGTCCAGGAGAAAGCAGCAGGAGACATTGCTTTTCTCACCAAATGCCTCTTTCAGATGATACAATGCTTCTTTCAGCTGATACTGAAGCAAAACAGTACCAGCGGCCAGGGCAAAGTGTTCAAAGACAAGAACAACCCTGCAGTTCTTCTCCCTGGCAAGTCGAACCGGGAGAGAAAGGGCAGTCTTCCAGGTTTCTGCAGATCCGGCATATACAGGAGAGATAGTAATTGCAGGATCCGTTTCAATGGTTATCTTCAGTTCTATTCCAAGGAGAAGCCTTTGTATGGTGGATCGCAGCCTGGAGAGGGATGAGCGAGGGCTGCTGCTCCTGGAAAGGGCAGTTGCGAGATCAGCAGGGGAGCGAAGCGCAGCTGCGTCAGGAAGAATCCCGATCACAGATCCGTCAAGATCCCGCAATGCACGGAGGATAAGGGACGTCTTGCCATACCCGCCGGGCGAGACGAGGAGAACGTCTCTGCCGTTTCGAAGATATGATTTCAGCCGAAAGAGCTCCTCTTTTCGATTGATAAACCGGTCGTCTGAGACGGGATCGCAAAAATTGAAGGGGTTCTCCCCTGTTTCTGTCCAGGCAGGCGGCTCGTTGGGATTTTTGGCTTTTTCCCAGGTATCCACCCGGTTGGTTTCGTTCACGCTCCTGCAGGCTTCTTCTTTCACGATGGCTTCTTCTTCCACGATACCTTCTTCTTCCATTATCCGGGCAATAGCTGCAAGCCCCGCAGCATGTGAGTGAATGCCCTCTGGCAAGTGTACTGCCGCTCTCTCATACCGCCTCCGATTGGCGCTTCCAATTGGCACCAACCGAAATAAAGAGAGAGGTGTTGCCGGATCGGAACCCGGGCTTCGTGGTTCAGCCATTCCGGGGGCGCGTTTTTCCCACACATTAAACACCTCAGGTTGCCAAATAGTATGCCATGGATCCATTTGATCTCGTGGCGCGGAATACCGTGGAAATCATCACGGAAGAAGAGCTTCGCACGACCCTCTCCCAGCAGAAAAAAACCGTCTATGCAGGATACGAACCGTCAGGAGAGATCCATCTCGGCCATCTCGTCACCATCAACAAACTCATCGATATGAAAGAGGCGGGTTTTCACGTGGTCGTTCTCCTCGCCGATCTCCACGCGTTCCTCAACCGGAAAGGAACACTGGAAGAGGTCCGGGAGCTTGCAGAATATAACAGGGCCTGTATTGAGGCAGTCGGGCTCAAGGGAGCGGAATTTGTGATCGGGACCGATCTCCAGCTGAACCCCGACTATCAGCTGGATGTCCTCGAACTCTCCCAGCAGGTGACACTGAACCGGGCAAAACGGAGCATGGATGAGGTTGGCCGGGCAATGGAGGCACCAACCGTGTCACAGATGGTCTACCCGATCATGCAGATGGTTGATATTGCAGCACTCAATGTCGATGCCGCCGTCGGGGGGATCGACCAGCGGAAGATCCATATGCTCGCCCGCGAACATCTCGGGGCAATCGATAAGAAACCGCCCGTCTGCATCCACACCCCGATCATCCAGGGCCTGGACGGGAAGAAGATGGCGTCGTCAGCCGGAAACGTCATATCTGTTGCTGATTCCGAGGAGGAGATCAGGAAGAAGATCAAAAAGGCCTACTGTCCGCCCGAGATCCACGAGAACCCGATCATAGAGATCTTTACACACCATATCTTCCCGCGTCTTGGAAGAATCGAGATCAAAAGACCTGAAAAATACGGTGGCGACGTCGGGTTCGATTCCATGGAGGCATTTGAGGCGGCATTTGCAGCAGGAGAGATCCATCCAATGGATGCAAAGAACGCCTGTGCAGAAGGACTTGCCGAGGTGCTCCAACCAGCATACGAGTTTATTATGAGCACGAAACGGGGATAAGAGGAGATGGTCCGGCGGGGAGAGGAAGCCAAAAAAACAGATCTCCGGGTAGAGAAGCTCGACCGTGAGCTCTCCCGGATGGGTATCAGGATACGGGATACCGACCAGCGGAAGGTCAGAGACGAGGTCTTTGATGAGGTGACGCTCCATGCACTCTACAAGCTTGCAAACAAAAAAGAATTCACCGCTCTTGGGGGATCAATCTCCACCGGCAAGGAGGCCAACGTCTTCATTGCAGAGCGGGAGGGAGGCATTGACTGCGTCATCAAGATCTACCGGATCCGGACCGGGAACTTCAATGCCATGAGCGAATACATTCTCGGGGATCCGCGGTTTGCCAGTATCAGGAAGACAAAAAAAGAGATCATCTTCGCATGGACACGGAAAGAGTACGCAAACCTCTCCCGTGCACATGAAGCGGGGATTTTTGTGCCTGAACCGATCACCTTTGATCGGAATATCCTGATCATGGAGTTTTTGGGAAGGGAAGGAGTTCCCTATCCCCAGCTGAGGCTTGCACCACCAGGCGATGCCGAGGCAGCGTATACCGAAATCCTGAACATCATTACCGATCTCTACCAGAAGGCACGGCTCATCCATGGGGATCTCTCAGAGTATAATATCCTCCATGGAGACGGGAGGCTCTGGCTGATTGATATGGGCCAGGCAGTGACCCCGGAGCACCCCTCTGCCCACCGCTTCCTCTTCCGGGATATCAAAAACATCAACAGGTATTTCGGGAACCGGTGCAAGATACAGGATGAACACGAGATCTTGCGAGGGATCGTTGGTGAAGACTTCTTCACCCCATAAAAAAATTTGAGAGCATATACTATGACTATCCAGGAACTGAAAGTGGCTGCCGATCGTATCGGGGTCATCATTGGAAAAGGTGGCGCAACCCGGAAGGCTATTGAAGAGCAGTCGGGTGCTGAGATACAGGTAGACAGCGCCGAAGGCGTGGTTACGGTTGACGGGGAGGACGCAGTCGGCGTGCTCAGGGCAACCGAGGTAATACGGGCTCTCGGAAGAGGTTTTTCACCAGAGAGGGCATTCCGGCTCTTTGAAGATGAAGATATCATCCTTGATATCCTCGATCTCTCAAATGTTGCTGACACCCCCCAGAAGATGAACCGGCTCCGCGGGCGGATCATCGGCAGGGACGGAAAAGCCCGTGATCAGATCGAGAGCATGACCGGCACAGCCGTATCAATCTATGGAAAGACTGTCGGGATCATCGGGCTTCCCGAGCCGGTGCAGACGTCACGAAAAGCAATCGAGATGCTTGTTGAGGGCGCAGACCATGCAAGCGTCTTTGGCTTCCTCGACAAGAGGAAGAAAGAGGCGAAACAGGATCTGATCGGCTACTACTACTAACCAGGAGCCATATCGGGATACCGTGAATAGACCAGGTATCCTTTCCATGGATTGAGTGAATGCCTCCAGACATTTTGCAGATCGTACTCGACAAGCCGGATTGGGAAGTGAGTGTGGAGATCAGGGCAATGGGGGATCGCATGAGTTGGAGTCCGGGTAGTGGTGCCCTCAATTGGTGCTACCGGATGCAGGAAAGAGAGCTGGCATATTGGGGTTTGAATTGTAAAAAACCTCATATTTACCAGCTAATAGAGAGATAACGACGAAGGATGGGAGAGAAAAATAATTCAGGGCTCCTGATATGAATGTATCGATGTGATCGCTGTGTCGGATGAGCTTTCCAATGGAAATAAAGGGGTTCCGGGGGTGCCTCTTGAGAGTTTGCCGATCCCGGAGGACCTGGTGGGTCAGTACTACGCAAGAGGTATCCGCACACTCTATCCACCCCAGGCAGCATGTATTGAGAGAGGGCTCTTTGAGGGGAAAAACCTCCTGATTTCCATACCTACCGCAAGTGGCAAGACGCTTGTTGCGGAGATGGCGATGCACCACCAGATCAAGAGAGGGGGGAAATGCCTCTATATCGTCCCCCTCAGGGCTCTGGCAAGTGAGAAGTACGAGGAGTTTTCCGGGAAAGGTGTCAGAATCGGGATAGCAACCGGTGATTTTGACAGGAAAGATGAGATCCTCGGGAGATCCGATATCATCGTCGCCACCTCTGAGAAGGTTGACAGCCTCCTGAGAAACCGGGCAGGCTGGATAGAGAAGGTAAGCCTTGTTGTCATCGACGAGATTCATCTCATCGGTGACGAGAGCCGTGGAGCAACCCTTGAGATGGTGATCACCACAATGCGGAAGAGAAAGCCGGCTATCCAGGTAATCGGCCTCTCCGCAACCATAGGAAACCCCAACGAACTCGCAAAATGGCTCAATGCGGAACTGATAGAGTCGGACTGGCGCCCGGTCGATCTCAGGGAAGGGGTCTATTTCCGTGGCGCGATCCGGTTTGCCGATGGGTGTGAACTGGTTGTTCCATCAGAGAAGAAGGATCCCGATACCAACCTCTGTCTTGACACAATCGATTCCGGCGGCCAGGCACTCGTCTTTGTCTCCTCCCGGAGGAATGCCGAAGGTGCTGCAAAACGAATCGCCGCCGCACTCCGCCTTGAGAATCCCGCTCTCCACGATATTGCAGACAGCATTGAAAAAGCTGATGAGAGCTCGGTTGCCCAAAGTCTTGGAGACTGCATCAGAAACGGTGCAGCCTTCCATCATGCCGGGCTCTCCCGGGATGCAAGGAGACTGGTGGAGCAGGGGTTCAGGGAGAATACAATCAGGGCGATCGCCTCAACGCCCACCCTTGCAGCAGGCTTAAACCTCCCCGCACGCCGGGTCGTCATCAACAGCGTCCACAGGTTTGTCCCCGGAGAGGGGCAGGTGCCAATTCCCGTCAGGGAATACCGTCAGATGGCCGGACGGGCAGGGAGGCCCGGCCTTGACCCCTTTGGAGAGGCTGTCCTTATCGGACGGAACAAAACCCAGGTTGACCAGCTCTTTGAAGAGTTCATTGAAGCTGGCGCAGAAGAGATCGATTCACAGTGCGCATCACGATCCGCCCTTCTCTCCCGGATACTTGCTCTTGTAACAGGAGGGGAAGCAACAGACACCGATGCCATCTCCGGGTTCTTTGAGGGGAGTTTCTATGGAGCACGCCATGCAAACCTGAAGCACCTGAACCGGATCTGCAACCGGGTGATACGGGATCTCGAGGAGATGGAGATGATAATCGATCTCGGGGGGAGGGTTGAGGGAACAGAGCTTGGCAGTCTCACATCCCGTCTCTATCTTGACCCGCGGTCTGCAGTGATGATCGCAGACGCACTGCAGGAAAGGGATCTCGTCACGCCGTTTGGCCTCCTCCATCTCCTCTGTGCAACCCCTGATATGTTCAGGCTCTATCTGAGAGCCGCTGACCGTGACATCATCGAAGTGGTCATGGAAGAGCAGGAAGAGGAGTTTCTCATCGGGAGGCCCGAAGATGCCATTCCATGGCTTGGGTACGAGGAGATCGTCTGCGCCATCAAGACCGCACTTGTCCTCCATGACTGGATCAATGAACTCTCAATCGAGATGATTGCTGAGCGCTTTGGAATCGGACCTGGAGACATCCACGGGCTTGTCGAGGGGATCGGCTGGATCGTCCATGGGGCGCGGGAGATCACCCGGCGGGAGAACCCCGATCTCCTGCGTGAGGTAAGCAACCTGGAGATCCGGATCCGTCATGGTATAAAGGAAGAGCTCCTGCCACTCATCCGGCTCAGGGGAATCGGCCGTGTCCGTGCCCGTCAGCTCTTCAACAGCGGATATGATACCCCGGCCTCTGTTGCTGCTGCCGGTGTTTCGGTGATTGGCCGGATCATCGGCCAGAAGACCGCAGAAGCAATCATCGGCCAGATAGAGCGTGAAGGTACAGAAAAAACAGACGGCAGAACCAGGTATCCCGAAGAGAGGCAGCAGGAGAGGAGAAGCGATCCGAAAGAAACAGGCAGAAGAGGCAGAAAGCCTGGGCCGGAAAAGGCCCTTTCTCCGGAGAGGTCTGGTGATCGGGTGCAGGCCAGGAGAGGCAGAAAGCAGGGCCAGCAGGAGATCCAGGACTTTTTTGGTGACTGATTACCAAAAAAAGAGAAGAGCCCAAACACGGGAGACCCGGATATCATCAAAACCCTGAAAAACCAGGTATCAGGTACCCCTGGTTCGGTCATGAGCAGGAGATCTGACTGTTGGAAACAATAATTGAAAAGAGACCTGACAACATGGTGATGAGGTACCACGATACGTTGGATGAGGTATATGTAACCATTATCCCGTATACAAGTACCACTACTCCAACAAGTACGAACGGAATGGTGAATGATGAGAGAAGATACTGCCTGGTCATTGAAGTTGGGAAGATGCAGAATTGATTCTGTGAGTGAGTTTCTCGGGGATCTCAGGGCGCTGCAGGAGCGCTTTGGTGTCCGGATCGTCCTTATGGACGCAGAATTGATGGCCGGCCGCATACATGCACGTGCCGCGCTGGATCAGGCGTTGCGTGCTGAGGAAGAGCAGGCCATGACCGCAAGGAGCCTTGAGATGGAGGTGCTCCTGTATGCATCCGGCCAGCGGCAGACAGGAGTTGCAATGAAATTCGGGCTGCATGAGGGGGAGATGACTGCATGGGTGGCAGTCATCCCCGATTCCGCCCCGGTCTGGGAGGAGCTGGAGAGCAGGATCTCGATCATCCCGGATGAAGACGAGATACCGGATCGCCGAATACCAGTCCTCAAGGAGCTTTTTGGGATCACAGACCCCGAGCTTGAGGCGGTCGGCCGCAGGCGGATAGCCGAACTGGTTGTTGAGCGGACCGCACTGTTGAATGTCCTGAAGTAAGGAAGTTCTGGAAAAGAAGGGGGAAGTGGAAGGGGACGGGTGCAGTGCCCGGAGTTTCTTCTTCCGGGATCTCTTTTTCTTCTCCTGGCAACCGGGATACGCATCTCCGGCCTCCCCCTTATGGATCTCTCCCTCGCCGTTGAAAAAAAAACTTAGCTCTCCCGTCTGGGGGCTGCATGGGCAAGGATATGCCGGATCTCAGGGATGATTATATCTTCAACTGCCAGCCTGACCGCTTTTGTTGATCCCGGTATACAGAAGATGGCCCGGCCGGAGATGATCCCGGCGGTTGCGCGTGAGAGGATGACTGCTGTTCCAACCTCGGCGATGCTCTTCTGCCGGAAGAGCTCCCCAAACCCGGGCATCTCCTTCTCAAGGAGTGGTTTGACCGCTTCAATGGTGCAGTCATCCGGGGTGAGGCCTGTGCCCCCGTTAAGGATGATGCAGTCTGCCTCAGTGAGGGCCTCCTGGAGGGCTGCCTGGATCGCATCCTCGCGGTCAGCCACAATACGATAGAATACCACCCCGATACCGGCTGCGGCAAGGAGATCAGTTGCGGTCCTGCCGGATCTGTCATCGGTTCTTGTTCGTGTTGTGGAGACGGTGATCACTGCCGCCCTGATTGGGACGCGATCGGTTGGCGTACCAGCCTGGTTTGTATGGTGATGGTGGCCGGCCTCGTGCTGATCATGGCTCATAGCATATAATTGTCTGAACAGGTGAAAAGCCCTTCTTCCCTGCTGATGTGACGATTCTCTGGATTATCTCCTGGGCTCTTTTTTTTTTGATCTGCATGGATCGCTGGATCGCTCCATTGCTGAATTGTTCCATTGCCGGATTGCTGCATTACCGGGTTGTTGCATTGGTGCGTTGTTGCGATACCTGGAATCCTGGTTCCGGAGTGGCCTGGTTTGATCATTTTTCCAGTGGAAATAAGGGGGCGTCTGAATGTGGACCGCCTTGAATCATTTATCGGGTTGAAAGACCTTTAAGCCTCAATTATTCGATTTCGAATAGAAAAAACGCATATTCAGGGTTCTTTTGAAACACCTTCATATAGGGATCAGGCAAGATGCTGATTTGTCAGACAATAGAGGGGATACAGGGAGAGGGAGGGGGGACCCCTTTATTTCCACTGGAGGTTGGAGGGGAGGGGAGAGGGGACAGTATTTCAGGGGATTGTTCCAGGGTATAATAACGAAGAGAATGAGAGGCCAGAGAGAGAGGTCAGACATGTTACGGTAAGATAAGGTACGGTAAAGTGAGATAAAGTAAAATATAATAAGATATAATAAAATAAAGTAAGATATAGTAAGATATAGAGATAAGTGTTTATAATTAAATAATTTAATATAAAGAATTATAGATGATTATTTTTTAATTTTGTCCATGCTAAAATTCATTTAATAAAGTATATATACATTAAAAAACATAGATACAAATGACTTCTATTTTGTACCTTCAGAACATACCTGCTTCTGATCCCGCTCTCTTCCTTTTCCTCTCTTTTTTCCTCTTCCTTCTCTCTTCTTTTCTTCCTTTTTCTCATTCTTTTTCCCTTATTTTCTCTTATTTCCCCATATTTTCCTTTCTCTTCCCCTCTTCTTTGTCTCCGTATCTTTCCCCCCTCCTGCCCCCCATTTTTCTCCAGTAGAAACAAAGGGGTCGGGGTCTCCTTCCAGACAACACACTCCCAAGACCCCGGAAAAACAGAGCCTGCCCCTCTCACAGAGACAGGAGAACAGTATCCCACCGGCAGGCAACCCCCTCCACAGGAGATCATGGAAATCACCTTCCTGTCTCTGTTATACCAGCAATATCGCTCCAAAACCTCTCTTTTGTCTTCAATCGGTTTCCAGTGGAAACAAAGGGGTTCTCACTTCCCAAACAAATGCCATATACATCAGTTGAGGATTAGTTCTATGTTATCTTTCCAATGGAAATAGTGGGGTTTAATAGTATGGAGTGTGTCATCTAGTCATGGATTTTGGATCAATTATTCTCACCTGAAGAGAGGAGATCCCTGATCACAGAAAACCTGGCTGAAGAATGTTTCAAGCGGCAATGCGGAGGGGAAATACAAGGTGACAGATGATAGCGTCCAATCAATGGGTCTTTTTAAAAAATACCTGGGAAAAAACAATGTTTTTAAAAACAGGGAAGTTCTTCGGCATAGTTATCGCCCCCAAATCCTTCCCCACCGGGCACCCCAGATTGATTCGATCGCTGCTGTTCTTGCTCCCTCCCTCCAGAACGAAACCCCCTCCAATATCCTGATTTATGGAAAAACCGGCACAGGAAAGACCGCATCTGTCCGGTATGTCGGCTACGAGCTGGAACGTGCCGGCAGTCATATGAATACACGATGCCGGGTTATCCACTTAAATTGTGAGGTTATCGACACCCAGTACCGGGTGCTTGCCCAGATTGCAAAACTTGTGGAAAACGTGGATGCACTCAGCTCCGACCGAACCAGGACCCATATCCCCATGACAGGGTGGCCAACCGATCAGGTTTATGCGGAACTCAAAAATATCCTGGAGAATGAGGGAGGTGTCCTTGTCATCATTCTTGATGAGATCGATAAACTCGTCAAGAAGAGCGGTGACGAAACCCTCTACAACCTCACCAGGATAAACTCCGAACTCGAACGATCAAAGGTCTGTATCATCGGCATCTCAAACGATCTCAGGTTCACCGATTTCCTTGACCCACGCGTCCTCTCCTCCCTCTCCGAGGAGGAGCTCGTCTTCCCTCCCTACAATGCCCCCCAGCTTGTCGATATCCTCCAGCAGCGGGCGGAGCTGGCGTTTATAGACGGGGTGCTGGCAGACGGGGTCATCCCGCTCTGTGCCGCGCTCGCCGCGCAGGAACATGGTGACGCACGCCGTGCACTGGATCTCCTCCGTGTCTCAGGAGAGCTTGCCGATCGCGGAAGTGAGGATTCCGTAACCGACAGGCACGTCCGGCTTGCCCAGGAGAAGATAGAGACAGACAGCATGGTCGAATGCATCTCAACACTCCCGACACAGAGCAAAGTGGTCCTCTATGCGATGCTCCTCCTCCACAAGATCAACCAGAAGATCTTTACAAGCGGTGATGTGATGCGTCTGTACCGTGAGATCACCCGCGAACTCTCCCTTGAAACCCTGACACACCGCCGGGTAACCGATCTCATCAGTGAATTAAATATGCTTGGTGTCATATCAACACGTGTTATATCGAGGGGGAGATATGGACGCACAAAGGAGATCTCGTTTGATTCGGCAACCAACCGGATCTGGGATGTTATCATGAGCGATCAGCGGCTTGTCGAGCATAAGATCTCCCGGTATAATGAAGAACAGGCAAACGAACTCTTCAAGTAAAGAACCAGAGGTGAATTTCCAATGGATGCAAAAGACAGGGAGATCCTGCAGCTCCTCGAATCCGACTCCAGGATTCCGGACGAAGATCTCCAAACGATGTTGAACCTCCCGGCAAAGGAAGTCCGCCAGCGGATTGATGCTCTTGAGAAGGCAGGAATCCTGCTGAAATATTCTGCTGTCATCGACTGGAAGAAGGCAGGGGTAGATGATGTCATGGCAGTCGTCGAGGTGAAAGTCAGCCCCGAAAGCGAATTTGGATATGACCGGATCGCCAACCGGGTTGCCCGGTTCCCAGAAGTAAGATCGCTTCGCCTCGTCACCGGCAGTTATGATCTCCAGCTCATTGTCACCGGCAGGACGATGCAGGAGGTCTCGGAATTTGTATCAGGACATATCGCGTCACTTGACAGTATCAGGGGAACCGTGACCCATATTGTCATGAAGACCTACAAGGAGCATGGCTGTGAGTTACAGAGAAGTGAAGGAGTCGACCGTCTTCCCTACAGTTTCTGAGAGTGGAAACCCCCCACTGAAAAAGAGCTATATCTCGGAGCGGGCACAGGCAATACCCCCCTCCGGGATACGGAAATTTTTTGATCTCCTCCTCTCGATGAGTGATGTCATCTCTCTTGGGGTCGGCGAGCCCGATTTTAACACCCCCTGGAACGTCTCGGTTGCGGGAATCGATTCAATTGAATCCGGTCTGACGGCATACACCTCGAATAAGGGACTTGAAGAGCTCCGTGACCTGATCTCCTCCTCCCTCCTCTCACGGTATGCGATCAGCTATGATCCGCAGGACGAGATCATCATCACCGGCGGCGTCTCAGAAGGCCTTGACCTGGCGGTCAGGACCGTTGTTGATCCAGGAGACGAGGTGCTGGTGGCTGATCCCTGCTATGTATCGTACGCACCCTGCGTCACCCTGGCTGGCGGTATCCCGGTCCTCCTCCCCTGTCCTGCAGATGATGAGTTCAGGGTGACCCCTGATGCCCTTATGGAGAGGGTGACGAAGAAGACGAAGCTTCTGATGATCAACTTCCCAAATAACCCGACCGGCGGCGTGATGAACAGAGATGATCTCAGGGCAATCTCCGATATCATCATCGATCATGATCTCCTCCTCCTCTCTGATGAGATCTACTCCGAACTCACCTATGAAGGCACCCATGTTGCCCCGGCTTCAATAGATGATCTCTGGGAACGGACGATCACACTGAACGGGTTCTCGAAGTCGTATTCGATGACAGGATGGCGTGTCGGCTACCTCTGTGCCCCCCCCGACATCGCTGCTGCCGCACTGAAGATTCACCAGTACGTGATGCTCTGCGCCCCAACAATCTCCCAATATGCCGCAATAGAGGCATTAAAGAACGCAGACGAGGCGAAAAACCGTATGGCTGCCGAATTCAGGATGCGCCGCAACCTCTTTGTCGCCGGACTGAACAAGATCGGCCTCTCCTGCCACCTGCCGAAGGGTGCGTTCTATGCATTCCCGTCAATCAAATCCACGGGCCTCTCGGATGAAGAGTTTGCTGAACGGCTCTTACTCGAACAACAGGTTGCAGTCGCCCCCGGAAGCGCCTTTGGCCCGTCAGGCAGGGGCCATGTCAGGTGTGCATACGCTGCATCCCGTGATGATCTCAATGAAGCCGTAAAGCGGATTGGAACCTTCATCGAGTCTCTTTGACAGACACGATGAGGGATCCTCCAGACGTTTTTCTCCGGATCGCCCGCGATACCCACGGCATCCGGCAACCCTGATCCAAGGTATAATTGGATCAGAGATCCCAACTACTCATCTATGCTCGTGGAGCAGGAGATTATTGCCAGGTTCTGTGAGGCTGGACACCTGGTTGATCCGGCTGTCGTCTCATACCTGCGGGAGCGCGGGGATCCGGCACTCATATCAGGCATCATCTCGGCACTCCAGGACGACTGTACGGTTGTCCTCCCCTCCCACATCCCGGCTCTTGCTCCAAAACGCGACGGACTCAGGTTCACTGCCGATCCGGTGCTTGAGATTATTGAGGGAATGGAAGGATCAACAGGCCCCATACGGCAGATCGAAGATTATGTCTCTCTCTTCAGGAACCGGTACGACAGACTCGGCGGCCTCATCAGGAAACGGGCCGGTGCAATCCCGATAGAGGCACTCACCCATTCGTCACGGTTCCGTGACAGTGATGTACTGATCATCGGGCTTGTCATTGATGCCAGAACAACCGCAAAGGGCCACCGTATCCTTGAGCTGGAAGATCCAACCGGTACCATTCCCGTCCTCTTCAATAACAAAAGAGACTCGTTTACCGAGGCTGAGCGGATCGTCCCCGATGAAGTGCTTGGGATCCGGGGAAAACTATCACCTGATGGGAAGCTCTTCTATGCCGACCAGCTCTTCAGACCCGACATTCCAATCCAGCATGCTCCCTATACCCCACAGAATGGCGGGAAAGCTGCGTTCATCTCTGATATCCATATCGGATCTGACACCTTTCTCGCAGAGCCCTGGGAACGGTTCTGCGACTGGCTAACCCAAGCAGACGATATCACATACCTCCTGGTTGCAGGCGATCTTGTTGAGGGGATCGGCATCTATCCCGGCCAGGAGAAGGAGCTTACCATCACCAATATCTATGAACAATATGACCAGCTTGGGGAGATGCTCTCGACCCTTCCCTCACGCATCAAAATTGTCCTTGCTCCCGGAAACCATGATGTTGTCCGTGCCGCAGAGCCCCAGCCGGTGATCCCAGAAGAGTTCCGTTCAACCTTCCCGAAGAACTGCCTCTTTGTGGAGAACCCTGCTGTTGTCTCGATCCAGGGTGCCCGGGTGCTGATGTACCATGGACGGAGTATTGACGATCTCATCAGCCTCATCCCCGGCGCAAAATACGAAGAACCCGGCGAAATGATGGAGGCGATGCTGAAACGCCGGCATCTTGCACCCACCTATGGGAGGAGAACACCGATGCTTGCAACAGAAAAAGACCGGTTTCTCATTGATCCGGTGCCGGAGATACTCCATACCGGCCATATCCATATCACCGGGATCTCCCGGTACAGGGGTGTGCTTGCAGTGAATGCCGGCACCTGGCAGTCCCAGACGGCTTTCCAGAAACAGATGAACATCAACCCGACTCCGGGCCAGGCCGTTCTTGTCGATCTGGAACAAATGGAACCAACAGTCTGTGATTTTTTACAGACGTAACCACCAAAACAGGTTTCCCTGGCACCTTGGGGAACAGATCACAGGAGCATCCCCTCACCAGCAATCCGGATGGAAAGGTTCATCTTCCGCTCCGGTAGAGAGCATCTATTCTCATGCTCACCCCCGTTGTGATGGCGAGGATGATGGCGCAGTACGAGTCCCAGATCGAGACCTATGGCATCATTCTTCAGTCTCTCTGACATTACCTTCCTCATAGGTGCTCCCCTGGAACAGTTCGCGCGCAGGGGGTCTCCTCCGAAGCACTCTTCGGCGATGGACGTAAGCGCATCCGGATACTTTCCATATGATATTTAAACTTCTCGTACCTTCTTCTATGGAAGGCATTCTGAACAAGGAGGTACCAAAAATATGGATCTCATTTATCTAGCACCTCTCTGCGCCCTGCTTGCCCTAATCTTTGCGGGCATCTCATACCGCTCCGTGAAGAAGGAAGGTACAGGGACCGAGGTTATGCAGAAGATCGCCGCCGCCATTCATCTTGGCGCCATGGTCTATCTGAACCGTCAGTACCGTGCGATTGCAGTCTTTGTCGTTGTTCTTACGATCGTTCTTGCAATCGGAATCTCTCCGCTGACCGCGGCTTGTTTTGTCCTTGGTGCTCTGCTCTCGGCAACTGCCGGATACATCGGGATGTACACAGCAACCGCGGCAAACGTCAGAACCACCAATGCAGCCCGTCGCGGCATTGCTGAGGCATTCCGTGTCTCTTTTGCAAGCGGTTCCGTTATGGGAATGGCTGTTGTCGGTCTTGGTCTTCTGGGTCTGTCGCTTGCCTATCTCGCCCTCAGCGCACTGGGTCTCCCGCAGGAGACTGTACTCTCCACCGTAACCGGGTTTGGTCTTGGTGCATCTTCGATTGCACTCTTCGCCCGTGTCGGAGGAGGTATCTTCACAAAAGCCGCCGATGTTGGAGCTGACCTCGTCGGCAAGGTTGAGGCAGGTATCCCCGAAGACGACCCCCGAAACCCTGCTGTCATCGCTGACAATGTCGGTGACAATGTCGGTGATGTTGCCGGTATGGGTGCTGATCTGTACGAGAGTTATGTCGGATCGATCATCGCCGCGATGGTGCTTGGTATCACCGCGGTTCATACCGAGATGTACCTTGGACTCGATCCGATGCAGCTTGTCCTGCTCCCGATGATGATCGCAGCACTTGGTATCATCTCTGCAATTATCGGGACATTCTTTGTCAGGACAAACAAGGCAGACTCAAGTGCAATCCACATGGCCTTCAACAAGGGGTTAATCGTCTCGATTATCCTGGTCGTGCTTGCAACCTACTTCCTGGTGACGACGATCGTCGGACCGGAATATATCGGCATCTTCTTTGCAGCAGTTGCCGGTCTCATTGCAGGATTTGCAATCGGCCTGATCACCGAGTACTATACCTCGTATGAACGGCCACCCACACTCTCAATTGCCCGGTCCTGCCAGACAGGGACAGCAACAAACATCATCAGCGGATTTGCAAAAGGTATGGAGTCGACCGTCTTCCCGGTGCTCTTCATCGCAATTGCAATCAGCATCGCCTACCACTTCGCAGGCCTCTATGGTATTGCCATTGCCGCAGTCGGTATGCTCTCAACACTTGGGATCTCCCTTGCAGTTGATGCATACGGCCCGGTTGCAGACAATGCAGGTGGTATCGCAGAGATGTCCCACCAGGAGCCGAAGGTTCGTGAGATCACCGATACCCTCGATTCTGTCGGCAACACCACTGCCGCAATCGGAAAGGGCTTTGCTATCGGATCAGCTGCGCTGACCGCACTCGCCCTCTTCTCTGCATACACCCTTGCAGTCGGTCTCGAACTCATTGATGTGACAAACCCGCTCGTCTTTGTTGGTATGCTCATCGGCGCCATGCTCCCGTTCCTCTTCTGCGCACTCACCATGACCGCAGTCGGAAAGGCAGCATATGCGGTTGTCCTTGAGGTCAGGAGACAGTTCAAGGAGATTGCAGGTATTATGGAAGAGAAAGCAGATCCGGATTATGCCGCCTGCATTACCATCTCCACAAACGCTGCTCTCCGCGAGATGATTGCGCCAGGTGTCCTGGCAGTTGCAGCCCCGCTTCTGGTTGGATACTTCCTTGGTCCCGAAGCACTTGGCGGCCTGCTTGCAGGGTCACTTGTTGCAGGGTTCCTCCTTGCGATCACCATGGCAAACGCCGGTGGCGCATGGGACAATGCAAAGAAATACATCGAGAAAGGCAACTATGGCGGCAAGGGATCCGAAGCCCACAAGGCAGCAGTCGTCGGTGACACCGTCGGCGATCCCTTCAAAGACACCTCGGGCCCGGCCATCAACATCCTGCTGAAGCTGATGGCGATGGTGGCACTTGTCTTTGCCCCGCTTCTCATCCTCGCCTGAAAAGAGGATACTAGACACTTTTTTTTTTCTTTTGCAGCATTGCCATTTCAGTGAAGCAATACCCCCTCAGGAAGAGGTGCGGCTTTCCATAAACCCTGCCAAACGCTTGTGCGTATGATAAACGTCTGCGTGTGATGCCACCAGAGGGGGGATATGGCATACGGGATCTATTATTTTGGGTGGAACACACGTGAGGTGTACTGTATACACGAAAGAAGAGACTCTTCCCTGTATTCAAACGGGGAAAAAAGGTATTGTTGTATTCCTTTGCGAGGCTGCTTGCCCGGGGAAATTATATGCCCAGGTACCAGGTGGCGATTGTAAAGTAGATGAGAACACCTGTTATATCACAGAACGAGGTGACAAGCGGGGTGCTCGCCACTGCGGGGTCTTTATTCAACCGTGCCAGGACGAACGGGAGGGTCATCCCGATGAGCGATCCGACAAGGATGATGATGAGCATTGCAAGTCCAACGACAACAGCGATCTCAGGGCCGCCACGGAACATACCAAGCACCATCACCGCTCCTGCAAGCGTCACACCAAGGGCGACTGCGATTCCTGCCTCTTTACCAATCAGCCCGAACCAGTCTCTCATCCGGACATCGCCAATGGCAAGAGACCTGACCATCAGGGTTGCGGACTGGGATCCGGCATTCCCTCCACTGTCAATTAAGAGCGGGAGGAAGAAGACAAGTGCAATAGCAGCTTCGATGGTCTCCTCGTAATATGCGATCCCTGCGCCTGAGAAGACGTTCATCAGGACAAGTACCATGAGCCAGGGAATCCGTTTCCGGTAGAGGAGTGATATGGTTGCTTCCTTGACATTCACCCCGAGATCACGGACCGAACCAATCTTCTGGAAATCTTCTGTCCCCTCTTCCTCAAGAAGGTCCATTGCATCATCGAAGGTGATAGATCCAACCAGGCGGCCTTCCCCGTCAAGAACGGCGATAGCGGGAATATCGTATTCGGAGACAAGTTCTGCTGCCCGTATACTGGTATCGGTTGTCCGGACGAAGACCTCGGGATCAGAAGCAAGCTCTCCAATCTCTGTATCAGGTGTTGTCTTCAACAGACTTCCAAGCCGGATATACCCCTCGTACAGCCGCCCCATCCCGATGACAAATATCACTCCCATCTCATCGGGACGGAGGGGACTGGTATGCAGGTTCTGGAGCACCTGACCGACAGTCTCACTTCTTCGTGCCGCAATATAGCGGGATGTCATAAATCTCCCGGCACTCCCTTCAGGGTAGCCGAGGAGCTTGTTGATAACAGCTGCGTCTCCCGGCTCCATGTGGGCGAGGATACGCTTGGTGATCTTTGCGGGAAGCTCCTCAAAGAGACGTGTCTGGTCATCCGGGTCAAGCCCTTCAACCAGCCGGAGCGTCTCCGGATCTTCCATCAGGGTGATCAGGCGTGCCTGCTGGTCTGGATCGAGTGACTCAAAGACAAGGAGAGCACTCTCCTTGTCCAGAAGCCGGAAGAATAATGCGTAGTCGGCATCATCCATCTCAGGGAAGAGCTCCACCCATTCGCTCCTCGAAAGCGACTGCGCATATGTCCGAAGGGTATGCCAGTCTCTGTTGGCAAGCAGCTCCCTGATTTTATCTATCTCCATAGATCAGACCTCCCCCCCTTTTCCTCTCAATCCCGGATCAGACAGCCACAAACTCGTTGGAATAATTCTCCTCATCCACCATACTTCTCTCGCCAGTTCTCTCTCAAACATTCGGAAACCAATATTCTGCCGATTCATGTTTGTTCACCTGTTTTTTTAGACTTTTTTCTCTCTCTGCGCAATGAGGATTCAATTATTCCAACAGATAGTGGGAATAAATAACCTGACGTACTCCGTATTTTTACCCGGCCACTGATGTCACCTCCTGTATTTAAATGCGACTTTTTTTACTTATAGTTGATCCAATCCCGGTTGCGGGATGCACCGCCACCCCGCATCACCAGAGTTTTGGATGATATATGCGAATATATTCCCACCTTACGCCAGCCTTAAGAGATCTTCGGCATACAGTATAGTTATCCGGAAAAGGATGTGATATATGACAAAACGAACTCCAATTCTCCTGATTCTGCTGCTCTTTGGGCTTCTTGCAATAGCAGGCTGTGTCAGTTCCGATCATGCCGCCTCTACGGTGGAGCCCTCATATGCAAGATATGCCGCCGAATATGAAGAAGCCATGGTAGCGGGAGATGCAGCATATGCTCCCGACAGCCAGGTGATCAAGGAAGGCTGGATACATCTCCGGGTTCGTGACACCAGGGGTGCTACCGGGGATATAACCACCATCGCAGAACGATACAACGGCAGGATACAGTCGCTCTCCCTCAATTCTGGTGGCATGCGGGATGGGCGTGAACAGTTTTATGCTGAGATCACCCTCAGGGTGCCTTCCCATGCTTTTGATCCTGTGATGCAGGAGATAGAAGGCCTCGGCACACTGACACAGCGGCAGGTCAAGACCCGTGATGTCACAGCCGAATATACCGATCTCCATGCTGAACAGAAGGCTCTTGAAGACCAGCTCACCCGGCTCGCCGAGATCCTCCAGAAAGCAGAGACGGTAGAGGAGATCCTGAAGGTGCAGGCGGCAATTGATACCGCTCAGATGAACCATGACCGCGTGACCGGCAGGATCAACCTGATGAGCTCACAGATCGATGAATCAACGATCCAAATCTTTGTCCGGGAAGGAGAGGCAATCGGGATTGATTCGGGCTTCTCCCTTTCAGGAATTTTGAATACCGGTATCAGCGCCCTTCTCTTTGTCTTTGGCATGATGATCGTGGCTGTCTTTGCGCTTCTCCCGCTTGCAGTTGTCGGAGGAATTGCATGGTATGTCATCAAAAAGAGGAGAGGATGATTCAGAAACTCTTTCTTTTCTTTTTCTCTCTCAAAAAAAATGTATAGGCAGGCAGGGGGGGCCGGGGGCAAAACCCGCCTGCCCGACTTCTCCCTTTATAATTTGATAACCCGCAGGGCCATCCTCATCTCAAGGCTGAAATCAAAATTTTTCACCGAGTGGGTCAACCACCCGGACGAGACGAGATCAATCCCGCACCCTTCATAGGATCCGGCATTTGCCGGGGTTATGCCGCCTGAGATCTCAAGGAAAACATTCTTCCGGAGATCATGCGCTTCCAGGAGGGCTACTGTCTCTTTCACGGAATCCGCATTCATATTATCAAGGAGCAGGGCATCCGCCCCTGCTGATGCAGCAGTCATTGCGTCTTCAGGCGTCTCAACCTCGATCTCAATCACCCTGAACCTGGAGACAGCCCTTGCTTTTGCGATCGCCTCCTCAATCCCGACGAGTGCAAGATGATTATCCTTGATCATGATCGCATCGGAGAGGGTATACCGGTGTGGATCTCCTCCACCAAGCATGACCGCCTTTTTATCAAAGAACCGGAGCCCCGGCGCCGTCTTCCTGGTTCCGGCGATCCGGGCGCCGGGCATCACCGATTCGATGAGGGAAGAGAACCGTTTCGTGGCAGTGGCAATTCCAGACATCCTCCCCATCAGGTTCAGAACCGTCCTCTCGGCAAGGAGGATGCCATGAACCGGACCCGAGATATCCAGGATCTGCTGGCCGGGATCGATCCAGTCTCCATCCCCTGCCAGCGCCCGCGCCTCAACGCCGCATTCGGAGAAGAGAATGATCGCCTCGGCAATACCCGCAACCACCCCGGTATCCCCGGCAATAACAGCCGCCCGGCCATCTGTCATGGGGACGACTGCCTGGGTCGTCTGGTCGCCAAAGGGGGCGTCTTCTGCAAGAAACCCCCGTAAGGTCTCATGGTGAATCATAGGCATTACCTTCAGAGGGAGAGCATTCTCTCGACAGCCTTCCGGGCAGGAAGAGCAATGTCGGGATTGATCGTAATCTCATATACACCTTCCTGCAGGGATCTGAGCAGATCTGCTGCCTTCGTCTTCTTCATGTCGTCACAGACGGCCCCGGAATCAACATGGAAAATCAGGTCCGGATAGAGTGTCTGGAGCCGGTATCCCATCTCCCGCTCGGTGCAGACGAACCATTCCTCACAGTCGCAGGCATGCCGGACCATTCCACCTGTTGAGGTGACAAGATCTGATTCTGCCTGGATTGCCGGAAGGCATTCGGGATGGCATACCACCCGCCATCCCTTCTCTTTTGCCTCCCGGATCTGCTCTTTGGTAAATGCGGTATGCACATAACAGTGCCCCTCTGCCGGAAGCGGGATGATCCGCTTCTCAGGCACCTGCTGCTGCACATAGGAGGCAAGATTTGCATCCGGCCCAAAGAGTATCGTTTCTTCTGAAAGCGACCTGACCACCGCCGCAGCATTTGAGGATGTACAGGTGATATCAGCAGCTGCTTTTACCTCCACGCTGGAATTGACATAGACGACGACTGCCGCATCCGGGTGCTGCTCCTGTGCCTCCCGGATCATCTCAGGGGTGAGGAAATCAGCAAGCGGACATCCGGCATCCAGGACGGGTATCAGGACGGTTTTATCCGGTGAGAGGAGCTTGGCGGTCTCTGCCATGAACCGGACACCGCAGACGATCAAAAGGGGCTCTTCTGCATCAGCTGCCGTAATGGCGAGCTCCAGGCTGTCCCCGACAATATCTGCAACCTCCTGTATCTCAGGCAACTGGTAGTTGTGAGCCAGGATGAGCGCGTTTTGTTCTTGTTTCAGTTTCAGTATATCTTCTGCACCAGTCATGTTCCGATCACCAGCGGGTTTTCGAGATCCCTGAGAAGGGAGAGGATCGAGAGTGCGGCAAGGTAGCTTGTGGCAGGATTATCCGGGCTTGGGACGTTCCTCACCCTGATGTATGCATCACCAAACTCGCCTTCAATAAAGATCTCGTGTGTATTTCTATCAGTGTCCGGGTCAACCCAGAGTTCAACATCCACCTCATGGCCGGCAGCCAGCGTAAGAGCCTCGGATACATTGACGTTCTTTGGATAGTTCCTGATGCATTCATGTGCTTTTCCTGAGAAGATCATCGTCGGCTCGTCGCTTTCGATCCCAAGCGATGTAGTGCTCTTTGTTGTTCTGAGAAGGAAACTGGTGATCGCTGAGATCCTGCCGACTTTGATATTGTCAAGACCCATCACTGCACCTGAAGGGACATAGATCTTCTTCTTCATCTCTTTTGCAATTGCAATAAGACGCTCACGATAGGAGTGATCTGTGAGTGCACCGACACTCATCACAATAAAATCCCGTCCGGATTTCAGGATCAGTTCACCGAACTCCTGCGCGGCAGCAACAGATGCCGCTTCAACAACAATATCAAAATCTGCCGATAAAAACGAGTCGGCATCGGTAAAGGCAACAGCACCCGATGCTGATGCCAGCTCCTCTGCTTTTTCTGGTATCCTGTCATAGACTGCGGTAATGGAGAATCCAACCTGGTTCCTTGCGATAATATGTCCGATATTTCCGCATCCAAGCAGTCCGACCGTGATCATTGGTAGTAATTCTGCTTCGATCCGGTATAAACCGATCAGGTATAAACTGTTCAGGTCTGCCCCCCCGTATCACCGGGTCTGTATACAGGGATCTGATCAGAAGCGTCAATAACCGTCTTTGCAAAAAAAAACACCCAATCACCCTGTTGACCCTGCCGGAAATACGGATCGTATATTTGTGCCAAACCGGTCTGCTGATCACGTATATGTCCCGAATTCTGAAAAAGAGAATGGTAGTATGCGTAAAATGCCATTTCTAATCCTTATCCTTAATTGATCTGGATATCTGGTCAATACGCTGCTCAAAACAAACAGCACTACATAAAACTATCCCCTTATTTCGCCTGTAAATCTTTCAATTCAATAAACAGACCGATGTCCAAAAGATTTATGCGTGATCTTGGAGAAAGAAGCTACCGAACTATTTTCAGAGAGTTGAACCTATCATGGAATCTGCAAATAATAGCCAGTATACAGGAGTCAATCATAACGATATCAATGAGGATGCACCACAATGGAGGGACTGGAGGTGGCAGATTGCTCATACAATACGCGATATCAGAACCCTTGAGAAGGTTCTTGGGATCACGTTTCCCCCGGATGAGCGGAAAAAACTTGAAGAGACAATTTCGAAGTTTCCACTTGCAGCAACACCATACTACCTCTCATTAATCAGAACCGAGGATTATGCAAATGATCCCGTCTTCCTGCAGGCAGTTCCGTCGGCAGATGAACTGATCATCGAAGGCTGCGATCTCGAAGATCCCCTTGCCGAGGATAGCGACAGCCCGGTCCCTGGTATCACCCACCGCTATCCTGACCGTGTTCTCTTCCTGGTCTCCAATGTCTGTTCCATGTACTGCCGCCACTGCACCCGGAAACGGAGGGTTGGCGATCGCGACCGGATCCCGACATGGGAGGAGATGGAGGAAGGTATCGCCTATATCCGCGATCATCCTGAGATTCGTGATGTCCTGCTCTCAGGAGGCGATCCCCTGATGCTGCCTGATGATCTGCTGGACCGGATCCTGACTGAGCTTCGGACGATCCCGCATGTTGAGATCATCCGGATCGGGACACGAACCCCGGTTGTTCTTCCATTCAGGATCACTGACGGTCTCATCGGGGTGATGAAAAAACACCAGCCGATCTGGATAAATACGCATTTCAACCATCCCCAGGAGATTACACCGACTGCTGAAAAAGCGCTTGCAAAACTTGCTGATGCAGGCTTTCCGCTCGGCAACCAGTCAGTCCTCCTTGCAGGCGTAAACGACTGCCCGAGGATTATGAAGGCACTTGTCCAGAAGCTCGTCAAGAACCGGGTCCGCCCCTACTACCTCTACCAGTGCGATCTCGCAGAAGGACTCTCCCATTTCAGGACGCCTGTTGGAAAGGGAATTGAGATCATCGAGAACCTGATCGGCCATACAAGCGGTTTTGCAGTCCCCACCTATGTCATCGACGCACCCGGCGGGGGAGGAAAGATTCCGGTGATGCCGACATACCTCATCTCGTACTCGACAAACAAGGTGATTCTCAGGAATTTTGAAGGTGTGATCACAACATACAGGGAACCGGATCATTACGAGACGATCTTCTGTGATCGCAACTGCAAAGACTGTGTGCTCCAGCTGAACCTCAGGGGCGGAGAGGAGCAGCATGCAGTTGGTATCGCCCGTCTCCTCTCTGACTATGATGAGACGACTGCACTTGTCCCGGCAGACTCTGAACGGATGGCAAGGAGAGAAGATGAAGAAGAGTGATTCTATTGTCAGGGTGGGCAGAAGTGTCATCCAGCATGGCGCCCACAACAACAGGATTTATGTCATCCGTCTTGATACCGGTGATACAGAGCGGGTTCTCCAATGGGTAAACGAAACCCTCGGGAAGGAAGGGTATACCAAGGTCTTTGCAAAAGTACCGGCAGCAGAGGCTGATCTCTTTCTCAGAGACGGGTTTGCGGTTGAGGCAGAGATCCCGGGTTTCTTCCCGGACGGTAGTGCCTGTCTCTTCCTTGGGAAATATACCGATCCGTCCAGGAGGAAGCATGATGGCACGTCTGTTGCCGAGACCCTTGAGATCTCATGGCAGCGTGCCGGTGCAGGAAACCCGCCACTGAAAGAGGGACACCTGATCCGGGAGGCGGGTGTCCCGGATGCAAAGGCGCTTGCAGAACTCTACGCATCGGTCTTCCCAAGCTACCCGTTTCCAATCGATGATCCCAACTTCATCTCGGACTCGATCGAGGGAGGAGAGACCCGGTTCTTCCTCCTCTGTGATGCAGGCCATCTCATTGCAGCCTCATCTGCCGAACTGGACAGCACCTCAAAGACCGTCGAGATGACTGATTTTGCAACCCTGCCTGCTGCCCGCGGGGCTGGTGCTGCAGGCGCTCTGCTTGCCCATATGGAAGCCATTGTCAAAGAAGAAGGGTATCATCTCGCCTACACGATCTGCAGGGGCGAAGAGCCCGCGATCAATATCCTTTTTGCTCGCGGTGGTTACCGGTATGCAGGCACCCTCCCGAATAACACGCAGATCGGGGGCGGTTTTGAGAGTATGAATGTCTGGTACAAACACCTCATTTCGAAGTCTTTGTAGTATGTGCCAGAGCCAGCCCTTCTTCAAGAGACTGAATCATCTCTTTTGCATAACGTTCTTCTGAGAGTCCGAGGAGATCCATTGCATCCACAAAGATCCGGATCAATTCTTCACCAAGGAGAAGAAGCCATTCGACGAACTCTTCGAGTGCTTCGATTGATCCGAGAGGCGCAGGAGGATCCCCGGACGCCCCCGCGACACCTGAAATGGCAAGGGAGCTGACGAAGACGGTTATAAAGATGAGATATACTCTCTGCATACAGCGATTAAGTACGCTTTGGAGATATACAAACTATATGGTGCAGACGTCCCGGATTCATCAAAACTATTATTTTTCAGAAAGCCAATTGCTTCTGTATGCCGCCCCCCATCTCCATGCCGATCTCCATTCTCTATGTGGATGAAGAGCCGGCACTGCTTGAGCTCGGGAAACTCTTTCTTGAGATGGAGGATACCTTTTGTGTTACAACCTGTACAACTGCGAAAGAGGCGCTGGATTACCATCTCAGGGAACCATTTGACGTGATTATTTCTGATTATGAGATGCCTGAGATGAATGGCATCGATTTTTTACAACAGCTCCGGGGGGCATCAGATCAGACACCATTTATTATCCTGACCGGGAAGAGCCGTGAAGAGGTTGCAATTTGTGCATTGAACAGTGGTGCGGATTTATATTTCCAGAAAACCACAGATCCGAAGGTTCAGTTTGCTGAACTGTCTCATGCGATTCGGATTGTTGTTGGTAAAAGAAGAAGTGAATTAGCGGAATTTCGGAATGGAAAACTGCTTAAAGAAGCAAAATCCCTCAGGCTCTCTATCCTGGAAGCAATACCGGATATCCTGATACGCTGTGATGCGGAAGGAACGTATCTTGATATCCTGACGCCTGATAATAAGCTGCTCCTCTCTCCAAAGGCTGAACTGATAGGAAAGACTGTCCCCGAGGTGGTGTCAGAGGAGATTGGACTTTTGTTTGTTGAGGCGATTCAGAAGGCTCTCTCAACGCAGGAGCTTCAGACGATCGACTATATACTCACTGTCACAGCAGGTAAGAAGTTTTTTGAGGCTCGTATCGTTCCCTATGTAGCAGACGAGGTGCTCATCCTCATCAGGGATATTACGGTAAGGAAGGGTGCGGAGGCCCGTCTTCGTCACCATCTCAGGCGTGCAGAAGCACTCCTTACGCTCCACAGGATGTCGGGTGCAACAGAACAGCAGCTATTGGATGCCACCCTTGATGCCGGCCTTTCTGTAACAGAGAGTCCATATGGCTTTATCGGTCTTTTGAACCCTGATGAATCGGTGATGACCATCCATGCCTGGTCAGAAGAGGTGAAGGATGAGTGCGCTGTTGAAGACCAGCCGGTCCGGTTCCCGGTAGAATCAGCCGGTATCTGGGGCGAGCCTGTCAGGACACGACTCCCGGTACTCATCAATGACTACGCTGCCCCACACCCTGCAAAGCACGGGTTGCCTGAGGGGCATGTCCCGATCTCCCGGTACATGGGTGTTCCGATCCTGTTTGGAGAGGAGATCTTTGCGGTTCTTGCAGTTGCCAATAAAAGAGAGGATTATCTGGATGATGATCTCTCTGCACTGACACATCTTGGGATCATGATGAGCGAGCTGATCCACCGGACGAGATCTGATGATTCCCTCCGTGAGCGCGAGCAGCGGTTCAGGAGCCTCACCGAGCATGCCAGGGACATCATGTACCGGATAGCTCTCTATCCAGATGTCCGGATTACCTATGTAAACCCGGTGGTCAGCGAGATAACCGGGTATGGCCAGGAGGAATGGTATCGGAAGCCGGAACTGCTCTGGGAGCGTATCCACCATGATGATCGTCACATTCTCAATCAGGATTATTCTTCAGAACCCCCGAAAACCCCACTTATTACCCGCTTTTATCGGAAGAACAACACAATGATCTGGTTTGAACAGAATATCGTCCCAATACGGGATAATTCCGGAGCTATTACTGCAATCGAGGGTATCGCACGTGATATAACCGATATTAAGCGGGCTGAAGAGGAGGCGCTTGTAGAGAGCAAAAAACGCTACCAGTCACTCTTCGAGTCCATAAATGACGGCTATGCCAGGTACCAGATGATACCTGATCATGATGGGAACCCGGTTGATTTTCAAATTATTGAAGCAAATCCCGCATTTGAACAGGTCTCCGGATTGCCAGCTGATTCATGTATCGGGAGAAGTGTGTTGGAAGTCTTTCCGACAACAGGCAGAAAGTGGGTTGAAGTCTGTGGAAAAACCGCAACAACCGGAGAGCCACAGGCTTTTGAGGAGCAGCTGCCTGGTATTGGCAATATATTTGAGGTACTGGTATACAGGCCACAGGAGGGAGAATGCGCTGCTCTCTTCCAGGATATAACCGAGAAGAAGAAGAAAGATGAAGAGATTCAACGTTCACTCCGGGAAAAAGAGACGTTGATAAAGGAGATCCATCATCGTGTGAAAAACAATATGCAGGTGATTGCAAGTCTCCTGATGCTGCAGAAGGACAGCATTGCGGATCCCCTGATGCGTGAGGTATTCATGGAGAGTGAAAACCGGGTCTATTCAATAGCCCTTGTGCATGAGAAACTCTACCAGTCGGATAACCTCTCCCGGATAGACTATGGCGAGTACCTCTCTGATATCGGGAGCCATATTCTGGCTTCAAGAAACGGGGGAGATGAGAGAATCCATCTTGAGATCGATGCTCCGGATATCTATCTCTCAATAGACAGAGCCGTGCCCCTCTCACTCATCACCAACGAACTCCTGACCAATGCCCTGAAGCACGCCTTTCCGGATGGCAGGGAGGGGACTATCCACATTCAGATGGAACGTATTGAGAACAGATTCATATATCGCTTTGCTGACGATGGTATTGGTCTTCCAGATGACCTTGATTATACCAACACACATACACTCGGCCTGCAGCTTGTTTGCAACCTGGTGAAGCAGCTCCTTGGGACAATGACACTGAAACGGGGGACGGGAACGGCATTTGAGCTAACCTTTGAAGCCAGTATGGAGGAGGAGGAGGAAGATAATGAGTAATGCAGCGATATTGATCGTGGAAGACGAAGCGGTCACCGCGATGGCAATACAAAAAAGCCTGACGAACCTGGGCTATTCGGTCTGCGGGATCGCTCCGACAGCAGAGCAGGCTGTAAACAAAGCCAGAGAGCTCGACCCCGACCTCATCCTGATGGATATCAAGCTTGCCGGGAAGAAGACCGGAATCCATGCAGCAGCAGAGATTAACCGGCATAAGAACATTCCAATCGTCTACCTGACCGCGTTTTCAGATGATAGGATCATCAATGCGGCAAAAACGACTGAGCCGTTTGGATACATCCTCAAACCCGTGCGTGAACAGGAACTCAGGACCACAATCGAGATGGCACTCTACAGACATGCGATGGAGACAAAACTCAGAGAGCATGAGGATACAATCCGCGTACTGCTGAATGCAACCGATGATATGCATTTTCTCATGGATACAGGGGGCACAATCCTTGCTGCAAACAAGGCTCTTGCTGACTGTGCAGGCAAAACCCACGAGGAGCTGGTTGGAACGGATATTTATGATCTTGTTTCCCAGGGTTGTATATCACCCAAAATGGCAGGGTATAAGTTCCCAGCGAATCAGAACACGTCAGTGATATCGACAGAACGCTTTGGAGAGAGATGGTTTGATATCGGGATACATCCGGTCACAGATTCCAGAGGGGTGGTGATTAAATATGCGGTACATATCCATGATATCACAAGGCTCAAGGGAATGGAGGAGAAGATACGCCAGAAAGACGAAGTGTTCAGATCAATCATCGATGATATGGCTGATATCATCATAATCCTGAACCAGGATGGCACGCTCCTCCAGGAGAGCCCGTCACTGAACCGGTTTGCCGGATACAGGGATGAAGAGAAGCAGGGCAGAACGTGGTTTGAGTATCTCCATGAGGACAGCCTTGAAACCGCCCGCAGGCTCTTTTTTGAGGTCCTGAAAAACCCGTCACAATCCCGGAAATTTGAGCTGAACTTCCAGACCGTTCATGGAAAGACCATCTCTGTCCAGGGTATACTGAGCAACCACGTTGATGATCCCGACTTTCTCTTCGATGGTATTGTACTGACTGGATGGGTGAAGAGACACCCCGATGTACCGCAGCTTTCAGATGCGGGCTCATAAGATGCGGGCTCATAGGTTCCGGAATAGCCATCCGGGGGCTGATCCCCTCTCTCTCATCTCCACAAAGCCTTGGCAGCCCAAAAGAGATCCATCAATAGTATTAATCCTGCCAACAGCCATCTTCTCTCTATGCCCCTTCAGGAAGCTGATGCATCTTTGATCGCTCTCTTATATGTTGATGATGAACCTGACATCCTCACGATTGGTAAGAGATTCCTTGAAAAGAAGGGGGGTTTCACGGTTCATACCTCAGAAAACGTCAATGATGCCATCACGCTTCTCTCTGAAAGGAGATTTGATGCAATCATATCAGATTACCAGATGCCGGTATGTGATGGCATCCGTTTTATGCAGTACCTTCGTGAGAGGGGTGATGAGACTCCATTTATTATTTTTACAGGGAAAGGAGACGAAGAGGTCGTCATCCGGGCTCTGAACAGCGGCGTTGATTTCTACCTTCAGAAGGAGGGGGATCTGAGAAAGCAGTTTGCAGAGCTTGAAAATGCGATTCGTTATGCGGTTGCACAGAAGAGAAGCGAAAAAGCACTCCGGGAGAGTGAGAACCGCTACCGCTCGCTCTTTGACTCGATGCATGATGGCTATGTCCATCACCAGGTTATCCGGAATCAGGGTGCAAAGACTATCAGATACCCGATTATCGAGGCAAACAAGGCTTTTGAAGAGATAAGTGGTCTTTCACGCGATCAGATCCTTGGAAAGGAGATGAAAGAGATCCTGTCCGAATTGGAAGCAGCCTGGGATGAACGTTTTGAGAGGGCTGCTTTCATGCATGAAACCCAGGTATTTGATTATCCCCATCCCGATCTGGAGAGGCATTTTGAAGTATCCATATACAGCCCCGGATCTACAGAATGCAGCACACTCTTCCATGACATCACTGAAAAGAAGAAGCGGGAGGAGGAGACGAAGCGTTCACTCAGGGACAAAGAGATCCTCCTGAAAGAGATACATCACCGGGTTAAGAACAACATGCAGGTGGTATCAAGCCTCCTCATGCTCCAGAAGGAGAATATCCTGGATACAACTGTCCGCGATCTCTTATCTGAGAGCCAGAACCGGGTCTACTCAATTGCCCTTGTCCATGAGAAACTCTACCATTCCGGGAACCTCTCCCGGATCAATTATGGTGAGTACCTCCACAATATGACCGATTATGTTCTTGCGTCACAAGGAATGGGAGAGGGAACTGTCTCAATAGAAATATCTGCACCTGATATCTTTCTCACGATAGAAACAGCTGTTCCGCTCAGCCTGATCACAAACGAACTCCTGACAAATGCCCTGAAGCATGCGTTTTTGGATGGCAGAACCGGATCGATTGCCATAACCCTTGAGAGAAGAGATCAGGTTGTCAGCTACCGCTTTGCAGATGACGGTATCGGCTTTCCCGAAAACCTCGACTTTACCAACACCAAGACACTTGGTCTGCAGCTTGTGAACAACCTGGTGAATCAGCTCCTTGGAACAATAACAATGAAACGGGACTCCGGGACAGTATTTGAAATCCTGTTCCCGCTTGATGAAGAGGACACTTGAAACAATAGAGATGTCCCTGTTGCCACCGCAGCCGAAATAAAACGTTTTTTTGAAACACAACCTGCAATCTCTATAAAGTATCTGGTCATACCAGTCCCTGTATGACCTACTATGCTCTCACGGAGATCGACTCTGCAATCCAGAGAACCCGCGATCTCCTCTGGCCGTTTCGAAAAGGTGTATGGCTGCGCCTCGCAGTCATTGCGCTTTTTGTCGGCTTTGGCGGGTGGTTCCCGCAGCCGACATGGTCTTCTGACACCGAAATTTTTGGAGATCTGGCTGGTTTTTCCGCTCCAACTCTCCCGGAAGAGATGCTGGTTATCCTTGCCCTCATCCTCATGGTGGGATTGCTTGGCCTGCTCTTCTGGCTGATCCAGTCGATTATCCAGTTTGTTTTTATTGATTGCATTGCAACAAAAGAGATCTCGCTAACCCGGACATTTGGGCTCCGTGCAGGCAAGGGCATCCGCCTGCTTCTCTTCCAGGCTGGCCTCGCGATTCTTCTGCTCCTTCTCCTTGGCCTTCTCTCACTTCCAATCCTCTATGCTGCAGGAATACTTTCAGGACCATCCATTGGTTTCCCGATTGCCCTCCTCCTGCTCTTCATGATCCCGTTCTTCCTATTGTTTGTTCTATTCGCAGCCCTTATCCAGCTCATCACCATCGATTTTGTCGCCCCCCTCATGATCAGGAGAGACTGCGGGGTGCTTGAAGGGTGGAGAACCTTCATCAGGATCCAGGAGGGGCAGTGGATGCAGCTCATTGTCTATGTACTTGTCCGCGTCCTTGCTGCGCTTGGAACCGGCATTGTCATACTGCTGTTATCGCTTCTGGTGCTTGCAGTCATTGCCCTTCCGTTTATTGCAATCGGACTGATTGGCATGATGCTCCTTGCGGCAGGCAACATTGTACTCCTTCTCCTTCTGGCAATACCATATCTCATCATTGCAATACCGGCGGTTCTCATGGTCTCGGTACCATTTGTCACCTTCTTCAGGACCTATTCCCTCCAAGTACTTGGCAGGCTCTCTCCTGATGATGCACTGCTCACATGAAGACATGGCGGGTTTGCCCTTCACACGGGCTTCCACCCCGTTTTTTGTACTGTAACCAATCCTTATCCCTCTGAAGAGCTCATAGAATCGACAGACGACAGGAGGCATGGTTACTATCCCATTTGAATGCAGCCAGTGCGGGGACTGCTGCAGCTATCTCGGCACTGTCCACCAGATCGAGAAAGACTATGGCGAACAACGCTACCTCATCCGAAACTGCTATACCGGCGAGAGAACAGCGGTTCAGATCAGCCCCGGGCTGCTCCACCGCTTTCTGGACGACGAGACATCTGGAGAACGGCCGGAGGCCTGCCCGTTCTTCCGCTTTGATCCAGACGAACGCAAAGGGTACTGCTGTGTCCATCTGACCCGGCCCGCAATCTGCCGGGACTACGGCTGCTGGCGTATCCTCATATCCAATGCAGATGGAGAGCGTCTTGGCCGTATCATGGGCAGCCGCCACCTCTCAACCGAAGATCCCAAACTCCTCGCTCTCTTCAGGGATGAAACTGCAGCCCTCTCCCCGCTCCCTGATTCCGACTGGGACGACGCGGTGATCCTGATCCTGCGCCGTGCCGGGTATACCGTCTCTGTCTGAGGTTTTTTTTATCTCTGATCACGACGATTGCCCTTGTCTTGTGCGGTTGTTACTGTGGCAGCCGGGCTCATCATGTATACGATGCTTGAGGAGCAGTATAAGAAAACGCATTTTATGAAGGATCTCGTCTGCTGGATCCGCCAGGAGATCGATCCCGATCTGAAGCCTGCCTCTGAAGACGGGGATCAGAGGTAATCTGCCTGGACGGCAAGCACCCCGGCACTGTCCCCGGCTGCTGCATACTCTGCAAGCGGTTCTGCATTCACCTCAAGAAACCGGATGCCAAAGGCCACTTTCGAGAGTACCAGTTCCGCCTGCTCCCGCTCACCAAGGATACAGAGTGCCGCGGCAAGCGCCTCGACTGAGGAGAGGAGAAAAGGCCTGCCGAAATTAATTGGGTTTGCCGCAACAAGGAACGGGAGTGCCCGGCGATTCCGAAAAAGAGTCAGCTCATCTCGTTCAAGCACCTCCCAAGAACAATCAAGGGCGGTTATGGATCCAGCCCATCTCCGGTCAGCGGGCGAGATGACAACACCGGCAGTCGGGTCAAGGAGGAGTGTCTTCTTTGGTACCTGCCTGATTTTTGTATGCACACGAACCATACCGTACCGTTCAAGTTTTTTGATAGTACACTTTCTCGGATCACAGGTATTGTCCCGGTACGCCATCAGGGGGATCATTCTGGTTTATTGGTATTCTCCTGCTCCCTCATCAAGCACTCCCACGATCAATCCATGAGGAAGCAGCGCCAACACTGATAGTATGTACGTGATGGTCGCCCCCTGCATTCTCGATCCCCTGCTCCGGGCTGAAGGAATTACAACAGAGGAGGATCTCAGGGCCTATGAGCGCTGCCAGGAGCGGTGCAGGGCTTTCGGGCTGGAGATGGTTCCCCTTCCCTGCCCGGAGACGCTCTTCTTTGGAAGAGAGAGAAAACCTGCAACCTATATGGAGCGGATGAACACCCAGTCATTCAGATCACATCTTGACGAGCTTCTCAAAGGGGTTCGCCGGGTGATCATGGAGAAGGGTGAGCCGCTCTGTATCATCGGTGCAGATTCATCCCCGACCTGTGGTGTCAACAGCACCTGGTACAGTCCTGACCAGAAAATGCGTCACCGCGGTGCATTCCTCTCGGAATTGCCTGAGATTCCTGCAATCGATGTCTATGACTTCGCCCGGTACCGGGTCTACCTTGCTGCCCCTCTCTTCTCTGAAGCTGAGCGGAGGTATAACGAATATATTCGTGATCTCCTTGCGTCCCACTGTTTTCTGGTGTACCTTCCGCAGGAGATGGGAGACGATTCGGCATCCCGGCATCACCACGAGATGGGGGATATCTTCCAGACACACTGTGAAGCCCTGAACAGGACCGACTGTGTGGTAGCAATTATTGATGGTGCTGATTCGGATTCGGGCACCGCATGGGAGATGGGGTATGCGTATGCACGCGGGATACCGGTTATCTCGTTGCGAACAGACTTTCGGTGTGCCGGTACTCACGAGCATGTGAACCTGATGCTTGAACAGGCTTCAACAGTCGTGAATACAAAAGAGGATCTTCTGCAGGCCCTCAACTCACCCCTCACCCATTAGCCCTGCGCCTCTTCCTGGTTGCAGCAAGCACCTCGCCGATTGACCTGAAGAGGTCTTCAACCTCTGAAAAGGCCGGGACACCGCCTCTCCTGAGCAATTGCATCCCCGGCCGCACCGACTGGCCTCCCGGAAACCCGGCAAGAACCATCCTGTCTGTATGCTCTGAGAAGCGGATGATCTCACGTGCGACATGCCTTGGATCGGCAATTGCAGTCGGTGCCGAGATGATGATTGCAATATCCCAGAAATCCTGGTTTTTCAAAAGGACATCAAAGACTTTTGCAAATCTCCCTGCAGTGGAATCACCGATCATATCCATCGGGTTTCGTCCGCTCCATCCCGGCGGGAGTATCTCATCAAACTCTGATCTCACGGAGTCGGGGAGTTCGACGAGCCTGATTCCATTCCGCTCGGCATAGTCTGATGAGAGAACAGCAAACCCCCCGGCACTCGTCACCACAACTGCCCTCTCTCCGGACGGCAGACTCTGGGTTGAGAGGATCTCACTTACCTGGAATGCCAGCCGGATCGAATCTGCCGGGACAACACCTGCCTGCAGAAACGCTGCCCTATAGGTCTGGTAATCGCCGGCAAGCGATCCGGTATGTGATGCAGCAGCAATCTGCCCGATTCTGGACTGCCCGGATTTGATCGCGACAACCGGCTTCTTCTCTGCAACCCGCATGACCGTATCAAAGAATCTCCGGCCCTCCCGGATCTCTTCAATATAGAGGACTATCACCTTTGTCTCCTCATCTTCAGCCAGGAGATCGATATAATCGACAAACCCGATATCGGCCTGGTTTCCGACACTGATCACAGCAGAGAACCCGATCTCCTCTTCAGCACTCCAGTCGATGATGGTGGTGATCAAAGCCCCGCTCTGGGAGATAAACCCAACAGGACCTGCCTGTGCTGCACTCTGGCTGAAGGTGGAGTTGATACCATGAGGGGGCACCATGACGCCGAGGCTGTTTGGGCCAACGATCCTGACGCCGCCCGATCGAGCAATCGAGACGATCTCCTCCTCAAGCTGCTTGCCCTCTTCTCCTGACTCACGGAACCCAAACGATATCACAACGGCTGTCCTGACCTTCTTCTCGACACAGTCGCGGATAATGTCAGGAACAACACCAGCAGGCACAGCAATCACGGCCATATCGACATCATCCTGGATCTCAGGTATCCGTGGCCAGGCTTTCCGTCCGAGGATCCCGGTATGTTTTGGGTTCACCGGGTAGAGCGCTCCTGGAAAGGAGAGGAGATTTCTTGTTATGGTATAGCCGATCTTCTGTGGATCAGGACTTGCACCCACAACCGCAATCGACTGAGGTTTCAGGATCCCGCTATCAAGTGGCCTGTGCTCCTGTTTGCCGGGTTTATCCTCTGCTCCGGCGATGAAACGGGCATCGACAGCGATTAATCCATCCTCATAGAGGATCAGCGGGTTGATATCAAACTCGGAGAAGCCGGGGTGATCCAAAAAGAGCCGGGCTATGGCACTGATGGCCTGGACAAGCGCCTCCTCGTCCCGTGGGGGTTCATTACGGAATCCTTTGATCAGCTGGTATCCACGAATCTCCCGTACCATCGATCGGATCTCTGGTTCGTCAACCGGCAGAATCCTGATGGCGGTATCCCTGATCAGCTCAACAAGCGTTCCGCCAAGGCCTACGGTGATCGTCTTTCCAAACGCAGGATCAGTTCTTCCTCCGATGAGGATCTCAAGACCAGGCGCCGCTTCTTCTTCAATTGCAACACCGGCAATTGATGCCTCTGGCTTCATTTCCCGGACCCGGGAGATGAGATCCCGATACTCACCTCTGATCTCAGCCTCATTCTGTATCCCAGGGATGACCCCGGATACATCGCTTTTATGGAGGATATCCGGGGATTCGATCTTCAGGACAACCGGGTAGCCTATCTCTTCGGCAATGGCTACAGCTTCCTCCTCGTCTGCTGCAAAACGGGTCTTTGGCACCCGGATCCCATACTCCCCGAGAAGCCGGTATGCACCCCTCCCTGATGTATGCGTTATGCTCATGGCTTCTTTTGGGATCTGTCGCATGAGGTATTTATTCTTCCCACCCCGGGAATATGGAAGGACTATTGCAACGAATAGGGAAACTGTGTTCAGAATAGTGTTCAGTACTGCCAAAAGATTCGATAGTTATAAAAAAAAGAGTGTTTCTGGTTACTTCCGCTTTGCAACAATAAAGAGAATACCAAGCATGGCAACAGCTCCAAGAGCCGCTACCGGGAGGCTTCCCGATGGTGTTGGCTGTGGTGGAGCAGGCTTTGGGGTAAGTGTCGCCGATACCTGGGCTGTCTCTCCTGCATTGACCTGGACAGTGCTCATCCACTCACTGTATCCCGGGACCTTCAGGGTGATTGGGTGTGAGCCCGGTGCAATGTCGGGAACAACAAACGGTGAATACCCGCGGAAGAGGTTGTCGATGTAGACCTCGGCACCGGATGGTTGTGACATGACATTTACCCTGCCGTTCGTTGCAGGTTCGGGATGCTGGCTCAGGGTTGCTGAGACGTATTTGACGCCTCCTCCTGTTACTGAGACATATGTGGAGTAGTCAGCATACCCGGGCTTTCTGAGCATAAGGGAGTGTGAACCTGCAGGTATACCGATGATATCGAAGTAATCATTGGTGTAGGTGTTTCCCTCATAGCTGCCATCAAGGTAGATTGCAGCACCGGATGGGAATGACTTCACCGCAATCGATCCGGTTTTCGGAGATTTATGCTGGAGTCCGACATTCTTGCTTGTCGTCTGGCCAGCATAGATCTGGACTGTCTGGGAGAACTTGTCATATCCGGCAAGCCTGAGTTCAAGGGTATGTGCACCCGGATGGAGGTTGCCAACAGTCATCGGGGTATAGCCGCGATAGGAGCCGTCAACATAGACATCAGCACCGGATGGAGATGACTTGATTGCAAGAGATCCGGTCTGCTCCGGCCGCCGTGTCAGGGCAGCATGAACAGGGGTCGTCTCTCCGGCATAGGCGGTAATCCTCTCAGACCATGACTCATAACCCGAATACTCAACCTGGATACGATGGGTGGTTCCACCCGACACCCGGTGATTTGAGATCGGGGTTGTACCGACATAATGGCCGTCAATCCGGACCGTTGCACCTGAGGGGGTGGAGGTGATTGAGAAGTACCCGTCATAGACCGGTGTTGGTGTGGGTGCAATAGGCTCAAGCACCGCATGGACGTATTTTGTCTCTCCAGCTCCAGGATGCGGAGCAGTTGTTGAGTAGGTCTTATACCCGGATTTTGAGATGACAAGCTGCTGTCCCGGTGTTCCGGTGGCATACACCCTGATATCAAGAGGTGTTGTTCCTTCGTACTGGCCACCGTAGTTTACAGAGGCGCCACTTGGGTCTGAGGTGACCTCAATAATTCCCACATCTCCGCCTATCATCTGGGCGGCTGCGGGGTTTGCAACCGCACAAAGGAGCAGTGCGGCTGCGGCAATGATAATCGTACGTATCAATAGCATGGGAAATCCCAATAATAAAAACGGAATGAGATTATTTATATATTTCCACTCTCTTTATTGATCAGGTACAATTTATTGGTTCTATCTTCATATCCGCTCAGTAACCCGGCTCTGCCGGGAACACTTTAATTAGAGATGGATGGTGAATATCAATAACCAGATAGCTGCGTGTGGGTTTCCTCTGGTTTTGGGGGATTAGGTGATAGAAGATGGATGGGTATATCGAGATTCTTGAGTTTGAACTTGGCAAAGAAGAGTATGCACTTGATATCCATCTCGTCCGTGAGATCGTCGAGATGAAACCGATCACCGAGATCCCAAGGACTCCGCCCTATATCAGGGGAATCATGAACCTCCGGGGCGAGATAACCACCATACTCTCGCTAAACGATCTCTTATCAATCCCTGACAAGACTAATGGTGAGCAAAAGATAATCGTCCTTGTTCCTGAAGCATCGCAGGGATCAAACGTCGGGATGATTGTTGACGATGTCCATTCAGTGATGCATGTTCCAGAATCAGATATCGATCTCTCCCAAGACGGGCTGGGTGACGAGGTTGCCGATTATCTCCGTGGTATCATCCGTATCCGAAAAGAAGGCGAAGAGGAAGAGGTTGCCCGTCTTGTCCTCTGGCTTGATATGAACCGGCTTCTCGATAGCTTTTTTGCTGATGCCCAGCGGGCTTAGGCGATCAGTCACGGCTTCATCCGGTATCCGATACAGAGTGCGGCTCCAAGAAGTGCTGCACCCCATCCTGCAGCCTCAGGTGTCTCTGGAATGGTTTCTGGCGGCAGAGGTGCCGGCTCAGGTACGGGTGTGAGTGTTCTGATTATTGAGGTTGTTTTTCCCTCATAGATGGTCACATTCATCCCGAATGGGTCGTACCCCTCGCAGCTGATGTCAACTGCATACCCGCCTGTTGGGAGCTGGATCGCAAGCGGGGTTTCCCCGGCATACCCACCATCAATCTCCACCCGGGCACCCCATGGCTCAACCGTCACCTGGAGTGATCCGGTCTTCTCAACACCGGTCTCAAGCGTGAGCGCCGCACTTCTCAGTGTCACCGGGATTGTCTTGTAGGTGGCACCATGGAGGTTATGCCTGTCACGGGGCTGGTTTACCGCAAAGATGGTGTATGTAGCCGGATCAAGACCGGCCCTCCCTGTATTCCACCTGTATTCCCATCGTCCCGATGAACGGACCTGCACCTCGGTGAACTGCCCTGCTGCTGCCCTGAGTGTCGGGTCATGGAGTGCAACACCAGCGCGATCAAGGTTTGGCCCGATCATGAAGAGATAGACCCTGTCTGCTCCGGCTGCCGATCCGGCAAGGGTGATCGTTTCGCCAATAACTGCCTCAGAAGCGGCTGCGCCCGTGGTGGCGAGACCTGCGAGCAGCACCACCGCGATGAGTACCCGGTACATGATCTCTCTTTTCCCGCTTCCCGGATAATGCTGTTTCTTTTTTGGCAGGTGGGACAAGTGCATCTGCGCCATCGCCGATCAGGTCTTCCCGGCCCGCGAGACGTAACCCTTCACGGACGAGTTCGTGGTTCCCTGGATCCCTATGCCTGAGGAATGCCCGCTGTATCCGGCGCTCGTGATCCCGGGGAACATGCACGCTCTTCCCGGTGATCGGGTCAATCCCCGAATGGTACATCGCAGTTGATCTCGTCATCGGGGTAGGGGTGAAATCCTGAACCTGCTCGGGTGCAAGGCCGGTCTTCTGGATATACCTGGCAAGATCGATCATAGCGCTGATGGTGCATCCCGGGTGGGATGAGACCCAGTAGGGGATCAGGTACTGCCTCCTCTTCTGCCCGGGCTGAAGCTGCTGAAAACGTTCTCTGAATGCTTCAAATGAAGCATTATCCGGCTTATTCATCAGCCTGAGGAGATCGCCTGTGATATGCTCCGGAGCGACCTTCAGCTGGCCTGAGACATGGTATCCAAGGAGCTCCTCGAGGTAGCCTGATCTATCAGCCAGGGCAAGGTCAAACCTGATCCCGGATCCGCAGAAGCTGTGCTTTACTCCAGGCATCTCCCGGATATGCCCAAGGAGCCTCGTAAGTGCACCATGATCGGTTGAGAGAGAGGGGCAGTCGGGTTTACAGTCCCTGTCCGGACAGGTTCCTTCCTCTCTCCATGCCGGGCAGGAGAGCCCGTACATGTTTGCCGAAGGCCCGCCGATATCCTGGATCGTACCCCGGAACCCCTTTGCCCTGCTGATCCGCTCAACTTCCAAAAGAATTGAGCTCTCGCTCCGGCTTGTGATTATTCTTCCCTGGTGGTGGGAGATGGCACAGAACGAGCAGTTCCCAAAGCAGCCGCGATGGGTGACGATAGAGTACCGCACCGGTTCAAGTGCCGGGATCTTCTCCTTATACGATGGGTGGGCGGATCTCGTGAAGGGGTGGTTATAGATGGCATCCAGTTCATCCGGGGAAGGGGGGTATGCCGGCGGGTTCTGGATGATAACCGTCTTTGGATGCGGCTGCGCCACGGCCCGGCCCCTGAAGGGATCCTGCTCGCGTGCATATGCGGCATATGCCTCTGCATATCGTCGTCTGTCTTCCCTGACGTCTGTATAGGATGGCAGGAGAACCATATCTTCGGTAGTAAAAGATCGAAATTCAGCCACCGGCATCTTCCAGCAGGTTCCCCGGATATCCCGGATTGCCTGGAGTGCAGATCCCTTTCTCACGCGGCTCGCAATTGAAGCGAGCGTCTGTTCGCCCATCCCGTAGACGAGCAGATCCACAGGCGCATCTGCTGCTATCGACTGGCGGACCGAGTCTGACCAGTAGTCATAATGGGCAAACCGCCGGAGACTTGCCTCGATCCCCCCGATCACAATCCCGCAGCCGGGTGCGGCAGAACGGATCCGGTTTGCATAGACGATCCCGGCACGATCAGGCCTCTTCAGGACACCGCCGGGTGAATAGACGTCACGGCTCCGCCGCTTCCTGTTCGGAGTATAGGCATTCACCATCGAATCGACATTTCCCGGGGCGATAGCAAAGAAGAGGCGGGGCAATCCAAGCGCAAGGAACGCGTCATCACGCTGCCAGTCGGGCTGGGGAATTATCCCGACGGTATAGCCTGCAGACCAGAGGTTCCGCCCGAGTATGGCAGGGGCAAACGAGGGGTGATCAACGTAAGCATCGCCTGAGACGATGATGATATCAATAGCATCAATCCCAAGCTTCTCCATCTCTCTCTCAGAAACCGGAAGGAACCCTGGCTCTCTCCCCTGGGCTGAAGACTGGTCTGCGCTCATGGCTCTGCACGGCGGAGAGCTAGGATGAATGCCGATCCCTTCTCAGGATAGCCGGGTATCCTGTCTGCAACCTGGATTGTACCCCCATACCGCTCTGCCAGTGTCCAGCAGATATAGAGGCCGATCCCAAGCCCTTTCTTCTCAGATCCGATTCTCAGGTGGCGGGAGAAGAGCTGTTCTTTTTCCTGATCCGGAATGCCGGGGCCGGTATCCGCGATGGTGACAAAGACGTTTGAATCATCCTGTGTCACCGTCACCTGGATCTCCACGTCAGGTCCCCCATACTTCAGGGCGTTCCCAAAGAGATTGAGGAATATCCCGGAGAGGAGTTCATCGGCATAGACGACAGCTCCGGATTGTGTAAACCTGATGTCTGCTCCCCTGGGTGCTGCCCTCTGAATCACCGGATCGATCGCAACAGGCTTCAGGTTCTCATCTCCGCCTCTCCGGATGGATCTGATCGTCATTACGTTCCGGTGGATCTCACCAGCGGTATCAAGTGCGGATTGGATCAGGTTCGTATAGGTTTCTCTCTCGTCTTCCCCTGCACCAGTGAGTAGCTCAAGTGCCCCACCGATGGTGTTGTGCGCATTATTGACATCGTGAACAAGGATGTCGAGGAAGAGATTGGCAATATCATTTGTCTGTTTCAGTTCATCCCGCATCATACCTGCCTGGATGGCTCCACCGATCTCTCTGCCGATGCTCACGAGCAGATCTCTTTCATCGGGATCGAAACCCTCCCTGCCTTTTGAGAAGAGATTGACTGATCCAAATACCCGGTCATCTGAGACAAGGGGGATGATGGCAACGGCGGTTGGGGAATGCCGCTTTGCAAGCGCATCAAAACCGGTCATTCCGGGGGTCTCAAGATCCCGGATCTCCTCAAAAAGAGGGTTTCCTCTCTGGAATACCTCTGCATAGGGTTCTTTATGGACAGGAATGGTACTGTAGCCCCGTAGCTCTTCAAAATCAGGGATATTTTCCCTGAGAATTGCACATTCTGCTACTTTTGCATCCGAAGAGATGAGATAGACCGCAGTCACGATGTTGCCAAAGAGACTGTCGAGTTCATCTGCAACGATCTTCAGGGCCTCCCGTGTACTCTCCTCACTATGCATTGCGGATATTACGGCATTTGTCATCTGAAGAAGCCGGTACTGCGATTCGATCTTCTGGTGCGCAATGAGCAGGGGCGTGACATCCCTTGCATGCACCATAACCCGTATGATGCTCCCAACCCGTATCGGAGTTAAGGTCACAATCGCTGTACGTTCCAGTGCGCCTGCGGCAGTAAAGACCCACCTGAACCGGACCGGCCCCCGCTCAAGCTGGGTTCTGTAGAGCTCCATCTTCTGGCCGGATAGCTCGTTGTCAGGCTGATATTCTGGTGAGAGGTCAAAAAGCGTCTTTGTCCTCAGCTCATCAGTATCCATTCCAAAAAACTCTCCTGCAGCTGCGTTTGCCCTCCTGATACTCCCGTTCTCCAGGAGGAGGATGCAGTCTGGTGAGGATTCAAAGATCTCCTGAAAAAAACAGTACTCAAAATCCCGATCAGCAGACGCCGGGTCGATAGCTGAGGCTAGGGTATCTGCCTGGTTGGAAGCCATGCCGTAACTCTCTTCATTGCCTCTCTCTGTGATAACGGAAACGTTGCTATTAAAACTGTATATAGATTCTGGATTGCCGGGGTTCACCATATCTTTATTTTTATCCCTCATGGGAGACGGGATTCATTTGGCTGCGTCTGGCTGGATTTCCTGATTAATTCCTGCTTTTTCCCCTGTTATATCGGTGGTGATGGCAAGAATATTTCGTATTTTGCCTCTGCTTGAGAAGATGGGTATCTTTTTTGTCTTCAGAATCAACACATCGTCTCCGGGAGAGAGCGGGTACTGCTGGATCTCCTCATGAATTCCCTGCGATCTGATGACAGCAGCTGTTGTCTCTGCCCATTCCTCTGCAAATTCCTTTGGAAAGATTTTATCAGGTTTCTGCCCGACCAGGAACTCCCGGGGCAGCCCGATGAACTCCTCTGCTGCCTGGTTGAAAAAGACAAGTGTGTGGGTGTCCAGATCTTCAACTGCTACCATATCCGGGATATTCTCAACAATGGAATTGAGAAAATCCTTCCACTGGCGGACGTGCTTGACTGCACGGTTTCTCTCGGTAACATCCCTGAACACTCCCCGGTATCCGAGGAAAAGAAGTTGTTCGTCTGCATCAGTGACGGTGATCGGGTTGGCTGATAATTCAATTGCAATACTCTCACCATCCGGCTTCCTGATACTGCATTCAACAAGTGGCCACGCTCTCTGGTTCCGGATGGCAGTATGAATTGTCCGCCTGAATGATTCCACCTCTTTTGGATGCATAAAGTCAGTAAAACGTCTGCCGACCATCTCTTCAGGCCTGAAACCGCATATCGCCTCTGAACGGGGACTGATATAGGTGATAGCCCCGGTCTCGTCAGCCGCCCAGATCACATCACTGATATCCGAGACAAGTGTCCTGAACATCTCCTCACTTCTCCGGAGTGCCTCCTCTGCCTTCTTCTGGGTGGTGATATCCTCAAGAATCATCGTGATGCCGGGGATGCCATCATCAAAGACGGTAGTGACGATCTTCTGTCGGAAGAAGCACTCATCATCTCCTCTCAAAAGCCGGATCACATCGACTGATTCAGGATTGCCGTTTCTCCAACTGAGATATTCTGTCAGCCTTGGATGGGAAAAGAGAGACAGCGGTGTCTCTTCCAGCTTTTTGCCGATGATATCCTCTTTCAGCGTGCCTGAGAAGGAGAGTATTGGATCGTTTGCAAGGATGATACGGCTGTCATGGTCGAGTACCATCACGAGATCTGAAGAGGTGTTGAGCATTGCACTGATCGGGATTCTCTGGGAGAGAAAGAAGACTTTTGCCTTGCCAAAGGTTCTCATCTCGACTTTTCCGGCAACAAGGAGCATATCCAGGTAGCGGGCTGCGGTATTTCTGTTTATTCCAATGGCATCTGCTATCTCGCCGACTGACATGCCGCGCGGTGCTTTCCTGAGGAGATCGGTAATTCCCGTTATGTCAGCAGACTGGGATGGCATTTTAGTAGATATGGAGTCTTCTGGATAAATCCATTTCGATATTGCCCGGCATCGCACTTAGCACCAATGCACGGCAATGGGAGAAACTTTTTTAAACCTAATTAACAAAGGTATGTATGGACAACCGGGATACCCTGTGATTCCGGTATCGCCCATCCATTGCGGAAGGCGTGCGTCCTGCCCCCTCTGTATGCGGACTTTTCAGAATTCAAGGCATGAATTTCAACCAATAGTGTCCGGCTACACACCTCTCAAGTGGCGATCACAAGGATGTCCATACACAATTGATCCCATCCGGACAGGTCCGGCAGCAGAGGGGGCACGCCACCTTCAGTATCATAAGAGATATCAGTTATTCCTGTGCCGTGCGGGCATATACCAACCAATCTTCTCCCCCTTTATTTTATCTGAAAAAAACGTCAGCTACTGCTCTTCCTGGTGCCGTTCATAAAAAAACCGCAGAGGGTTGGGGTTTCTATCTCTTCACAAACTCTTCACAAATGGGCGTATTTTGTTGTCCGCTGGATAAGGGTCCTGCCGATATCCTCACTGATATGCTTCATGAGCACCGGATCAAGATACCCTGCTTCTGATCCCCCTGCCTCGACAGAGACATCATCTGAGAACATCGTGCCCCCGAGGTCATCTCCACCTGACAGAAGTGCGATCTGGGTGAGCTTGATGCCGAATTTACCCCATGGCACCTGAATATGGTCGAAATTATCAAGGAAGAGGCGGGAGACTGCAATCATCAGGAGATCTTCCCTGCCTGTTGCACCTGCTGGTGCACGTCCCCGCCTGTAGAGCTCTGTATTATCGTGCAGGTAAGAGAGAGGAACCAGTTCGGTAAACCCGCCGGTCTCGTCCTGGATCTCCCTGAGAATCTGAAGATGGGTGATCCGGTCTGCCGGGGACTCTGCGGATCCGTACATGATCGTTGAGGTGCTCCGGATGCCTGCCTGGTGAGCCTCCCTGATGATCCGGACCCAGGTTGCGGTATCGACTTTGGCCGGGCAGATCACCTTCCGGACATCGTCCACCAGGATCTCAGCAGCAGTACCCTGGAGGGTGCCAAGGCCAGCCTCCCTGAGCGTTTCAAGTGCCTCAGTCGTCGGTACACCGCTTTTTTCTGCAATAAAGGCGACCTCGTCGGGACTGGCGGTATGAATATCGATCATGGGAGCCTCATCGCGGACAGTCCTGATGATATCTGCATAGGTATCAAGGGTATAGTCGGGGTGGACGCCGGAGAGGAGACAGATCTCGGTGATGTTTCTGGAACAGGCGATCCTCACCTTCTCCCGGATCCGTTCCGGATCATCAAAGAATGCATCCGGATCATCCTTTCGCTTTCCAAACGCACAGAACCCACAGAGATTCTTGCAGACATTGGTAATATGGATGTTCTGGTTTCTCACATAGGTCACGACATTGCCGACCTTCTCTTCACGGAGGAGATCTGCTGCATGACAGATGGGATAGATCTCACGTCCGGTCGTCTTCAGGAGATGAAGCGCCTCTTCAGGGGTAAGCCGGTGGCCTCCCAGGCAGTCGTCGAGCAGTTGTTTTGTCTCTATCATATTGATTCCCTACTTCTTCTCTTTCCTTCGAACTGCAATGAGTTCCTGGATGATAATGATGGCGATGATCACTATGGCAAATTCCACGATATGCAGGGGCAGGTACCCAAGGAGAGGAATTGCAAAGACCGCTTTTCCGATGATCCATTCATCTTTCACCGGCTCGATCCTGCCCAGATTCGTATGGGTTGTAAGCTGGTCGATCACCGGGTTGTTGTCGCCTTTTGTGACTATTCCGGCGTGGGGATCACGAAATTCGAGGAGCTCTTCAGCCTCAGCCTCGTCTATCCTGATGATCGCCCGGTGGATGATTGGATGGACCGAATCATCGCCATTTGGCCTGAAGACGATGACATCTCCCGGACTGCCAAATGAGAGATGCCCTGTTTCTGCTCCTTCGGCTGATGTGACAAGCGGCCCAAAGCGATCAGGTGCGGCAACAAAGACAAGATCTCCAACCCGCATATCAGGGAGCATGCTCCCGGACTCTACAGCCACAACCGCGGGCCATGTCCCGGATGCGGCAAAAAGCAGCAGTGCCACTCCTCCGACAACACAGGCGACCCAGAGGAGATCACGGCCAAGTGATACTGCGGGATGCGAACTTTCGCAAAACCGTTTCAGGAGTGACTGCTCCCCCACGGCAGGTGTTTCCTGCAGATCTTTCTCCCTCATCTGCCTCTATTGTTGTCCAGCACTGTTCTTGATGGTTTCCGTATGGTTAAAAATACTCATGAAAAATGACTGGTTTGTTTGAAGGTGATTATTTTATCACCTTTCTCAACAGAAAGGTACTGATACGCTTATGCCCTGTACAATTATTGTGGGTGGTTTTTTTGGCGATGAGGGTAAAGGCAAGATTGTTGCCCATATCGCGTATAAAGACAATCCAACAGTTATAGCACGTGGCGGTGTCGGACCAAACGCCGGCCACACCGTAAAGATCAAAGAGAAGGAATTTGGCGTCCGGATGGTTCCATCCGGCTTTGTTTTTGAAAAAGCCGATCTCTGTATCGGCCCCGGGGTCCTGGTGGATCCGAGGGTTTTTCTTCGGGAGGTTGACCTAATTGATGCCTCGGAGAGGACCTATATCGATGGACGATGCGGAATCATCGAGGAGGAGCATATCGAGAGAGATCAGGCGAGCGAATACCTGATGAAGACGATCGGGAGCACCGGGACGGGCTGCGGTCCTGCCAATTCGGATCGGGTGCTTCGCCAGTCGCGCCAGGCAAAGGATCTCCCGGAACTTGCACCATATATCACCGATGTTGCGGAGAAGGTGAACAGGGCAATTGAGAATGGTGAGGAGGTGCTCATCGAGGGTACCCAGGGTTTTGGCATATCGCTCTATTTCGGAACATACCCGTATGTGACAAGCAAAGACACCTCGGCATCCCAGATTGCAGCGGACTGCGGTGTCGGCCCGACCAGGATAGACGATGTGATCGTTGTCTTCAAGGCATTCCCGACACGGGTCGGTGAAGGTCCGTTCTCGACTGAGATGAGTCTTGACCAGTCTCATGAAAAAGGTATAATCGAATACGGCACCGTGACCCATCGCGAGCGGAGGATCGGGAACTGGGACGGGGCTATGGCTCGCTACTCGGCTATGATAAACGGCTGCACCCAGGTTGCGGTCACCGGAATTGACCGGGTTGATCCTGCCTGCTATGGGGCAACAGACTATGGTCAGCTCACCGAAACCGCAAAGGTTTTCATCCGGCAGGTAGAGGAGGATGTGGGACGCCCTGTTACAATCATCTCTACAGGGCCGGAACTCTCACAAATAATAGACCTGAGGAGAAAGCGATGAAACGATGGCTTATGGATATTCTCTGCTGTCCGGTCTGCAAAGGCGATATCGCCCTGACCGCAACCGAAGAGAATGATGAAGAGGTTCTTGAAGGCACACTCCGGTGTGATGCATGCAGCCTTGACTTTCCGATTCACGAGGGGATACCAAACCTCCTCCCTCCAGAACCTGTTCCAGAAGAGGGGTGATCAGCCCATATGACCATCGTTCTTGCCCATCTGAACCGGCGTGGGGTCAACTCGGTTGAACTCTCTGCCCGTGAGGCTCCAATTGATGCCGGGAGTGATCTTGTTCTCCACCTGAAAAACCATGGCTCTCCCACCCATGCGACGATCAGAACGCAGAACGGACAGGCATATACTGATTTCTTCCATGAAAACCTCTTTATTGACGGTGATATGGAATACCGGATCCCGATACGCGACTCATCAGGAGATGGAGTCTTTGATCTGGAGCTTATCACCGGTTATGGGGCACGCTCGGCACGGTTGAAGGCGGTGGTAAGCAAGGCCTGCCCGGTGGTGATGCCTGCACCTGTTGCTGAGACCTATGAGCTGGAAGAGGATGCTTCTGCCACAATCAAACCCCCGCTCCTTGCACTCCTCCCCTGTATCATCGCCTGTATCATCTACCTGGTCTGGCTCTCATTCCGGGGCGGGATCCTTGCTCCTGTTGACGCATTTGCAACCTCGCTTATTGTCCTGCTCCTGCTTGCCGGGATTGTCATTGCATGCCGTTCTCCGGATACGTCCTGATTCCAGCATTCGTCCTGGCAGCAGCCCTCGTACTTGACAGGTGCCTTGGTGATCCCCATACACCCTTTCATCCGGTTGCCCTCATTGGCAGGGTCATTGGGTGGTGGGGACGCCCGTCTGTATACCGGCCGGGCATCCAGAGGCTTGCCGGGATCATCTGCTGGGCTGGAACTTCGCTCCTCTTCACGCTGCCGTTTCTCCTGGTGGAGTGGTTCGCTCCATGGTGGCTGTACCTTCTGGCAGGCCCGTTCCTCTTAAAATCCACGTTTGCATGGCGCTCCCTGGAAGAACACGCCAGCTCAGTTGAAGCGGGGCTGGCAACTGATCCGGGTGCCGGCCGGACTGCAGCCTCGATGATGGTCTCACGAAACACCGAAACACTCTCGGATGAAGAGGTCAGGTCCGCGGCATACGAATCGGTCGCAGAGAACCTGGTGGATTCGATACTCGCACCACTCTTCTGGTTTGCCATCCTTGGCCTCCCGGGTGCGGCACTCTACCGTGCAGCAAACACAATGGATGCGATGCTCGGGTACCGGGATGAGCGGGAGCGTCTTGGATGGTTCCCTGCCAGGGCAGATGATCTCCTCTCCTATATTCCCGCACGGATTGCCGGATGCCTCCTCCTCTGCTGGTTTGGGGTTTATGGACGGGGAAGAGACGCGTTCTCGATCCTCAGGCGTGATGCACGAAAACGCCCCGGTCCAAATGGCGGGATACCAATGGCAGCCATTGCAGGGGGGTGCGGGATTGCGTTTACAAAACCTGGTGGCTACCTGATTGGTGAGCCTGCCCGCAGTCTGCTCAAGGGGGGGAGCTGCGTCATTGCTGCAGTCAGGGGAGTAACGCTTTTTTTTGCGTTCTTGCTTCTTCTCATCTGGATTCTCCCCGGTCTTTCGCTCATATCTCCTCTTCTATGGGGGTAGCCGGAGATCCCCTGCCCGGGATTTTGGATGGCAAAAGCGATCCGCCTGATGCGGTGATACTATGTTTTAATGGCTGAGCAGATCCATATTTCTTAAGATGAAACTTGAAGACCTGAGGTTTGGAACAGAGCTTCTGAAGCGGGGGTTTGCATCCATGCAGAAAGGCGGTGTTATCATGGATGTCGTCTCTGCCGAACAGGCGGTTATCGCTGAGGAAGCAGGAGCGGTTGCTGTGATGGCACTTGAACGTGTGCCTGCCGATATCAGGAAGGCAGGCGGTGTCACCAGGATGGCCGATCCGGCAAAGATCATCGAGATCACTGAAGCCGTCTCGATACCGGTGATGGCAAAGATCCGGATCGGTCATTTCGTCGAGGCCCAGGTGCTCCAGGAACTCGGTGTGGATATGATTGATGAATCCGAGGTTCTGACACCGGCAGACGAGGAGTACCATGTTGAGAAGAGCGGGTTCTCGGTACCGTTTGTCTGCGGTGCCCGAAATCTCGGTGAGGCGCTCAGGCGGATCAATGAAGGGGCTGCGATGATCCGGACAAAAGGTGAAGCCGGCACAGGAAACGTCGTTGAGGCTGTACGGCATATGCGTGCCATCCAGTCGGAGATCCGGATGCTGAAGGGTATGGATGCCCTTGAACGGACCGCCTATGCACGGAAGATCGAAGCGCCGTTTGAGCTCGTTGATGATGCTGCTTCACGTGGCCGCCTGCCGGTTGTGAACTTCTCTGCCGGTGGTATCGCCACCCCTGCGGATGCCGCACTGATGATGCAGCTTGGTGCAGACGGTGTCTTTGTCGGCTCCGGTATCTTCAAATCAGAACAGCCTGCAACAATGGCAAAAGCGGTTGTTGAGGCAGTTCACCACTTCAATGATCCCAATGTGATTGCAGACGTAAGCCGCGGCCTTGGAGAGGCGATGCCGGGCATCGATATCCATACCCTCAGACCGGATGAGGTGCTGCAGACCCGTGGCTGGTAATATCGGTGTTCTTGCCCTCCAGGGCGATGTACTGGAACATGTTGAGGCATTCCGCCGCGCACTTCAGGATAAAGGCTCTGTTTCCATATTCAGGGATGCCTCTGATATACCTTCTTTTGATGGGATTGCAATTCCCGGTGGTGAATCAACAACCATCATGCGGCTGATCCAGAAGGCGGGAATGCAGAAGCCCTTCCAGCAGTATGAAGGCGGGATCTTTGCCACCTGTGCAGGTATGGTTCTCCTCGGAACAGAGGTGCAGAATGACAGCCTCTTTGAGCCACTTGGTGTCATGGACATGACCGTGAAACGGAACGCCTTCGGCCGCCAGAAGGAGTCTTTTGAGGCTGATGTTGACTGTATTGGCCTTGACACCCCGTTTCATGGGATCTTCATCAGGGCACCGGTTGCAACCCGTGTCGGGTATGGAACAGAGGTGCTTGCATCCCTGCCACAGGGGATTGTTGCCATCAGGCATGGCCTGCATATGGCGTTTTCGTTCCATCCGGAACTGGGAGGCGACGTACGGCTTCACCGGCTCTTCCTGGACGGCCTTGGTCTCTGAAACCAATTTTTTTACCATCCGCACACGTATCAGAAAAAGTCAACCGAGGAGTTCCAGCGCCTCTCTTGCTTGCATTCCGATCCTGATTCCGCGTTCATAGCCAGGATGATTCACAGTATGCACTGAAGCCAAAAGCAGGTCTTCAATAGACTCTACCATCGGTTTTACGCTGGATTTCATCGTGGCTGCCGGAACCCCGAACCGCTCAAGTGCCGTGATATCAAAGGCACCGCACCCGATCATCCCGGATTCGGTTTTGATAAATACAAGCGTAACCGGCCCTACCTTTGTGGCATAGCCGGTTGCGGTACTGGTTGTGAGGGGGATAACCTGGTGTTCCATTCTCTCCTGCCCTCCACTTTTTAGTCGTCCAGGGTTCCAAAGTAGGAGACGATCCGATCAGCAACCGGTTTTGCCGAACTCATGGCAACGGTATCGGATCGGATATCACCAGCTGCTGCCCCCCTCCCGATGATATGGCCGAGGTAGCCGAACTCGTGGGTTAACAGGAATGCTTCCAGTGTCTCAAGTGCCCGGGCGCCTCCCTTGTCTGCACAGACAGTAATGGCAGCAGCACTCCTGCCTGCAAGTCTGCGGTCATGCCAGAGTGAATAGGTCCGGTCAATGAGGTTCTTCACCTGCCCGGAGACATCAAAGTAGTAGGTGGGAGATCCGATGACGAGGACATCCGCCTTGATCATCTTCTCTGCCAGTCCCGACCAGTCATCGTTTCTGATGGTGCACCATTTCTCTTCTTTGCATTTCTCGCACCCGATGCAGGGTTTAATCTCTTTTCCCGAGAGTGTGAGAAACTCTGTCGGAACACCTTTCTCTGCAACGTGGGTTAGAATCTCCTGCACAAGGATGGCAGTGTTTCCCTGTGCTCTCATACTTCCGGATATCCCAAGAACCTTCATAGGGGTATCCTTCTCGTACGCTTACTAATACCTTGTGATCATGGGCTCAAGGCCAAGTGCAGAGAAGGCTGCTTCTATGGATTCAACCGGGTCATCATGCCGGAGAAAGAGGTGGGATCGGCAGGAACAGTCTGAGCAGCCAAAACCAGGTATATTTTGACCACCGATTGTGTTTGCGAGCAGGCATTCGCAGGGGTCTTCTGTTGTTGCGGTAATCGTTGCAGAACACCAAATCGATTCATCCAGGAGGAGATAATCGATATGCCAGTGGTGTCGTTTGCCGCTTCCCGGCATAGCCAGATGCCTCTGCACCCGGCCAAGCCCCCCCGGCCCGAGTGCCGATCCGACATAGATGAGATATGCTTCCGGCAGATGGATGCTGCCAAGCCTCCCGACCGGGACCTCTCTGCCAGTGGATCTGAGGATAAGCGTATACACCCCTTTATTGTGCGGAGGTGAAGGGGACGGTGCGGGAAGACGCCGTCCTTCAGGGCGGGGTGGTTCACCCATGGTATGATCTGAGATACTGCTGTGTTGCCAGGAGATGTCTGCCCGCACCTTCAGTGACCGGCCGTTCGTGGCCAGGATAGAGGGATTCGATCCCGAATGTGGCAAGACGTTCGACTGATCTCATGAGATCTGCTGTGCTTCCTCCGGGGAAATCTGTCCTTCCAAATGAACCATTCGGGAAGACGGTATCTCCTGAAATAAGTGCGCGTGTCTCCTCATGATAGAGGCAGATGCTCCCTCTTGTATGGCCGGGGGTGTGTATGACGCGGAGATCCCCCACCGAATCGCCGTCTGCGAGGATGGTATCCGGGACAACCATGGGTGGCCGTGCACCGAAGTTGCAGGAGAGGCTTTCGGCATCAGATCGGAGAGCGCCGGCATCAAGCTGGTGGATGCAGACCTCTGCTCCTGTCATTGCCTTGATTTCACTGAGATGGGCGATATGATCAAAATGGCCGTGTGTCAGGATAATCGTCTTGATCTGGTCGCGGTACCGCTCGACTGCCATGGGGACGATGCCCGCATCGATGAGAGTGTCCCCGAAGAGATAGGAGTTTGCCTGCCACCCGCTTCCGGGTATCCATTGGATCTGCATGCAGGATAATAAGTGCTGAAGACAGATGGTATTTATGCACTCACTTGTCAGGCAGTGCCGATCGGGCCTCCCACCTGAGCTTCTGGATCTGGCTGTTTCTGAAGGCATCTCACCTGACCGTATGGCAGGGGCTATTGCAGACGGCCGTATTGTGGTTCCTGCCAATCCACGAAGAACGATTCGGTATTCTGCAATAGGAGAAGGCTGTCGCGTTAAGGTGAATGTGAATATCGGGACATCCGCTGTCCGCTGTGATCCGGAATTTGAGATGATCAAGGCCAGGGCTGCCCTGATGGAGGGAGCAGATGCGCTGATGGATCTCTCAACCGCAGGGGATCTGCAAGCGATCAGACGAGAGATCCTCTCTCTTCCGGCTCCTGTTGGGACAGTCCCGATCTATGAGGCTGTCCGGCGGGCCGGCACAGCACAGGACCTCACCGCAGATATTCTCTTCTCGGTGATCCGGGATCAATGCAGGCAGGGCGTGGATTTCATGACACTCCACTGCGGGGTGAACCATGATGCGCTCCATGCACTCAGAACCGATCCCCGGATGCTTGGTGTCGTCTCCCGAGGCGGGGTGTTCCATGTCGCATGGATGGTTGAATCAGGTGAGGAGAACCCGTTGTATGCAGAATATGACTATCTCCTTGAGATCCTTGCCGAAGAAGATGTCACCCTGAGCCTGGGTGACGGGATGCGCCCCGGCGCCCTGGTTGACAGCGGACGGCTCGCAAAGGCGACAGAGTACCTGACGCTTGGACGGCTTGCAAAACAGGCGCGTTTGGCGGGTGTCCAGCGGATGATCGAGGGTCCGGGACATATCCCGATCCACGAGGTTGCCTGGAATGTCAAGGTGATCAAAGAGGTGACGGACTCAGCACCGCTTTACCTCCTCGGCCCGCTCGTCACCGATATCGCAGCAGGGTATGATCACGTCGTCGGTGCCATCGGTGGTGCGATTGCCGCATCTGCGGGCGCAGATTTCCTCTGCATGGTCTCACCGGCAGAGCACCTTGCGCTTCCTGATGAAGATGATATCATCGAAGGGACCCGGGTTGCACGGATAGCGGCTCATGCAGGTGATATTGCGCGCCGTGGCGGCGTGGACGCGTTCCCTGTTGAGATGGCTATGGCGCGTGCGCGGCGTGATCTCGACTGGGATGCACAATACCAGGCAGCCCTCTTTCCGGAGTATGCCCGCTCGATCCATGACCGTGATGGAGAGACAGAGACCTGCTCGATGTGCGGGGATATCTGTGCTGTGAAACTGGTTTCGGATCTCCTCCCGAAAAAAGAGTAGGGGAACCCAATCAGGCGATCCCGAGGATCCGCGCGGCAAGGTGTGCCGCATTTTCGCCGCCATCTACGGCGACGCATGCCACGGGGACGCCTTTTGGCATCTGGGCGATTGAGAGGAGAGCATCAAGCCCTCCCATAACTTTTCCGGAAACCGGGACGCCAATAACCGGCTTTTTGGTTTTTGAGGCGATAACGCCTGGAAGGGCTGCGGACATCCCGGCAATTCCAATGAAGAGACGGGCATCGCTTGCTTTGATGTATTCTCCCAGCTTTTCGGGGTCACGGTGTGCGGATATCACCTGATGGTCGTAGGTGATCCCGTATTCTTCGAGTGTTGCGCAGACTTTGCGGATGATTGCCTCGTCTGATTGTGATCCGGCGATGACAGCTACGTCGACCATGGTCTTCACTATCTATTAAGACGTTTATCTTCTTATAGTACGGACGATCAGGATGCAGAATGAATTATTGCTCATGATGCCTGGACCGGTGCAGATGCCGGATCGGGTCAGAAGCGCGATGAGCCAGCAGGCGATCAATCATCGGGGAAAGGTATTCGGCGGTGTCTATGCAGACTGCGTCAGGGTGCTTAAGGAATTGTTTGGGACAGGAAATGATCTCTTTGTCGTATCCGGCTCGGGCACCGCGGGGATGGAGGCTGCGGTTGCGAATGTCGGCTTGAACCAGACCATCGCATCTGTCTTTAACGGCAAGTTCGGAGAGCGGCTTGCGGAGATTGCCGGAAGGTATGGTGATCTGAGGGCAATTGAGTCTGAGTGGGGACATCCCCTTGACCTTGAAGGTCTTGCAGAGGCGCTTGAGAATGGTGCCGGTGTTGTGACGATGGTTCACAACGAGACCTCTGCTGGTATTCTCAATCCCGCAGCAGAGGTTGGGAAGCTTGCAAGGAAACATGATGCGCTCTTTATCATGGATGGGATCACCTCGATTGGTGGCGAACATGTTGCCGCAGATGAGTGGGGTGTTGATATTGCGATTGTTGGATCACAGAAATGCCTTGCCGCACCTCCCGGCCTCTCCGCAGTCTCGGTCTCTGAACGGGCCTGGGAGCGCCTCTCAGAGAAACGTCCCTACTACCTTGATCTGAAGGCTTACAAGAAGGCCGCATCAAAGGATCCGATGGAGACTCCGTATACACCGGCGGTGCCGCTCTTCATGGGATTCCGTGAGGCCTGTCTGATTGCCGAGGAGGAAGGGATAGAGGAGAGGATTGGCCGGCACCGGAGGCTTGCGGATGCCGTCCGTGCAGCAGCGGATGCCTGGGGGCTCCCGCTCCTGCCGGTCAGCGATGCCCATCACGCACCTTCAAATACGGCAACAGCGATCCTGTACCCTGAAGGAGTCCGTGACGCTGATCTCCGGAATGGTGTAAAGAAGGCCGGGATTGAGATTGCAGGCGGCCAGGATCGGCTGAAGGGCAGGATCTTCAGGATAGGCACAATGGGAGCAGTCGGGCCTGCGGAAGTGCTGGCTACCCTTGCCGCTGTGCAGGGGACGCTCACAAAGCTTGGCTATACTCCTGCAGCAGATGGTCTCTCTGCTGCAATGGAGGTTCTGGCATGAAGATAGGGATCGCAGACACGACATTTGCACGGGCAAATATGGGCAAAGCGGCAATTGATGAGATCAGGCGCCATGTAAGTATCCGTATTGAGCGGTCTACCGTGCCGGGGATAAAGGATCTTCCGGTTGCCTGTAAGAAGCTGATCGAAGAACGTGGATGCGATCTTGTGATGGCGCTTGGGATGCCCGGCGGCAAGGAGAAGGACAAGCTCTGTGCCCATGAGGCATCACAGGGCCTTCAGCTTGCCATGCTGATGACAAATACCCATATCATCGAGGTCTTCGTCCATGAGGATGAGGCAGAAAATGATACTGAGCTTGCGTGGCTTCTCGAAGAGAGAACCCGCGAGCATGCAGTGAATGCAATCAGGCTCCTTCTCTATCCAAAGGAGCTTGAACGGGATGCGGGTACCGGTCAGCGGGAGGGTTTCCCGGATGCCGGGCCTGCACGGCTGTAAGGAGAAGATGGTACTATGACGATAAAACTTGGATTTGTAGTTGCGGAATTCAACCGCGATATCACGTATATGATGGAGATTGAGGCAGAAGAACATGCGAAGTTCCTTGGGGCTGACGTGATTGAGCGGTCATTTGTGCCTGGTGCATATGATATGCCGCTTGCTATCAAGAAGATGCTCAAGGACGGGAATGTCGATGCGGTTGTCACCATCGCCTGTGTCATTGAGGGAGCAACCGGCCATGACGAGATTGTTGTCCAGCATGCGGCACGCAAGATCATTGATCTCTCGCTTGAATTTGAGAAACCAGTGGCTCTTGGGATATCGGGTCCCGGGATGACCCGGCTTGAGGCGCAGGAGCGGGTCGATTATGCCCGGAGAGCGGTTGAGTCTGCGGTCAAGCTTGTCCAGCGATTGACATGAGGCAGCTGTCAGATACTATTGGTGCGATAACACCATCAGCCACAATGGCGATTGCGGATCGTGCAAAGGAGATGGTACGAAACGGGATCGATGTCATCAGCCTCTCTATTGGTGAGCCGGATTTCGAAACGCCCCCCCATATCACTGAGGCGGCAATAGATGCCCTCCGGCGTGGGGAGACGCATTACGCACCCTCACGCGGCATCCCCGAACTGCTGGATGCGGTTGCTGATAAACTCTCAACCGAAAACGGCATTCCTGCATCACCTGCTGACTGCATCGTGACTGCCGGTGCAAAGGATGCGATCCGGCTCTGCTGCCAGGCGGTGCTGAATCCGGGTGATGAGGTGATCATCCTTGACCCGTCCTGGGTTTCGTATGAACCCTGCCTGCAGATGGCAGGGGCACAGGCAGTCCACTACCCGCTTGATCCGGTGACGTTCCAGCCGGGGGAGTCGCTTGCGGAAGCGATCACGCCTGCAACACGGATGATCATCGTGAACTCGCCATCGAATCCGACTGGATCGGTCCTGACGCGTTCATCGCTTGGGATGATTGCGGATCTCTGTTCAGATCACGATCTCCTTGCGTTATCAGATGAGATCTATGAGAAACTTGTCTATGATGGTGCTGAACATATCCCGCTTGCCTCGATTCATGATATGGCAGAGCGTACCGTGACTGTAAACGGGTTCTCAAAGGCGTATGCAATGACCGGATGGCGGCTTGGGTATGCGGCCGGCCCCTCGCAGGTCATCAGTTACATGAACCGGATCCAGCAGCACTCGGTCTCCCACCCGATGACGTTTGTGATGTGGGGTGGGGTTGCTGCACTGAAGGGTGATCAGTCCTGTGTCCTGGAGATGCGGGAAGAGTTTGCGAAACGGCGAACGTTTATGATGGCATCCCTTCAAAAAGCAGGATACCGGTCTGCTCCGGCTGATGGTGCGTTCTATGCGTTTGCAGAGGTCGGGGGAGATGATGTCGCCACTGCCTCATCGTGGCTTGAGGAGAAGCATGTTGCGGTGACGCCTGGATCGGCATTTGGGGCACCCGGCTGGGTGCGGCTGAGCTACGCAACCTCGATGGACCGGCTGGAAGAGGCGGTGGAGCGGCTGTGGGGGGAGTGAAGATATACGCACAAAAAATAGAATAAAAATCGCATATATTTTGTAGTGCTCTGCGTTGGTATCCCAGATCAGACTAACCCCTCCAATACCAATATTTTTCCTCTCTTCTGTGTAACCAATCAGGAAGCATGCCCATGCTCCCTCCACAGGCAGATCCGTCCACACGCGAGAAGAAGCAGATTGCAGGTATAGCAATCGCAAGCAACACCATTCTTGTCATCCTGAAACTGGTAATCGGCACAATCACCGGTTCAGTTGCCATCATCTCGGATGCAGTCCATTCTGCAACCGATATCGTCGCATCTTCAATAGCATTTTTTGCAGTCAGAAAATCCGGACGCCCTCCTGATGATCAGCACGCATTTGGGCATGGCAAATTCGAGTCGCTCTCAGGGCTTATTGAGGCAACACTGATCATACTTGTTGCACTCTTTATCATCTATGAGGCATCCGGTGCTCTCATCCGTGGCGAAAGCACGCTTGATCCTGATCTCCTCGGGCTCGGCATGGTGGCTGTCGGCGTATCGGCACTGGCAAACACCATTATCTCCCAGAGGATGATGAAGATCGCACGGAAGACTGAGTCGATTGCACTTGAGACAGACGCCTGGCATCTCAGAACAGATGTCTTTACTTCAGTTGGTGTCTTTGCAGGATTGCTTTTGATCTATCTGACCGGCATCCTGCTCCTTGATGCAATCATCGCGCTTGCAGTTGGTCTTGTCATCATTCGAACCGGTATCAGCCTGATCAAAAAATCACTTGGTGATCTCCTTGACAACCGGCTTCCTGAAGAGGAGGTTCGCCGCATACAGACAATCCTCACTGGCTACTGCTCCGAATATGTCAATTTTCATGGTCTGAAGACAAGACGGTCAGGGCCTGAGCGCTTCATCGAATTCCACCTGATGTTCAACCAGGACTCCCTGCTCAGCACCGCTCATGAGCTTGCAGATCGACTGGAAGAGGAACTCAAAGCCGAGTTTCCACGGGTTCATGTCACAATTCATATGGAACCCTGCCACGAGATATGCGAGGATTGCGGGGTTTATATCTGTCCCGAAAGGAATGAGTGAGGATTATATGCTCTCTTCACGATTTTTTGTCATGGTGAGGATATTCTGTCCATCTTTCCGCTCATAGGTGACCGAATCAGTCATCTTCCGAATGAGATAGATTCCAAGACCCCCAACCTTCCGCTCATCAATACCGAGCGTGATATCAGGAGGCTCAATCTTCAGTGGATCAAAGGGTTTTCCGGAATCGATGAGCGAAACGACGACAGCTTCACCATTGACAGAAATCCGGATTTGAACGTTCCCCACTTCATCCTCATATGCATATGAGGCGATATTGGTGAATGCCTCATCAACTGCCAGCTGGAGATTGAATGCCGGAGCACCATCAATGTCTGCCTCCTCAAGCACTGAGTCGAGAAACCCCATGACATCAGGAAGATTCTCAATACCTGCCGGAAAATTCCTGGCTGTATACATCTGCATCTGCCCCCACGAAAACTGATCCAATTGTACTTGTTCGATGATATCATAATTTCTCTGATGTTTATTCCGGGTAGCGATCTGCTAAAATAGTCGGACCAGAAAATAGACTGCTATGCAGACAAAGATCCAAATCATCATCATCTCCCTCATCATCGGGATTGTCATTGGAGCAGGGGGGGTTGCACTTTTTGCAGCAGTCTCCAGTGATACCGGTATTGAGGAAGGTGATCTCATCTTCCAGGTCTCAACAATCGACGCACTCCTTGAGAGTGTCTATGATGGTGTTCTGCCGGTCTCGGACCTGATCTGGTATGGCGATCTCGGGATCGGGACGTTTGATTCCCTGGATGGCGAACTTATCCTTGTGGATGGAACTGTCTACCAGGCCAGGGCAGATGGATCACTTGTGACTGCCCCAGATGATCTCACAACACCGCTTGCTGCGGTGACCTTCTTTGACGCAGATATCATCGTCCCGGATCTTTCAACCGCAGGATACCAGGATTTTGAGGATCATATCAACGAGGTGATCAGGTCAGAAAACCTGATGTATGCCATCCGTATCGACGGTGTCTTCTCGTCGGTGACACTTCGTGCACCCCACCGCCAGGAGAAGCCGTATCCGCGTCTCATCGATGCCCTGGCAGATCAGTATGTGGCAACACATACAGATATCAGTGGTACAGCAGTCGGGTTCCTCCTTCCTGAGTATATGGGAGGGCTGAATGTCCCGGATTACCACCTCCACTTTGTCAGTGATGACCGGCATACCGGAGGCCATATCGTTGATTTCTCACTTGAATCCGCAAACGTGGGTCTTGATGAAAAAACCGCCCTCCTGATACGGCTCCCGGAGGAGGGAGGATTTATTTCTGCAGATCTCACCCAGGATCTCTCGGATGAACGTGCGGTTGTGGAGCGGCCGGATGTTGGGTGATCTCTCAGAAAAGCATGAAAGCCGCTTCGTTGCCACCGTGAATCCAGAAGCCCACATGAAGCCAGAAGCAACACTTTTTTTTTTTGTATCGTCTGCTGCACCATATTTTTATCAGCAAATAAAACGAATCAATACTAAATAATATCAGGTAGCCGGCCTCCGGCGCTGGTGGTGAATACGTAGTTATGGGATCAGATCTTCTCACTATCCTCTTCAGGCCCGATGAGTACTTCAGGGAGCATGCACAAGAGGAAGCGGCACTTGGTATGCCCCTTGGTATCGTCTTTGTGTATGCTCTCCTCTCTGCACTGGGCGGTTACCAGATGTCTTCACTGATGACCCCGATGTTTGAGGGTGGAATGGAAGGCTATGGTGCGGTCATTGGAATCTTTGGAGCAGTCGGTGGTTTTATTGCCGGAATTATGTTCTGGATACTCGCAGCTGTGGTCTTCTATCTTGTGAGCATGCTCTTCAAAGGCGAAGGTTCTCTGAAGAAGGTGGCAGAAGCAGCCGGGTATGGTATGGCACCGTTTATTGCGTCAGTTGGGATTGGTATTGCCTATCTTGCAACAGTAGCCGATCAGGTGACAATACCAGTTATTCGCGATTTTATGGATCCGGCTGCAATAGATGCGGCAGTCGAAGCGTTTCTTGCCCAGCCGGTGATGGCTGATGTAATGCTTCTCCAGGGTGTTCTCTCACTTGTCTTCATGATCTGGGCTGCAAACATCTGGTACTATGGTATCCGCTATGCACGGAACCTGACCGGGCGTGATGCCGGGATTGTGGTGCTTGTCCCGGTTGCAATCTATCTCCTTGTAACAATTATGTCTATTGGGGTGCTGTGATGAGAAAGAGTCTCTTTATACTGGTAATCGGAGCCCTACTCGTATGCTCGGGTATAGGTGCTGCTTCCGCCTCGCAGGTTGGTGTCATTGATGTCTCCCTTGATCCTCCTGTCTTCTTCCCCTCAGACACCGGAACCATCACGGTCGTCATCAAAAATACCGGCAGCAACCCTGTTGAGATATCCAGGATAAATCTTGCAGGGGTACGAAATATCGGTGTAGTAGAAAGCCCGCACTATTCGGGTGTCGGGATACTTGGTGCCGGGGACTCCATGACGACCAGTTTCACCATCAGGGCAGGGAGTGAGGAAGGTATCTTCTACCCCAGGTTCTCCATGAATTTTATTCCAACCGGGAATTTTAACTATCCGGTTACTGTGAAAGTTGACAGGACCCCGCTTGAAGCCAGCATAACGTCCCGGCCTGATACTTTCATGGAGGGAAGAAAAGATACTGTTGAGATCTCTGTTGGAAACCCGCGTGATAATTCTCTCTCAGGAGTGAGGATCACCCCGGCAACCGGTGTAGCAGAGGTCGTCCCGACATCCGCCTTTATCGGCACGCTCAATCCGGGGGAGAATGAGAGTGCAAGTTTCTCAGTGACACCGGCTGGCGAGGGCGATCTCACCTTCAATGTCGAATACAGAAATGGCCAGAACCGGCATACCATCCCGCTTACGCTTTCGGTCGTGCCAGGGACAGCCAAGCGGGTGGCAGAGCCGATCGTCTCAAATATCGAGGTGGGTTCAGTTGCCGGAGGCTACCGGATCACCGGCGATGTCTCAAATGCAGGGCTTGAAACTGCACGTTCGGTTGTGATGACAACGAGTGAGCCGGCAGTGCCGATTGACCCGTTCCGGCTGTACGTCGTCGGGGCACTGGATGCCGATGACTTCTCCTCGTTTGAGGTGACATTCTCGGCAAAAGATGTGGATAACGTTCCGCTTGTGATCAGGTATCGTGATGATGACGGAAACCTGTATGAAGAGACGGTCATGGTCGCAATCAGGCCATCTCTTCTTCCCTCGACAGCAGATCAGGATGAGGGCATCCCGCCTGTGATCATCGGAATTGGTGTTGTATCTCTGCTTTTTGTTGCAGGAGCACTCCTCTATTCACGAAAAAAGCGATGAAAACAGCGATCCGATTCCAGAATGTCTCGAAAATATACTCCCTGAAGAGCGGTGATGTCATTGCTCTTGACGGGATTAATCTCTCTATTGAAGCCGGAGAGTTTATTGCGATCATGGGCCCGTCGGGCTCTGGTAAATCCACTCTTTTGAATATGATGGGGTGCCTTGACACCCCCACACATGGCGAGGTCTTTATCAACAATCAGAACATCGGCGAGATGACAGATGACGAACTGACAATGCTCAGGCGACACCATCTTGGCTTTATCTTCCAGCAGTTCAACTTAATCCCGCTCCTCTCGGCAATCGAGAATGTACGGCTTCCACTCATCCTCAATGGAGGCAATAACGAATGTACACTCAACTGCAAAAACATCCTCTCGGCTGTTGGTATCAGTGAGGAACGGCTCGAACATACGCCGTCTGAACTTTCCGGTGGCCAGCAGCAGCGGGTTGCGATTGCACGGGCATTAATCAATGATCCTGAGATCCTGCTTGCGGATGAACCGACAGGGAACCTGGATACAAAGACCGGGGCCCAGATCATGGATCTCCTGTCACGACTGCAGAAAGAGGAGGGGAAGACGATCATCATGGTCACACATGATCCAACCCTTTCCCGCTATGCCGATCGCGTGATACGGATAGTCGACGGGAGGCTCGAATGAACCGGCCGATCTTCTTTCAGTTCGCCCTTCGAAATCTCAGGCTCCACTGGCTCCGTTCGCTCCTTGCGATGATCGGGATCATTATCGGTGTTGTTGCCATCACCTCGATGGGAATACTTGGATCGTCGCTTGTCCTCTCCATCTCAGAAGATCTGACAACAGTGGGCGATACAATCGTTGTCATCCCCCATGCCGGAGGGGCTCAGATGGGGCCGGGAGGAGGTATATCTTCAGATGATGTCATCACCTCCAGGCAGCTTGAACGGATAACACGTGCATCTGTTCCGCATACTGTCATCCCGGTCTATTCGGGGGGTACGCGTATTCGTATTGGGGGAGAAACCGGATTTGCTTCTATCTATGGGCTTCGGACAGCTGATATCCCGGTTCTTCTTGAGCTGGAGGAGGGGCAGTATCTGCGGGGGGCTTCCGGTGCAATGGTCGGATACCGGCTTGCTGAGACATATTCACTCAGGACAGGCAGCAGAATCATTGTTGGAACAGAGGGGCAATCCGTCCGGGTGGTTGGTATCCTTGAGGAACGGGGTATGGGCTTTGATATCAATACTGACAATGCCATCATCGTATCTGACCGTTGGTATGAGAATGCCTATGATCCAATGGGCTATGATCGTGTCATCGTCAAGGTCAGAACCCTGGAAGAGATCGAGCAGGTGAAGGAGTCAATTGATTCTGCCCTGAACCGCCGGGACACTGAGGTCGATGTATTTGATACCCGGGCGATACTCACGACCATTCTTGAGACCTTTGGGAGAATATCGACCTTTACCATTGCAATCGGGGGGATCTCCCTCATCGTTGCCGGAGTCTCAATATTCAATGTCATGATGATGTCGGTGATGGAGCGGTACCGGGAGATTGGAATTCTCCGTTCAATCGGGTGCCTCAGACGTGAGATCCGGCGTATGTTCTTCTATGAGTCCCTCCTCCTCGGGATCGCCGGATCAGCAATCGGCGGGACTCTCTCGGTTGCAGGTGGCTACCTTGCCCTTCTTGTCATGCTTGAAGATACAAGTTATCTCCTCGCACCAACAAGCCTCATCTATATCCCGATCGGAATGATCTTTGGGATTGGAACCTCAGTTCTCTCGGGGCTCTACCCCGCCTGGAAGGCGTCGGAAGCCAACCCGATTGAGGCACTCAGGCACGAATGAACACAATAACAACCCTTTTCTCTCTCAAATAAATACAAAAGGGTTATACGTTCTTTTTGAGTATATTGAAGGCAGGTGATCGTATCAGGACAGTTCTCCTTGCAGGTGGAAGCGGAACCCGGCTATGGCCACTTTCCAGGCGGCATTGCCCGAAGCAGTTTATCAGACTCCTTGATGAAACCCTCTTCCAGCAGGCCTACCGGAGGGCCCGCCTCCACTCATCTCCTGATGAGATTGTTATAGTGACCGGATCCGCATACGAATTCCTTGTGAAGAACCAGATTGAGGAACTTGGCGAGGAGGTTCTCCATGATCAGGTCCTTCTCGAACCCTGTGGCAGAAACACACTCCCAGCAATCGCCTGGGGGATGCGGAGGTTTGCAGATGATCCGGATCATCCGGTCGTGGTTTATCCAACCGATCATCTCATCGGGGATGGCATGGCTCCGGTGGTGCTGCAGTCAGTTCCCCTCGCAGAAGAGTGCCTGGTCACCTTCGGGGTTGTTCCGGATCGCCCCCATACGGGGTATGGCTATATCAAACCAGGTGATGCACTCCAAAATGGATACAGGGTGGCAGCATTTCACGAAAAACCAGATTCAGCATCTGCAGAGCAGCATATCAGGGACGGCGCTCTCTGGAATGCCGGCATTTTCCTGATGACTCCACGGCTCTTCTTTGAAGAATGCCAAAAATATGCTCCGGAAATAGCAGAAGCCTCTCTTCCCGGGGAGTATTCTCTTCTTCCATCCATCTCTGTGGACTATGGTCTCCTTGAACGATCCGGGCGTGTTGCGGTGGTTCCCCTCACTGTTCCATGGAGTGATCTTGGAACATTTGCCGCACTTCATGATGCATCCAGACAGGATCAGTTCAACAATGTCGGTGATGCCCATCTCTTCGACACATCAGGCTGCACATTCATCCATCCCGAGGGCAAGCGGGTTGCAGCGGTGGGAGTCTCAGATCTGGTGGTCATTGATACCGATGATGCGCTTCTGGTCTGTTCAAGCGGTGCAACTGAGCGTGTCAGGGAGGTGGTGGAGGAACTTGACGCCCTCCATGATCCCACGGTTCTTGAGCACCGGCTTGTCTATCGTCCCTGGGGTTCCTATCTCGTCCTCGAAGAATCACGCTTCTTCAAGATCAAACGGATTACTGTCAAGCCGGGGGCATCGCTCTCACTTCAGCAGCACCATCACAGGAGCGAGCACTGGGTTGTCGTCTCAGGCTGTGCCAATGTCTGGATTGACGGGGAGACGCGTCTTCTTCCTCAGGGAGAATCGACCTTTGTCCGTGCGGGTGCGGTTCACAGGCTTGAGAACCGGGGGCAGATACCCCTCGAGATGATCGAGGTTCAGATCGGCGAATATCTCGCAGAGGACGATATCGTCAGATTTGATGATCGCTATGGCAGATGAGGATGGCTTTTCCGGACTGGAGGCAGCAATAATCCTGATTGCCTTCATCGTGGTTGCCACAGCCTTTTCGTATGTAGTCCTCGGAGCCGGCTTCTCTGCGTCAGAGAAGACACGTTTGGTGACTGGTGAGGCAGGCAAAACCACGTCAGCTCTGGTAGTGACTGGATCTGTTGTTGGACAGGCAGATGAGCGGGGGAACAAACTGAAGCACCTGAGCTTCTCCAGTGAGGTTATCGGGGAATCCGTGCCTGCATCAGGTATCCGCTACTCCCTCATAACCACTGACAGCATAGTTGAATTATCTTCGCAAAACGTAAAACTCAGCTGGAATTATGAGTTGGAAGCTGATGGAATTCTCTCCAGGGGAGAGATACTCTCTATAGAACTGACTGTCACTGATGCAGAGCTTGTACCTGGAACACCATTTACCCTTACTCTCCATCCGCCAGAGGGTATCCCCGTTTCTGTCAGGTGCCAGGTGCCGGGAAGTCTGACTCCGAATAAATATTATATGGTGGGCTGAGATGGATGACGGACTCACTGGACTTGAGGCAGCAGTTGTCCTGATTGCATTTGTTGTTGTGGCTGCCGTCTTCTCCCATATGGTTATTGCTGCCGGGGTCTCGATTTCAGGTGGAGTGAACGCAGAGCTGTACCAGGGGCTCTCGGTTGCAGGATCCGGTCTTATGGTGGCAGGGACTGTCTATGCAACAGATCTGATGTCAGAGCAGCGCTATGCCCAGGAGGTGCGTATTCCAATCAGGCTCCTTCCAAATTCAGATCCAATTGATCTTTCGACGTTGACGATTCATATTATAGGAACCGATCATTATGGGTTGATACCTGCGAATGATCTGCTCTTTGCACAAACACCTGCTAGTGGACGCTACTCGATCAGGCACCCGCACCGGGCTGATCAAAATCCAATCCTAAAACCTGGTGAGATGGTTACCATCGCGGTCCGTCCAACAGTGGTTGGTAACCTGCAGGCAGGTGACAATCCGACCATTGAGATCATTGCACCTGGTATCCACCCGCTCCGGGTTCAACTCTCGTTCCCTGCTGATCTCCAACCGATCATGGCTGTCGGGTGAGTAGTCCCAAATCCGAAGTATCAATATTCATGAATGACAGACTTAATCGGGATTGCATGTCTGAGATACCAAAAGAAGAGTATATAGAAAAATGCACAACGGCCTGTGCCGGCTGTACATCCTCGCTTGCACTCCGGTATGTGCTGAAAGCTGCAGGCCCTGACACGGTTCTCGTTGTTCCTGCATGCTGTACAAGTATTCTGCAGGGGGCATATCCGAAAACCGCGTTCTCAGTGCCGGTCTATAATATCGCCTTTGCAGCAGCTGCTGCCTGTGCATCAGGCATGAGCGAGGCGTTTTTAAGTATGGGGAAGAAGACGAACGTCATTGTCTATGCAGGTGACGGCGGAACAGTTGATATTGGTATCCAGGCGCTCTCAGGTGCGCTTGAACGGGGAACAGACTTCCTCTATATCTGCTATGATAACGAGGCATATGGAAACACCGGGATGCAGCGTTCAGGTGCCACCCCGGCAGGCGCCCGGACAACGACAACACCCGGTGGCAAGACCGATGCCAAGAAGGATCTTGACCGGATCATTGCCGCCCACAACATCCCCTACCAGGCAACAGCAACACCTGCATATCCAAAAGATCTCTATGAGAAGGTGAAGACTGCGCTTGCGACTCCCGGACCATCATTTCTGCATATCCTGATCCCCTGTCCCCCGGGATGGAGAATATCCTCTGACATGTCGGTTACTGTTGGGAAGATGGCAGTGAAGACCGGTTCGTTTGTACTCTGGGAGCGGAAATATGGAGAACTCACGATCAGCTCCCCCTCAAAAACTGCCATGAAGAGGAGAGCGCCTCTCAGGGACTACCTCTCGGTTCAGGGCAGGTTTAAAGGCATCTCTGACAAGGCCGTGAATGAACTGGAACAGGCAATCGAGAAGAATATTACACAACTTACAAAAGAGGAGGCCGGAGAATGCTGATGGTGGCAACAGGGAACAAGGCGGTTGCAGCTGCTGTGAAGGATGCAAAACCCTCGGTTGTTGCAGCATACCCGATCACTCCCCAGTCCGAGGTTGTCGAAAAGATTGCGGAATATGTCGTAAGCGGTGAGATGCAGGCACGCTATATTCCTGTCGAGAGTGAACACTCAGCAATGACGGCCTGTATCGGTGCTTCAGTTACCGGGGTCAGGACCTTTACCGCAACCAGTTCGCACGGGCTTCTCTATATGCACGAGATGCTTCACTGGGCAGCTGGTGCCCGCCTCCCGATTGTGATGGCAAACATCAACCGGTCGCTTGGACCGGGGTGGAATGTCTGGGCAGAGCATACCGATGCCTATTCACAGCGGGATTCCGGGTGGCTTCAGTTCTTTGTTGCTGATGTCCAGGAAGCCTATGACACGACCCTGATGGCGTTCCGGATAGCGGAAAATACAGGTATTCTTCTGCCAGTCATGGTTAATCTTGACGGGTTCCTCCTCTCCCACATCATACAGTCCCTGGATACAGTTGATCCTGGTGACTATCTCCCCCCGATGGAGCTTCCCCATGCAATCGATACTGCCAATCCCGCCGGATATGGCACACTGACAGGTCCCCAGGATCACTTCAGGTTCAGGTGGGAGATCGAACGGGCGATGCGCAACGCTCCGGCTGTCATCCGTGAGGCAGAAGATGAATTCTTCAAACGGTTTGGGAGAAAGTACGGCCCGACCGATGAGTACCTCTGTGAAGATGCAGATGTTCTCATACTCTCGCTTGGCACACTCGGCAGGGAAGCCGAGGTTTCTGTTGATATTCTCAGAAAAGAAGGTATCAAAGCCGGTTCCATGCGTGTCCGCTGGTTCAGGCCGTTCCCGGAACTCAACTTCGGTGACCGGGAACTTGTTGTCATCGATCGCGGCTACTCGTTTGGGTTTGGCGGTGTGCTTGCCGACTCCATCCGCTCCCGCTACCATGATGCATCGATCTATTCTGTCATAGCCGGGCTGGGCGGCCAGGAGGTTACCTATGATGATATCGCGGGCTTTGTCCGTGATCGAAAGATGGGAGAAGAGTTCTGGTTCGGGGTGGATGCCTGATGTTTGAGATCAGAATCCATTCCCGTGGCGGCCAGGGCGGGGTCACTGCTGCCACGCTGATTGCAACGGCTGCTTTCCTTGACAAAAAACATGCGACTGCCGCACCATTCTATGGTGCTGAACGCCGGGGTGCGCCGGTAACCTCGTTTGTCAGGATAGATGCCGAGCCGATCAGGATCTACTCGCAGATCAGATCGCCGGATCTTGTTATCGTCCTTGATGCCAGCATCATGGATACCGTTGATGTCCTCCAGGGGATGCGGCCCGGAGGGACACTCCTGATCAACAGCTCTCACCCGGTGGATATTGAAGGCTTCAGGGTTTTGACGATCGATCTCACCGGAGTTGCACTTGCTGTTGATCTTGTTGTTTCCGGCAGCCCGATCCTGAACACCCCGGTTCTTGGAGCGCTTGCGAAGATGGATGTAATAACAAAGGATTCTGCTGAAGCTGCAATACGCGGCATGTTTACTGATGAGCGGAATATCAGGGCAGCAGAGGCTGCCTATGCGGAGCTGGTTGTATGAGTGATCCTGTTGCAATGAGCAGGCCAGGTCCCGGTGCTGCCGGAAAAACCGGTGCATGGCGGACGTTCTGTCCGGTGGTGGATCGAGAGGCATGCAATGCATGCGGCCTCTGTGCGATGTACTGCCCGGACGGCTGTATTGATGACGATTTTGAGATCGATCTCGACTATTGTAAAGGCTGTGGCATCTGTGCCCAGGAATGCCCAAAAAAAGCGATCCGGATGGATCGTGAAGAGCAGTAACTGCCTCCACCCAACTTTTTTTGGCTATTCTCTATATTTATGAAGGTAATTATTATCCAAATATCATAATAATACATGAATAATCTCAATTCGCTATTGTCTGACCAAAGTAGATAGTAAAATGCCATAATATATTTTTAGATTCATATACTTCACTCATCTTCTGTCTTTAAGTTTATTGGTAGTAGAAGAGTCTGAGACAGGCATAAAGTTACGTTGGATTGGGACTCTGGTACTCGCGTGTATTCGCTCATCAAAAACTGATCCACTTTTCATGAAAACGCTCATCATAAATTGATCCACCCTATCAACCCCTCTGTCCATTATTGGATCGGGAGGGAACTGTAGGTGAAATCGATGAGCGACATACAGCGCATTGTAGAACTCTATAACCTCTATGGATCAAAGAGAAGAGTCGCCAAAGAACTTGGAATGTCCCGGAATACTGTGGCACGGTATCTCCAACGGGTACAGGATGTCAAGGATGGAGTTGAAGATGAAATACTTCCTAAGAATCGCCAGATACAACGTCCCTGCACAATCATGACTCCAGAGATTCGAGGATGTATTCATTCAATTCTGGAAGAGAATGCTGATCGCCCAAAGAAACAACGGTGGAACGGACTGAAGATTTGTCACTACCTGAACAAGCACGGGCATGGCATCAGTTACGCAACAGTCAAGCGAGAGATCGCATCATGGAAACAGAAGCATGGCCATCGTGACGTCTATATTGCCCAGGAAACCGATCCTGGATGTCGCGCAGAATTCGATTTTGGCAAGACCGATCTCTGCATCTGCACGCGATGGGGTAAATATCCAATGGCATCCATGGTCCTCAATAACTCACTCTATCGGTTCGGCCGGGTCTATCATCGTGAGACACTCCTCGAGATTTTTGATGCCCATATCCGGTTCTTTAACGAGATTGGTGGAGTTCCTGCCACCATCTTCTATGATAATATGGCTGCAATCCTCAATCCAAGAACAAAAGATTGGAATCCACGGTTTCTTGAGTTTTCTCTCTTTCATGGATTCGAACCTCATGTCTGCAACCCACGGTCACCCCATGAGAAAGGAACCGATGAACAGTCAGTCGGGTACATGAGACGCTGGGCATTCAGTGAAAGGAATACGTTTCCGTCACTGGATGAGGCAAATGTGTGCCTGGCAGAAACAATCGCCGAGATCAATGCAGGTAACGTCTATCGCCGTTCATCTCCTCCCTGTGTTGGCCTTCTCGCAGAACAGGAAACGTTTGCCCCTCTTCCCACCCTTGAATTTTCCAATTATCAATCTCGCTCAGCCCGGATCTCAAAATACTCGCATGTTGCCTTTGAAACGAACTATTACTCGGTTCCGGATACCTATCCCGGTCACCATCTAACACTCAAATACTCTCCAGACATCGTCGAGCTGGTCGGAGGCGATCAGGTGCTTGCATGCCATACACGGCGGTTTGGAAAAGGAGAGCTTTCCTATGACCTCACCCACTTTCTCAAGACACTGTCACGAAAACCTGGTGCACTCCCAAACTCCCGGTTATTCCGACAACTCGACGAGGCGATTCAACGAATCCTTCATAGACATTATTCAGGGAGGAACAAAGATTTCCTCCCGATTCTCTCGCTTTTCAAAGAAGCATCTGAAGAGGAGTTGATATCTGCGATCCATCTGTTGGAAGAGCATGGCATGGTTCCAACCTATGAGACGTTACGATGTGTGATCATGCATCAGGCAGGCCAGGTGCCAGATATGTCCCTCCCTCCAGACCTGATCAAAATGGATGATCCCAATCTGTCTCTCTACGACCACCACTTGCTTGGAGGCCGCTGATGTCTGCAAGGATTGAGGAGCTCTGCCGTACACTGCGTCTCTCAGGGCTTGCAGCATCTGTACGTGACCTTGACCCGGGTCCCTGCTCAGAAGAGATTACCGGGTTTCTGCTTCAGGCTCTGGAGAATGAATATGATCTGAGGTTAGAGCGGAAACGGGTGAGCGCCATTCGTACCGCTGGTTTTCCGACAATGAAACGGTTTGATGATCTTGTTGTTGATCTGTTGCCCGAAGATGCTCGTTCCTATCTTTCCCTGCTGAAAGAATTACAGTTTCTCAAAGAACATCAGAACGTGCTCATGATCGGGAATTCCGGAACTGGAAAGACTCATCTTGCGATTGCTATTGGTGTCCTGGCATGTGAACAGAATTACCGGGTGATTTTCAAGACAACAGCCGGTCTGGTGAATGAGCTGGTCGAGGCAAAACAAGAACGTAGGTTAACCTATCTTCTCCGGCAGTTAAAACGTGTAGATCTCCTGATTCTTGATGAGTTAGGATATATCACGTTTGATCTTGCGGGAGCAGAACTGTTGTTTCAGCTGCTTGCATCACGGTATGAGACGGCCAGTACATTGGTGACATCGAACCTGATGTTCTCTGAGTGGGTGAAGGTATTCCATGACAAGTCACTTACAGCGGCTCTGCTTGATCGGATCACCCATCGAGCACTTGTGCTGAACATGACTGGCACAAGTTTTCGGCAGCGATAGCCACCACAGAATTAATGTGTGAGAAGACAAGATTGGTAGTAAGGTGGATCACTTTTAGATGAGCCAAGTGGATCAAAATTAAATGAGCGAAAACACTCGCGTGTCAGAAGCCCCCAACCGCCCACTTCCCCGTCCGCACATGCTTCGCAAGGGAGGTTGAGCCGGGTTGCCGCAGATGCTGGCGCGGGAGGGGGCGGGAAAGCTCCTTTTGGCTTTCAGAGGAGATATGCCCCGATTCCTTCGGAATCGCCTTTCAGGTTGCTCTGATGAGCAAGGGCTTATCACCTCTGCCAGCCTGCCTCTTTCGCCTGACCCCGCCCCCCGACACCCGCGCCGCACCTGCTTTTAGTCACTCCTGATTATTTTGGTTGCTGCATTGGGATCTCTACCCGGGATCTTTTTCCACGTTCAGAAGAATTCAGGAAAAACACGAGCGATCAGAATTTTGGAGAAGAGTCCTTTTTTCCTTCTTCTCCTCGTTTCCTTCTTCTCCTCGTTTCCTGCTGGAATGAGGGAAGCTATTAATAGTATTAGTTCGTCTATATCAGTATAGTTCGTCATATAGCGAACAAGACTCCGGGTGGCGCCCCGGGAGAACATCAGGGAATACCCGGGCCCAAAACCCTCGTCTTCCCAGGGGCGCGACCAGGAGATAAGCGAGGAAGAAAAAATGGCAGAATACGTTATTCAAAACGGCTTTGTCTCCGGCCCGTTCCAGGGCATTGAGAGAGATATAACGGACATCTCAATCAAAGATGGTAAAAATGTCGAGAAGGCCTGGTCAGGTACAAAGAAGATCGATTGCGACAGAGTGAGGTGAATTGAGATGTTGTTGCTTTCAGAGGGGGGAGCCTGCTTCTCTGATCCGCTTCCCATCTTCAATCAGGAGCTGGAGGGGCAAGGCAGCTGCCACGAGCTGCAGGAGAAGGTTATCCTCTGTCGGTTGGGGCTGACGGATCCTGTCTGCCGGATGCTCCTGATGCAGGAGATGATGGATGAGATTGGGCTTGATGTGTAAAAAAGGGAATTTCAGGCAATCCTGAACTTTTTATTGGCCTCAAGCGTCTCCTGGGATATCCCGGTGACGTGCGTGACCATCCGGGCTACCTCATCAACACTGGCTGAAACCTCTTCAGTTGCAGCAGCAGTATCGCCAGCCTCATGAGTTGTCCTCTCCATCAGTGCTGTCACTTCATGGATGCTTGCTGTTATCTCCTCAACAGTTGCTGCCTGCTCTTCTGTGGCACTTGCCACCTCTTCGATGCTCCGTGAAATCCTGCTGACCGAATCGACAATCTCGTTGAAGGATACGATCGTCTGCTGCATCTGATCTGATCCGTCCCGAACCACCTGGTTGGCTGTATCCATTGCAGATGAAGCCTTTTCTGCACCTGATCGCAGGTTCTGGATCATCCCGGTGATATGCTCTGCTGAGTTCCTTGATTCTGTGGCAAGCGCTTTTACTTCTGCTGCCACAACGGCAAATCCGCGTCCCGCATCTCCTGCGCGTGCAGCCTCGATTGCGGCATTCAAAGCCAGCAGGTTTGTCTGATGGGCAAGATCCGAGATGACACCGACGATCTTTCCAATCTCAACCATCTGGGTGTTGATATCCCTGATAATCCCATCGATCTCTGCTGTAGCAGTGTTGATCTCACTCATGCCTTCCTCGGCACGTTTCGCAACCCTGACCCCGTCCTGCGACTTCTCATCGGCATTTCGTGAGAGTGTGGCAACTGACTCTGCACTTGACGTCACTTCCTCAACGGCAGCAGAGAGATCCTCCATCGCCTGCAGTACCTGCTGTGCGGAGTTCGTGGCTTTCTCTGTATGTTCGCTGACATTGCCGGTTGTCCGGGCAATCTGCTGTGTCCCTGATGAAACCTCATCAATGCTTGCGTCAGCTTCTGCTGCAGCCTGGACGAGAGTCTCCATCATCCTGTTTGATTCACGGATCATATGGGAGACATCTTTTGATACCGTATTGAGTGCAGTTTTGACAGCGACGAGATCCCCCCTGACATTCAGACTCTCGTCGATATGGGCGGAGAAGTCGCCTTCGGCAAAGGCGCCGGCCACACGGGTGATCTCTTTTACGGTGTTATTGAAGACCTTCCCCATCCGGTCAAGAGATTTTTTGAACTCCTCCCATTCTCCGTTGACCCGGATTGAACTGTCAAATGCTGCAGAGAAGTCAGCCTGTGCGAATGAGCCGCAGACACGCATTGCTTCATGCACCGGAACTGTCACTGCATCCAGCATGCCGTTTAACCCGTCCATGCATGCTGCAAACTCTCCCTTGTGATTGCCGGTGTCGACCCTGACTTTGAAATCGCCATCTGTTAAGCCGTTCATCATCGTTTTTGCATCGATCATCAGATGATCAAGTGATTTCTTCAGGGTTGCGAGGCTGGTATCCATCTTACTGATAAGCCCGGCGAAGCTCTCTGTATCCTCATCTGAAAAGGCGGGATCGAGATTAAATGATGTATCGCCTTCTGCAGCCTTTTTGAGGTTTCCAACCATCCGCATCACTTCTGTGACCACGAAGGCATCCTGTTTCATCTTCCTGGTTGTTTCTGCTGTTATATCCCGGATGCTGCCCCGGATGCCGACTGACTGGCCGTCAGTGTCTTTTGCAACAGTACAGAGAAGTCCAATCCAGCGCTCACGCCCGCTTTTGTGTTTGATCCTGCATTTTACCTCTTTCTCTTCCCTGTCCCTGACCGCCAGGGCATCCTTTACCCTGCTGAGATCCTCTGCGTGAACAATACGGTGGAAGAGTGCTGCGTCTTTGAGAAGATCCTCAGGAGAATACCCGCTGATCCGCTCACAGGAAGGTGATACATATAAAAACGATCCGTTTGTGCCGAGAAGAAACTCCCAGTCATGGGATGTTTCAAGGATCTGGAGGTATAAGTCGTTTTTTTCAGATGCTGCCATGGAATGTGTCCTCCTAATTGAAACTGGTGTGATCTGATTGTAAGAAATCAAATGTCAATAATGTTGAAAATCTACTTTCTGATGCAATAAATGTATCTATATCTGCTTTCTTCACCCTCCCGCCTCCAGCCACTCATCACCTGTTCCGGCCGGCGTTTTATCTCTAATTTATCTTTTAATTGTTGAAGCTTAAAATTGATCTTTTCGTCGATATTTTCATATATATTGATGACCAGTATAGTCATATATTCACTCCGAGGTGTAAGTATGACCATCCGAATTAAGCCATGTAAACCCGTTATCTCTCCAGAGATACGGCCATCACGGAGGGTGCGCAGGCTTATGATGAACCAGACAGATTATCCGGTCAGATCAGAAGCAGTAATGAACCTCTTTGTATTGGCTCTTCTCTCTGCCACCTTCTCACTCACAGGAATAACGCTCGGTGTGGTTCTCAGACTGACTGGTTTCTGATAGAACCACCCGGTTTCATTTTTTCCCTTTTCAGACGAAGGAGAGGGCGCACCCACTGAAATCTATTGGGGATATACGGAGCGAACCCGGGGCCCGGCTGGTGTGTATCAACAATAATGTTGGATTATTACCTGACCACCGGATCGCAGACATCCTTTTCAATATCACATTTGCCGATATACTGGAGATTGAATTTAAAGAACTGGGTGAACCCGCAGTTTTCACACCTGACTGTGCAGTGGTTGCATCCGATAAAGAGATCATGAGGTCCTGTTGTTTTGCAGTTTCTGCATTCTGCTGCTGGTGTCAGTTTCCAGACATCATAACAGGAGATTGGGGTGAATGATCCCTGTGTTCCGACATCGTGAATACGGGGGATGAAGATCCGGGTGGCACCGCAGTTGGAACAGATAACCTGTGCCTGCTGCGGCACGATTTTGATCATCTGGTCTGCATGGGTGTGGCAGTGATAGCAATCAGTCCGATATTTTGTATATATGAATCCGGTCTTCATGACAGAGTCTGAAGACGCCCAAGAAGAAAAAAGTACCCCTTTGGAACAAAGGGGAATCTATTGTGTTGTGGTAAAGAGGGGGAGATGATGTTCTTACATCATGCCTGGGGGCATGCCGCCCATTCCACCCATACCGCCCATGCCGCCCATGGCAGCCATCTCTTCCTCGCTCGGCATTCCGCCGCCCTTTCCGGAAGAGGCGATGACATCATCGATCCTGAGGATCATAACAGCGACTTCGGCAGCTGAGGAGATTGCCTGTGTCTTGACACGGAGAGGCTCAACGACGCCGGCTTTCTTCATGTCGGTTGCCTTTGCTTCAAAGACATTCAGGCCGAAAGTCTTCTTCTTCTGCTCGTGTGCTGCACGGAGCTCTACCAGCATGTCGATCGGGTCGAGCCCTGCGTTCTCGGCAAGGGTCCGGGGGATGACTTCAAGTGCACTTGCAAATGCCTCGATAGCAAGCTGGGCACGTCCGCCAACACTGGATGCATAATCACGGAGACGGAGCGAGAGTTCAACCTCGGGTGCGCCCCCGCCGGCAACGACCTTTTTGTCTTCAACGACAACACCGACGACACGGAGCGCATCTTCGATTGCACGTTCAAGTTCGTCGACGACATGGTCAGTACCGCCCTTGATGATGATCGAGACTGCTTTTGGATTCTTGCACTCTTCGACAAAGATCATCTCTTCGCCTGATACCTTCCGCTCTTCAATCCTGCCTGCAGATCCGAGCTCCTCGGTTGTGATTGCATCAATGGATGAGACGAGTGCTGCTCCGGTTGCGCGTGAGAGTTTCTCCATATCGGACTTCTTCACACGGCGGATTGCCAGGATGCCTGCCTTTGCAAGGTAGTGCTGGGCGATATCGTCGACACCCTTCTGGCAGAAGACAACATTGGCACCTGATGCGATGACCTTGTTGACGATCGTCTTGATCATCTTCTCTTCCTCATCAAGGAACATCTGGAGCTGGTCAGGGCTTGTGATGCTGATCTCTGCATCGACTTCGGTCTTCTTAAACTCGATTGCTGCGTTTAAGAGGAGGATTTTTGCGTCCTGAACGAGCTTTGGCATGCCGGGGTGGACACGCTCCTTGTCGATGATCATGCCTTCGATGATCTCAGAGTCATTGATTGATCCGCCGACCTTCTTCTCGACCTTGACATTCTCGGTATCGACTGTTCCATCCTCGTCGGTGACCATTGTGATCGCCTTGACGATCAGGTCGCAGAGCTTCTCTTTTGCAGCCTCTGCACCCTTTCCGGTCATTGCGGTTTCAGCGATCTTCTTGAGCAGTTCGGTGTCCTTGATCTCGATGTCAAAGGCGATCTCCCTGACGATCTCCTGGGCCTTCTCTGCTGCCTGACGGTATCCCTGAGCAATCACGGTTGGGTGGACGTCCTGCTCGAGGAGATCCTCTGCCTTCTTCAGGAGCTCTCCACCAACGACAACTGCGGTTGTGGTTCCATCACCGACTTCGTCGTCCTGGGTCTTGGCGATCTCGACCATCATCTTTGCGGCCGGGTGCTCAATATCCATCTCCTTGAGGATTGTTACACCATCGTTTGTGATGACAACATCACCGATGGTGTCGACGAGCATCTTGTCCATGCCCTTTGGGCCAAGCGTTGTCCTGACTGCTGCTGCAACTGCTTTTGCTGCTGCAATGTTCATTCCCTGTGCGTCGCGTCCCCGTGTTCGGGAGCTTCCTTCTTTTAGAATAAGAATCGGTTGTCCTCCAAGTTGTGCTGACATGTAGTATCACCAGTGTCTGATGATAACGTTGCTTTGTGGTTCTATATAAATATTATTCGGGGATGAGGTCAACGAGGTCCGATCCCTGATCAAGTGAATAGAGTTGTTCTTCACCGATAACGAGCGTTTTTCCAATCTTCTTCTCTTTATGGTAGTCGGTAAGAATACAGAGTGATCGGGCATGCGCAATCTGGGAGAGGTTTCCAACGAGTGCCGCGCGTTTTACTGTCTTCTGGGCTGGGCCAAAACAGGCGAAAATGGTTGTTTTCTCATAGAGGGCAACTGCCTGGAAGGGGGCACGCCGGAATGGATGGAGTTCAAGGCCGATCTCCTGAAGGTGGGCAGCAGGTGAAACCGGCTGGATATCATCGAGATCCATCATATTGATGATATCGTGTGGTCTGTCCATGAAGAGATCAATTGGTTCGACTATCGCCTCATCAAAGAGCTCTTCGAGCTTGAGTGCCATCTCAAGGGTTGTGCCCATGCCGCTCTCATATTTACTGATCGTCCTCCTGGATACGCCGAGGATATGGGCGAGATCACCCAGGGAGAGGTTATGCAGCTCCCGGATCTCCCTGAGCCGTACCCCGTCGATATTGACGTAATGGCCTCCGGGTGAGGCGTAGACGAGCGGTGGCACCCTCTCCACCAGGAAGTCGTACAGTGTCGATGGTGCGACAGCAAAGAGACCGTACCGGAGGTACACACAGCTCCGCTCAAGCGGGGCATCACGTGCCCGTTCTCCGATGATGATCGGCACTGCCCTCAGGTGGTGCGCCATCGCCTCAAGATCAGATGCGATCTCTTCAGAGACTGAATCGATCTGGGAGACGATCTTGATGATGACGAGCCTGGTGTTGTCGGATGCAAGGAGGTCGAAGCTCCGTGGCCTGAGCAGGCACCGCTCCGAGACATCATACCCGGCGCTAATGAGGATACTGATCACTGTCTTGATTAACCGTTCATGCACCATTTCAATTACATCCTACATGGTGAAGACAGATAATAAATGATTCTGGCAGGTAGCCGGTATGTCATCTCACCCACCCGCCCCTGAAGGGGTGGCATCCTGCCTGCTGATGAGTGAAGATGCCTGTAACATTATTGCTCCTGTACAGCAGATCATAACTCCGGATGTGGATTGGGATCGATGATACGGATTCGCCCCGTGGGATGTGCACCACGTATCTTGCCGCAGTACTTGTTCGCAGGCTTGAAGAACACGGTTTTGTTGTCCGATCACTTCGCCTGGTCCGCTTAAATCCCAATGTCATCTGGAAGACACGGGGGAATGCAGCTGTTGCAATAGAGGCAGACGGTGACCCGGATACTGCCTTTCTGCTGGCAGAGGCAGTCATCGAAGAGTCAGCTGATCTCGCCTGCGATGATACACATCCGGGGCTTGTTGTCTGTTCCGGCACGCGTCCTCCGCACTCTTTTGCAGAGCAGGCGATCACGGATTTCTGCACCCTGGACGAGGCTGTTCTGGCCTGTGAGGCAGCAGGAGCACGGTATTATGGCTGGAAGAACCGGCGCGGCCTCATCGGGGCGACCGCTGCGGTTGCTGCAGTTTTCACAGACGCAACCTCAGAAATACTTGTCTACCGTGATCCGGCAGATACACAACGAGAGCGGTTTGTTGATCCGGAGAGTCTCGATATCGCAGATGAGATGACCGCCCCCCATACCTGGGATACCGTGGATCGAAGGAACAGGGTCGTTGTCTGTGTTCCCCACACACCTGATCCCGTGCTGTTTGGGATCCGTGGAGAGAACCCGGTCTGGGTCTCGCTTGCCAGGCACCTGGTCGTCTCCCCCCCGGCGGTACTGGAGGCGGTCTTTGAAACAAACCAGGGTACCGATGCCCACCTGGTTTCCGGTTTGATTGGATCGCTGGAGGAGGGGAGATCCTACCGTCTTGAGGGAACAGTTGCTGCTGTACCAACAACCGGTGAAGGCGGACACGTATCCTGCAGACTGCAGGATCAGGATCTGGTGCTTCCCTGTATGGCATATGAGCCGACGAAGGAGTTTCGGGATCTGATCCGATCTCTTCTTCCGGGAGACCGGGTGATTGTCTGCGGGAGCTGGAAACAGGGTTCATTGAACCTGGAGAAGATCCGGGTTCTCTCTGCTCCTCCCCGGATTATCCGGAAAGCACCAGCCTGTCCCTCATGCGGGAAGAAGATGACTTCGGCAGGTTTTGGGAAAGGATTCAAATGCCGCTCCTGCAGCATGAGGTCTGCTGAACCGGAGATTGTAACCATTGAACGGACCATCCAGCCCGGCTGGTATGAGGTTCCCCCCTCTGCGCGGAGGCACCTCTCCCGGCCGCTGATCAGGGGAACTGATCCCGGCCCATGACCCTTTCATCATGAGAGCGCCAATCAGTCAGCTTCTCCGGGGGGCGAGGTTTCATCTCTTCATGGGTTGGAGATCTTCTGCATGATACAGGGACTCAGTCTTCACTTTGAGACACGGGATGATGCCCAGCAGTGTCTTCGCGTCCTGAAGAAAGCCGGATCGTCTGCGAAACTCTCGGTTGATACAACCCTCCACTCCCAGGAGATGGTGCAGGGACGGATCAGGGATCTTCGTGCGTTTCATGCAGAACTTCAGGCAGGGGATGATGATGAGGCAGAAGCTCTCGAACTGGCCCGTGAGATCATTGCACTTGAAGAAGGTGCCTTCTCCCGGATCATGAACGCGATTGAAGAGGATGGCGGGAGCTATCTCGCCCGGGCATATGAAGAGAGAGAGACTCTATCTGAAGAGGAGCTGGCATCTCTCACAGAGGATGCATACAGGGTCATTGTCTATGAAAAAGAGGGTCTCATTGAGGAGAGCGATGGCACACTCCGGCGTATACGTGAGCTTGATCCCGGAGATCACAGTATCAGCATCCCCTCACCCCTTCTCCTCTTTCCGGATCCTGAAGCGCTAAAGGCAGCCCACCTCACGGGAGAAAGGGTTGTATCGTCTGAGACAGTCTACTCAGTCCAGGCCGGATCAGATGTGATCTTCTGTCATGATCCAACTGATCTGATCGATGCTATCCAGGAATGCAGGCCTGAAGAGGAGAGCTTTGTGACATTTCTGGAACAGTTTTTCCTGCTTCTGACCCTGGCAGATGAGCTGGCACGGCTGATCCAAAATGGCTGTCTGGCTGTTGCAGATCTCGTGCGTGAGCTGCCTGCTGCCCCCGTCTCACTGGATGCAGATGCCTATCCCATCCGCTTTGATGTCGCCCCCCTGATGATTGAGCAGATGGTTGATATACTCCGCTCCTCTGGACGAATAAGCGGGAAAGACGGAAGGCTGAGGATCCGATAGAAACTTTTATTAGATCCTGCCCTAATTTCCGGTCTGGTGAGAGAGTATGGCATACAGATGGAAAAACAGACTTGAAGTCGATGAAGCAGTCGTCGTTGTGATGAATTCCCTTGAGAAAGGCCCGGATCTTTCTCCATGGCTTGTCAGGACCATTCAGGCGGCAATTAATGAATCAGGCCCGGATCTTGGAAAATATTTCCTTGAGCAGCTGAAGGATCATGCACCGGGTGCCCTTCGCTGGTTTGAGGTGGAAGAGTAAACTCGCCGTTTCCTGGCCGATCATGATGAATCCATACCCGCCCCGGATCTAGACCTGATCCGGGGGGGTTGCCTGCAGGATCGTTTCCTGGCAGATCCAGGATCTGCTTTTTCCTGCAGTCTCCGGAAACCCCGTGATCCTGCAGAAGACTAAGGACTTATTCTCAAAGAGAGCAAATGCTTACGGTAGAGGTTTGGGTTTCATGATGAGAGAGGATTGTTCTGATCCTGTCCTCCAGATGCACCTGCAGCCCGGTATGACGGTTGGGGAACTTGTGGCACTGATGGATGGAGCAGGAGCATATAACGGGGGATCGCTTGCCGAGGCGGTTTCGGTGACAGAAGCCATGTTTACGGATACTGGCGCGACACGGTTCTTTGGTCTTGCCGGTGCGATGGTACCGGCAGGTATGGGAGGGGTCGTCTCTGATCTCCTTGAACGCGGGTTTATTGATGTCCTCGTCTCGACTGGTGCGAACCTGACCCATGACATCATAGAGGCGATCGGGTGTCACCATTACCATGGCACCAAAGATTGTTCAGATGTGGATCTCCATCGGGATGAGATCAACCGGATCTATGATATCTATCTCCCGACAGAGGCTTTTGAAGAATTTGAAGGATTCATGCAGGAGACGCTCTCGGAACTGGATGATGGCTGCATCATCCCGATTGCTGATCTTCTGCAGCATATCGGTGCGCGCCTTCCCCGAGGGATTCTCGCAACAGCAGCCAGAAAGGGGATACCTGTATACTGCCCGGCAATTCAGGATTCGATGATTGGATTGCAGCTCTGGCTCTTCTCCCAGACAAACACTGTTGTTGTCGATGCATTTGCCGATATGAAACCGCTGTTGAACCGCTGTTTTGCAAGCGAACGGGCGGCTGCCTTCATTGTCGGCGGCGGTGTTCCAAAGAACTTCATCTTCCAGAGCATGCTGATGACCGAAATGGGGTTCTCCTATGCCGTGCAGCTCACCGGGGATCGCCCTGATCTCGGCGGGCTCTCCGGCGCAACCCTTGATGAGGCCCGCTCCTGGGGGAAGGTTGACGCAGATGCACGTGCGGTTACCGTGTATGGGGATGCGACCATCACGCTCCCGCTCATTGTTGCCGCAACCCTTGAGAGGCTGATGAAATGACTGATCTGATACTTGCCCTTGATGCCACCTCCCGTGACGAGGCACTGGCAATTGCTGAATCGACTGCACGACATCTTGATGCGGTTAAGATCGGCTACCCCCTTGTTCTGGCCGCCGGTCTCTCGATTGCCAGTGAAATCGCGGCACTCGGCGTCCCCGTCATCGCGGATTTCAAGGTGGCGGATATCCCAAATACCAACACCCTCATCTGTGACCAGGTATTTGCGGCAGGCTGCTCTGCTGTTATCTGCCATGCGTTTCCGGGGCGGGACTCGCTAGAGGCATCAGTTGCCTCAGCCCATGCACATGGCGGAGAATGTTTTGTCGTCTGTGAGATGAGCCATCCGGGAGGGGCAGCATGGTTCTCAGGCGGGGTGGCAGAGGCCTTCTGCAGTATGGCGGTTGCTGCGGGGGCTGATGGGATCATCGCACCGGCAACCCGCCCCGATCGCGTGGCAGCACTCCGGGAGCTCGTAGGAAGAAAGAAGATCTATTCTCCGGGTGTGGGTGCCCAGGGTGCATCCCCGGAAGATGTGCGGGATCTCGTGGACGGCGTGATTGTTGGCCGTGCCATCTATGGCGCAGCCGATCCGGGATCTGCTGCAGCAGCGTATGCACGCCGCTGCCGATGATGAGAGATTCGTGCTGACACCGGAATTGCCGGTGGGTGATGAGCCCTATGAGTCACTCTGAGGCAGAACCCGGATCATGGTGATATATCACCCCTCCGTCTCTTTTGTCCCGGGAAAATATTGATAGCCTCTCCGGGTGCAACATGGCATGTATGCGGCGGTGCCCACAATGCGGAAGCAGTGATCTCTTTCAGAGCGTCGGAGGCTATCTTGGTTCGGAGTGGCGGTGCAAGCGGTGCGGATACCAGGGAGCGTTTGTGGTCGAGTCAGAGGAGGAGATGCCGCACCCTGAAACGGACCGGGATCCCAATTCCGCTAAGTTGTCGGGTGTGCCGTTCTGGTTTCGGATTCTGGCGCTTCTGATTCTCATTCTCTTCATCTGGATGCTTCTTCCCAGGTGGTGATCTGAACTGCATGAACCTACACTCTTTTATTCCCTATCTGCCTATATCTCCGCATGCACCTGACTGACGAACAGAAGAAGGCGATGAAGCGTTTTTCCAGCCTCGATGATATACCCGCAGACGAGCGGAGGTATAAGTGCCATACCTGTCACCATATTGTTGATGAGGCACCCTGCCCGGCATGCGGCGAGATAACCCTCCAGCAGATGTGCCCTGTTGATCACTGCCACTGCCCCCATGATATTGTTGAGTCGCTTGCCTATTGTCCCCTCTGCGGAGCCCCCGCCTGCCCGGAATGTGCATCGCATGATGTCTCCCAGATCTCACGGATAACGGGATACCTCTCTGATGTCGCTGGCTGGAATGCTGCAAAACAGCAGGAACTTAAAGATCGCGCCCATTACGATATTGGATGAGATATTATATCCGAGATTTGACCCTGATCATCCGGGGGAACTTCCAGGCACTCAGTTCCGGAGTGGGTGGTGGTTATGGAGAGGTGACGACGCTCCTGAACCACACGGTTCCCTATGGATATGATGCTCCTGAACCGGAGCGTACGCTTCACCAGGTGGCCTCATCGCTTGGTTTTGGGGATTCGTATTTCGGGCTAATGACCGCTGTCCCGATGCAGCACCTGGTAGTCCTGCGCTATGATTTCCTGACCTTCTTTATCACCGCCGGAACCACCCACCCGACACCGGATGGTCCAGGCACAATTAATATCATCATTACCAGTTCTGAAGGATTCTCTCCCGCAGCCCTTGCCGGAGCTTTCATCACGGCAACCGAGGCGAAGGTGCAGGCGCTCCGGGACAGGGATCGCTCCTATACCGGAACAACAACAGATGCGATCATCGTTGCGTCATCAGGGGAGGTGAAACACCGGTATGCCGGGCCGGTCTCTGAAGCAGGAGCCAGGATCATGAGTGCTGTCCGGCACGGGGTGGCAGTGGCACTTGACCGCTATGAAGGGAGGGTCCCATCAGATACGCCTGCATTCATCATCTACAGCCGGTTTAATGGCGGAGCCTGGGTTGCGTGGTCGCCTGTGGACTGCCCGTATTACCCCTGCCATTTTGAAGGGCAGCGGTGTGATCTCTGTTACTGCCCCCTGTACCCGTGCGGTGATGAGACGCTTGGAGAATGGGTTGCAAGTTCATCGGGCGGCAGGGTCTGGGCCTGCACAAACTGCACACTCAATCATCAGGCAGCGGTTGTCCGGCACCTGAAGCGAAATCCCGAGGCTTCGCTCAATGAACTGAAGGCTGTCTCGAAAAAAAACTAAACCCGGATTACTCTACAGCAATACCGAGTGCGCCTGCGAGTTCTTCGAGTGGTATCCCATGAACCACTGCGGCCTCGCGGATTGTCTCATTATGTGCGATGGCGCATCCAAGGCACCCCATTCCAAAGCTCTGAAGGATATCGGCTGCTTCCGGCTTTTCCCGGATGACATCCATTATTGTTGAATCGACGGTAATCGACATACAGAAAATGGTTGATCTATCACCTATTTAGCATCTCTCTCCAGGGCACTTTCACCCCCCGCCCCCAGATCTTATATCCTCATGGTACAGATGAACTTCTGGAGATCATTATGGAATCCAATGAACTGAAAACAAGAATCTCCCAAAAACTGAAATCCCAGGGTGTTGAGCCCGATTCAGACCGTATTGAAGCAATGATCAACCGGCTTGTCAACGAGTTCGGAGTTCCCCCTACAGAAGCCGAACGGACGATTCTGCAGGATATCCTAAAAGAGCACGGCAAGCAGATGCCAAAGCCTGCCCCCCCCTCTTCCGGGGATTCGGCACCGATAGCCGATCTCGTGCCTGGTGAGTGGGTGGCGATTGAGGGAAAGGTTGTATCTGTTGCAGATCCGCCATCCCCTGCGGTTGCCCAGACCGGGGTGATCGCCGACTCTTCCGGTGCGGTCAGGTTTGTTATCTTTGCAAAAAATGCGCCTGCCCTCCTCAGGAAGGGCGCGTGGTATCGTCTTGAGTCCGCAGTTGTCGACGAGTTCCGCGGCCAGGTGAACCTGAAAGTCCATTCAGGTACAACTATCACTCCAATTGATGAGGATCGGACCCTCGAGCCCGTGATAACCAGGATAGCGGATCTCTCACCCGGTATCGCCTCAGTCCAGGCGAAGGTCGTCCAGAACTGGGATGTACGCCATGAACGGATGCAGCAGACCGGTCTTCTCGGAGACGAGAGCGGGGTGGTGAAGTTCATTGTCTGGAAAGGCGAGAGCGACACACTGCTTGAGCAGGATCAGGTCTATACCATCCGGTATGGTGCAGTTGATGAGTATAACGGCCGCCTCACCATAACGGTCGATCCCGCGTCATGCACACGCCAGGATGAAGCAGATATCGAGGTTGTGTCCAGGCAGGGAGCAGAGGAGGAGGTCTGTGATCGTTTTGAAGGAAAGATCATCTCCCTTGAGCCGTCTCTCTCTGATGCAATTACTGAATCCGGTGTTGTCGCGACACCTGAGGGTGCGTATGCGTTTACCGTATGGGCAAATGCAGGTATTCCTCCGCTTGAACAGGGTGGATGGTATGCGTTTGAAGGGGTAACGAAGGGTATCTTCCGTGGAGCGCAACGGATCTCACTTGGTGAGGGAGCAGTTGTTTCACCGGTTGAGGATCGACCCCTTCCGCCTCCTGGAATTACTCCTGTTGCAGAACTTGCACCCGGCATCGCCTCGATCCGGGTGAAGCTCGTCCAGGAATGGGAGAGCAGAAGTGACCGGATGCTCCAGACGGGACTTGTCGGTGACGAGAGCGGGATTGTGAAATTTGTTATCTGGAACGGTGAGGGTAGTGAGAAGCTGGCTGAGAATACTGTCTATACGTTCTTCTACTCGGTTATTGAGGAATACAATGGGCGTCTTTCGGTGAACCTGACACAGGCAACCGCACTTCCTGAAGAGGAGGCGGAGATGGAAGTCAGCCGTGGCGGGTCTGTCATCTCCGGAGCACTTGTCCATATCGCATCGGGATCAGGCATTGTGAAACGCTGTCCTGAGGAAGGTTGCAACCGCGTCCTCTCACGGCAGAACTTCTGCCCGATTCACGAGTTCAAACCCGACTTCCGGTATGATCTCAGGATCAGGGGGACACTTGATGATGGGCAATCGGCCCGCAATATACTGCTTCCACGGGAGGTTGTCGAGTCCCTCTTCTCGATGACCCTCGCAGAAGCGCAGGATATCGCCGAGAACCAGCCGCTTGGTGCGGATGAAGTGATCCGGCAGCTCGCTGATCGTGCGCTCGGGCGGTACCTCTCGGTTACCGGCCGCAGTTTTGAGGATCTCTATATTGCAAACGAGGCAGCATGGATCACCGTTGATCACGCAAAGCAGACTGATCTTCTCAACCGTGCCGGGGGTGAATCCGCATGAACAATCCCGGCCGGTACGCAGGCTATGTCCGTGAACCTGCAAAACGTGTCTTTGCAGCCGAACTCCGGGATGCCCGGTATTCGTTTCGTGAAGGAGAGGATGAGAAGAGCCCGACCTATATCCTCCTCCCCACCGGTGAGCGGGCGAACCGGATTTTTGTGATCGGATCTCTCACCCAGAAGGAGAAGAAGGGTGAACAGCACAGCATGTATCTCGCACGGATTGCTGATCCAACCGGTACCTTCTTTGTCTCGGCAGGGTCGTACCAGCCTGAAGCAATGCAGCAGGTTGCAAAAGTAGAACCTCCTGCCTTTGTTGCGGTTGTCGGAAAACCCAATGCCTACGAGACACCGGATGGAAAGGTGCTCATATCTGTCCGGGCTGAGACGGTAACGGTTGTGGACCGGGATGTCCGTGACATCTGGGTGCTTGACGCTGCTGAGGCAACGCTTGGGAGGATCGATTCGTTTGAGACTGCACCGGATGCTGAAATGGCCCGGAGGGAGTACAACCCAAACCTTGAATCCTATAAAAAAATGGTCTATGATGCCCTTGTGGCTATCAGATCGTAATCTCTTTTTTCCAGCTCTTCCAGGCCTCGATGATCTCATCCCCAGTGACAAAGGGGAAGTTATGTGCATCTCCATAGGCCTGTGCCTTCTCTTTTGAAAGTGCGTTGCCGGTCTCGTCATCGAGCATCTCGCAGACGGTAACAGCAGGGGTGACACCGGCCATCAGGGCAAGTGCAACCGAGAGTTCAGTCTGGCCCTGCCGCTGGTCAAGGAGACTGTCTGCTGCACGGAGAATGGCTGAATGCCCCGGTGTCCTGAACTCTGCTCCAAACGGGGCCATCCCTCCTCCATTGAGTGCGGCATGCACATGGGTTGCGATCTTGTTGATGGTGAGGGTCCTGTCATGGTCGGTGATACCGGTGAATGTATCCCGGTGGTTGACCCAGAGGGAGAAGGAAGAGTGATTTTTCCTGTCATAGGGGACATCTCCTTCCTTCTCACGCAGCTCGCCACACCGGGTGACGAGATCGGTTGCGAACGGAAGCCCGATCTTTTTTGCTGCATCCGGATGAACTGCAGTACATATCAGCCCGCCCCCGTCCTTTCGCATCCTCAGGATATCCTCCGGCTTCACTGCATCGGATCGGATGGCAAAGTCGGTTTCACGCTCGCGGTTGTCAAAGTCATAGATAAGGACAAATCTCCCTTCTCTCAGTGCGGTAATTGCTTTGTTAATCATAATCCGATCTCCACGTTGATAGTATCGTTATCCTCAAAGCCGAGCTCTTCCCTGAGGGGAACACCAGCGATAACCTCGATGATATCCTCCGGGTAATGGGTTCTCCCGGGGACAATCAGTGCACAGGGAACACCCTGGATCCGGCACGGCAGGCATCGTGCCTCGCCAAATGTCCTGTGATCATCAGAAAAGCCAGGTATGATTGTCCACTCAAGAGCCTCCAGCTTCTTTCGGATTGCAACGCTCTGCTGGTTCAGCCTGAGGTTCAGTGTGCCGGGAAACGGTTCAAACCCAAAGTGTGTCCGTATCTGGTCCCGGTAGTGGTCAAGAGACATGTAGTAGCGGCCTTCCCCAAGCCCGGAGATGATGGTCCCCTGGAGGATGTAATGGCTGCCTGTACGGGAAAAGATCCGGCAGTAATCCGCATGCTCTCTTCTCAGGAGCTCTTCCCCGGCTTTTGTGATCGTCACCGACTGGCCTGCAGGATCCGCGGTACGGGTGATGAGATGTGCCGATTCGAGCGCCTTTAAGCGGCGGGAAATGGTCTGGGGACTCGTACCGATGGTAGTACCAAGACTCTGCGTGGAGAGACGAACCGGACCCCGGCACCCACCAAGGAGGGCGACTGCCTTCAATACCTGAAGGTCACCCGCATCTGGCATCTGCATGGTTACCAATTATGGGAGGCTTATTATTTATGGCTGTCGTCCCGCCTGAGCAGTGCCGGTCTGGCGGGAGCCCGCCTCATCGGGAGAACACCGGCGCCTTCAAGGTTTCCTGTTGCCCAGAGGTACCGTTTCCGGACAGAAGCCGGGAGTTCCTTCTCCGGGATCGGTACAAACCCATACTCAGCATAGAATTTTTCGAGATGCGTGACCGCATACATCGTCAGCTCCTCATTATAGCAGGCCTCGACAAGTGCCGTCATCACCTGCCGGGAGAGGCCGCGGCCCCGGTGTTGTTCCGGGGTGAAGACCGCATCCACCTCGAAGCCGTCTGGATGGCGCCTGCACCGGGCAAGCGAGACGATCTCTTCCCCTTCAGATGCAGCAAAAATACGGTCTGTACGGGGATTGCCGGTCGTCTCATGGTAGTCGACCCAGACGGAATTGGCGTCCTGAAAATCTTCAGCCCGGAGTTCACGGATCGCAGTCTGCCCACTCCTCCTATACGGGAGAAAGACCGGAACGCCGCACTCAAGGATAGTCATGGGATCAATCCCAAAACTCCGCGAGGGGAGCATGACGAGGGTTGGCTTTGTCCCGGATAGTACTCCAAACACTGCCTCATGTGCGCTCTCTCTCCCTTCCCCGTATGAGTGTATCGTGTGTGGGATATGGAGCGGGATATCTGTTCCCATGTCTCCTTCGGTGACCAGGATCAGTTCAGTTGCATCGACGCGATCAAGAAACATGGTGATCTCTGCATGGGATGCCTGATCCTGCCCGACGAGGATGAGGATCTGATCGGTAAGCGTTCTCTTGTCATCCCGCACAGTATCTGGTACAAGCAGGAGATCGAGCGGAAGCCCTGGATCGCGCTCTGCAATGACGAGTGTTGCCCGTTGGAGCGTTTTGGACGCATCGGTTTTGGTCTCATCAAGCCGGGTGATCCGGATACCCGGGAGATCAGGGATGCTGTCTCCTGATACCAGTACCTCCCGTGCACCGGGAATATGCCTGATAAGGCTCCCGATATATGGATTGCCGGGGTCAGTTTTCAGGAGTATTCGTCGTGGATCCACTTTTCTCTCTCCCCCCTTTTTTTCAGGTAATGGTATAGCCTTCAGGCGGTACATGCAGCACAAACCGTGCTCCAAGGCCAGATATTCCCTCTTCATGGATAGTGATCCCTGTTATTGCCAGGATCTCCCGCGCCAGGAAGAGGCCATGTCCTGGACGTTCTATACCCTCGGAAAAGAGCTTCTCTTTCTCTTCACCAGGTATTCCAGGTCCGTTATCCTCGAAGATGATCTCGCATCCGTCATCCCGTACACGGTAGGTGACGAGGAGGGCTGCTGCCCCGGCAGCATGGGCATTTTCAATAAGATGTGAAACTGCAGTTGAAAAATGCGGATCAGCAAAGACAACGAGACGTTCGGTCCAGGAACAGACGTTCATCCCCCCCGTATCGAGGCGGTCTGCCGCACCGGTGATTCTATCCTGAACCGGCAGCCAGAGCGGCGGTTTTGATCCAATCTCCCGGAAGTCCCTTGAGATTGCGAGTTGCCGCCGGATGCTGTCTGCTGCTGTTTCGATCTTCTCAACGAAGGCAAGGACAGCGGGATCATCGAACTGCATGCTCCCGATGGTGAGATGGTGGTAGAGTTCATCAAGCCGTTCTGCAAGGCCGTGGCGGATGATACCACTCAGTGCATTCAGCTGCCGGTTTGAGTTCTCAAGAGCTGATCGTGTAATCACCTCGGCTGTGATGTCCCTGATAGATTCCACAGCCCCGATGATCTCTTTTCCGGAATCAAAGAGCGGTGTTGCGGCAATCTTCAGGTGAGCTCCCTTCCCCCCTCTCAGGCAGGGTGCAATGACCTCGGCCTCAATCACCGTGCCGGTTCTTGTAATGGAGTGGTAGCGTTCATCGAGTTCGTCAGTCTCCTGCAGGATAAAGTCGGTCAGGATCGGTACAGCCTCACCATACAGGGGCACGGCATATGAGTACTCGGCTCTCCCAATCATCTTCTTCTTTGGAATTCCTGTCAGTTCCTCGATTGCACGGTTCCAGGCGATGACAGTTCCATCCCGGTCAATTGCAAAGGTTGCGTCCGGCAAAAACTCGATGAGATCGTGGAGCTGCCTCTCAGATCGTCTGAGCCGGACTGCTAAAAGTGAGACGATTACCCCGATAATGACAAGAACTGTTCCCCGAACAATGATCGAGGCTGTCATCATGAGATCCTGGGGTATGATCAGCAGGGCAGAGCTACAGTAGACAGCGGCGATGAAGAGGGCACATGCCGGGCCACGGCGTGGATACCAGTATCCTGCGATGAGGATTGGGAAATAGAGGAGATGGGGGAGTACTGTGGTGATCCCATACCATAACCCCGTGATATTGATCCCAAGAGCCAGCAGTGTTGAGGCAAGGACGATGCTGATCCTGCGCTGCTGGACTGGATCTGCGAGGAGCGGGTGGCTGGGTGCTGGCATCCCTGACATGGATCACCTGGTGCTCCTCCGAATCACCTCATCAGGACACTGTATCTCAAACCGCGCTCCCTGGCGTGGATCACCGGTTTCGTTCAGCCCAATTCCGGTAATTGCGAGTGCCTCTCGGGCGAGGAAGAGTGAAAATCCACGTGCAGGACTCTGTTCATAGGAGAAGAGCGCCTCTTTTGAAGGTTTGGGAATCCCGATCCCATCATCCTCAATGATAATGGTCGCTCCACCTTTCATCTCAACAAACCTGACTGTCACCTCTTCTGCGTTCCTGCGGACAGCATCGGCAAAGACTGCCCTGATCGCATCCCTGCCCGAGGGATCGAGATAGATCCTGACATCACCTGGTACATCCACCTCTCTTTGGAGCGGGTAGTCGCCTGCTCCCGGAACGCACCCAGCCAGGTTTTCCCATACGGGTGCGCTCTCGCCGATCTTCTGGTACTCCTGGGTGAAACGGGTCGTCTGGATTGCCCGTTTAAGGCTCGTTCGTGAGGTATGCAGGATCTCACGGGCGTTTTTGGCATCGTCCCTGAGCACCCTTTCAGCATACTCAAGTGACTCATCTATCGACTCAAGCTGGTTGAGCAGTCCATGCCTGGTGATGCTGGTCACAAGCGAGAGTTTTTTATGAGCTTCTGAGAGCGCCCTCTCAACCCTCTCACGCTCATGAATCTCGGTTTTGAGATCGTCATTCTTCTGCTGGAGCTGTTCATTTAAGGCAAAGAGTTCGTCCCGGGCCTCCTGAAGGTCTGTATTCTTCCGGACGGCAAGCGCATAGGTTGAGAGGAGGATTTGGAGGATCGTCTCGCGATCAGCATCAATTTTGTATCTCCTCTCTGAGATTGTAATCGAGAGGTCGCCTGTCTCCTCTGGCGTGCCTGCAGTCTGAAAAAATTCCCGGATACGATCGAGGATAAAGTCCGGATCAAAAGGTTTGATAATGAAGTTATCTGCACCCGATGCAACACCGTGAACGACGTCCTCGGGATCATAGAGCTGGGTGACGAGGAAGACAGGGATATCAAATGTAGCTTTTATCTTCTCACAGAGTTCAAATCCGCTCATTCCCGGCATCACAATGTCGCTCAGTACCAGATCCGGCGTCTCCAGACTGATGCGGGCAAGTGCGGAATCTCCATCAGAAACGGTATCCACCCGGTACCCTTCACCCTCCAGAATCCTGCGGAGATATTCTGCCTGGGTGGTGCTGTCTTCAACGACAAGGATAAGCTTCGACGTCTTCATGAATCCCTCACTCTTCTGCCTTACAGAAACCTGAAATGCCCTTCAGGTACCTGTATCTCAAAAAGTGCTCCCTGACCTGGCATCCCGCACTCGTGAATGGAGAAGCCCGATGTGGCAAGTATTTCTGATGCCAGAAAGAGTCCGAGCCCGGTATTTTTCCCATACCCCTGCTCAAATACCTGTCCTTTCACCTGTTGTGGTATTCCTATTCCATCATCTGCTATGGATATGACGAGGTTTGTTCCATCCGGCCTGGCTGAGACCATAATTTTTGTGATTGTCTCCCCGTGCAGAACAGCATTGTCAAAAACCACTCCAAATACCCGTTCGAGGAGGGGATCTGATCTGATCTCAATCTCGGGGAGATCGATCTCAATGTCAACCCCTTTTCTGTCAAGCAGCATCCGGGCAGCATCAACAACAGATCGCAGTTCCTGCCATGAGGGATCAACCGATCCGATATTCTGGAAGTCACGGGTGAACTCAATGATTCGCCCGATTCGCCTCCCGGACTCACGAATTTTCCCCATTGCCTCATCAATTGTTACCGTACCGGATTCCGGTGTCGCCAGCTGGAGATATCCCTCGATAACAGAGAGCTGGTTTCTGATATCGTTTCTTGTAATATCTGTCATCAGGTGGAGTTTTCTGTGCGCATCACCGACTGCCTTCTCCATCCGCCTCCGCTCAAGCATCTCGCTCTGGAGTTCGTCATTTGTCTGGCGGAGCTCCTCGACATACTCCTGGAGCTGCTCATTGACGGCATAGAGTTCGTCCTGTGTCTCCTGGAGCTCGATATTTTTGTTGACGGCAGTTGCATAGGTTGAGAGGAGTATTGAGAGGATCGTCTCTTTTTCTGCGGCAATCGTATAGGAGTAGCCCCCGACATGTGCGATGAGCCGGTCTCCCTCCTGTATGACCCGCTTCTCCTCAAACCAGTCAAGCATATCACAGACGGTATCAATGAGCGAGAGCGGATCAAAGGGCTTGATGATGAAACCGTCTGCCCCGCTTGCCAGGCCGCGGAGGATATCCTCGGGATCATAGAGCTGTGTCACAAGAATGACAGGAATTGTGCTCTTCTCCCTGATCATCCTGCAGAGTTCATACCCGTCCAGTCCGGGCATGATGATATCGCTGATCACGAGATCGAAGTGCTGTTCTGTCATCTGCCTGAGAGCCGCTCTCCCTTCAGATGCAACAGAGACAGAAAAACCTTCGTTACTCAGGATTCTCCTGATATATTCTGCCTGTGTCGGGCTGTCCTCGACAACAAGAAGGTGGGGCGGCGTTTCATCAGGTGCCAACCTCTCCCACCTCCCGGATAACCCTGAGGAACGCATCCCTGTCAAATGAACTCTTGATAATATATGCAGCAGCACCGAGGTGGATGCCGTACTCCTGGTCGCCCGGGGCATCAAGCGAGGTCAAGAGCACCACCGGGAGGTGCCTGAGCATATCGTCTTTTTTAATTGCTTCTGTGAGTGCGAAGCCATTGATTCGTGGCATATCAACATCGGATATGACAATATCAATCTCCTTCTGTTTAAGCTTTTGGAGAGCTTCAGCACCATCAATTGCAGTTGTGACGGTATAGCCCTCCTCTTCAAGTAAGCCTCTGAGATACTGGCGGGTTGTGACTGAGTCTTCAACAACAAGAATACTGCCCGACATCGGAAGAGATCTGATCTCATCAGAGATGACCTGGTGGCGGGAGGAAGAGATCAGATCAAGCGGATCGATGACGAGGGCAACAGTTCCGTCATCAAGGATCCCGGCACCGGCGATCCGCCTGACATACCTGAGCTGGCTTCCAAGGGGCCGGACAACAATCTCCTGGACAGAGATGATCTCGTCGACAATAACCCCAAGCCTTCCTGCACCTGATGCCAGAATGACAACCGGAACAAGCCTCTTATCATCAGGTACATGAGCTGAACCCCCGCTTCCAAGCGCATGGTCAAGCGGGATAAGCCTGATCATCTCCTCGCCAGCCATAATCTCGTCTGCCCCTGCCTCTGTCCTGATGACGGATCTGACCTGCTGCATCGGGATCGCATAGGTCTGTCTTCCCGACCGGACGACAACACCCCGGAAGTTTGAGAGACGGACCGGAACAGACATCCGGACACAGGTCTTCTCTCCCGAAATCGAGGTGACGGAGACTGTCCCTCCAAGGCTGGTTGCTGCATCCTCAACAATCGCAAGTCCAAGACCCCGCCCTGAAAGCTTTGTTACACTTCCTGTGGTCGAGAGTCCGGATCTGAGGCTGAGTTGTACAAGTTCGTTCTCTGAGAGTTTCCGAGCCTCCTCCGGGGAAATAAACTCTTTTGAGACTGCCACATCCCGTATTGCATCCGGATTAATTCCGTTCCCGTCATCTGTCACGTCAATGCCAAGCCTGCTTCCGGCAAGCGGCACCACCCTGACATGGATCCTGCCCCGTGGATTCTTTCCCCGGCGTAGCCGGACCGCCGGAAGTTCAATCCCATGATCGATTGCGTTTCGGATCATATGCAGGAGTGGATCTTTTACGACCTCCAGAACCCTCCTGTCTATCTCAATCTCGCCTCCCTCAACGACAAACTCCACCTGTTTGCCTGAGGATCCGGAGACGTCACGGATGAACATCTGGAATGGGGCGAGAATATGGGAGAAGGGGATGAGGACGGCGTCATGAATGGTGTCGGTGAGTGCTTTTGTGCTTGAATCAAGGACTGTCCGATCACGGGCATTCGACTGCATCTGGTTTGCGAGTTCGAAGCGGAACGTCTCGACGAATTCCCTGTTTTTCTTTAAAAAATTCAGGATGCTGTCCAGTGCAAACAGGTCACGATCGGTCATATCCCGCTCGGATGCCAGAAGGTCCTCGAGCTGGCGCTGGTCAGTTGTGATCTGTACAAGTGCCCATTGCCATTTCGAAAACCGGATGGTCATCATATCCAGCTCCCGCATCCGGTGGGCAAGTGAGAGGCGTGCAGTCAGGAGTTCGTCTGATCCTCCGATGAGCCGCTCAAGGCTTTTTGTGGCGATCCTGATGGTGTCGCTCTCCCGAACCCGTGGAACGCCGTTTCGCTGCTGGTATGTATCATCCGGCTTTTTGGCGCTCTCGGCTCTCCCGCGCCCAATTGATCGAAGTTCACGGATGATACCTGATAGTGATGCCTTCTCCCCCGAGACGAGGGTTCTGATGATATCGACTGCCGTGTGAAAGATCTTATATGTCTCCTGATCCGGGATCACGGTTCTGTTCCTGACACCGGCAAGTGCGGTCTCGAGATGCTGGCAGATCGATTCGATCTCACGGAGCGAGATCGCCCTTGCCGCACCTTTCAGGCTGTGTGTCCTCCGGTAGATGGACTCAGAAATATCCGGATCAATATCCCCGCCTCCTGCTTCAAGGGCATGCAGGTCCCCTGATATCGCAGCAAGGAGCTCTTCTGCCTCATCCTGAAAGGTGGCGAGGAGAGGATCCTGTATATCTTCCTCTTTTCCCGGCATATCAGACGTGATACTGTTCGGTGATCTTCTTCAGGCGTATACCAAGCTCATGCAGCGCTTCTGCAGTCTTCTCTGCCTTCTGGGTGTTCTCCAGGTTCTTTCTGGCAGCTTCCTGGATCTTCTCCATCGCATGGGAGATCCGGTCCATCCCGGATGCCTGTTCAGAGATTGAGTCTGCAATCTCGTATGCTTCTTTTGATGAATCTGCAATTGCTGTTGCCAGGACCTCAATTGCCTCCTGTGCCTGTGCCGTGAGCCCGACAGTGGATTCGACCGACGCCGATCCCCGGTCTACTGATATGACTGTTCCTGAGACGTCCCGCTGGATGTCTGTCAGAATAGTCCTGATATGTGCGGTCGCCTGTTTCGACTGCTCGGCGAGGTCATGGATTTCATGGGCGACAACAGCAAACCCTTTCCCAAACTCTCCGGCTTTTGCAGCTTCAATCGAGGCATTGACGGCAAGGAGGTTTGACTGCTCGGAGATGTCGGTAACTGTTGCGATGATCTCACCGACTGCATTGCTCTGCTCAGAGAGCTTGACGACGTTTGTCCCGATAACATCCATCTGGCGCCGTATCTGGTTCATGGCATCCAGGATGTCCTGGATCGATCGCTGCCCGTCCTTGCTGACGAAACTTGCTTTCATCGCCTTCTCAGTGACTGCCCGTGTCTTCTGGTTCGCACGTTCTGTCTGGATACGCACCCCTTCGACAGAATCGGTTGTCTCATCGACGATCCTGACTGTCTGTGAACTTTCAGATGAGAGGTAGGAGGTGACGGCGATGATCTCGCTTGATGCGGATGAGAGAACCGAGATTCCTTCATACAGTTCCTCGGTGATCAGCTTCATCAGCCTTGAGAGTTCGATACCGATGGTGTTGAGTGCGTCACGGTATGCGATGAACTCGCCTGCAACAGGAATATCCGGATCAAAGCGGGCAGTGAAGTCTCCTGCAGCATAGTACCCGGCAAGGCGCATCGCCTCGTTCACCGGTTCGGTGATCCGCTCCAGTGTCTTATTGAATCCGGCAATAATTCTCCGGTAACTTCCCCTGAATGCCTTCTCATCGCCACGAATCTTCAGATCACCTGCCCATGCGGCATCAGTCATTTTCAGGGTCTCTTTGTGGAGGTGATCAAGCGACTCCATCATCATCTGGATTGCAGGCCGGATCTCGTCTCTCTCATCCTGGATGGTGAGCTCCTCGACATACTCTCCATTTGCGATACGCTTGATGTTGCCGACGATATTTGTCTGGAGATCCTCGGCAAATTCGTCCATGGTCTGTGCCATCACCCCGATCTCGTCTTTCCGCCTGATATTCAGCCTGACAGAGAGGTGGCCGTTTCTGAGTTCGCGGATCATCTGCACGACCTGCTGGAGCGGATCGGCAATTGATCTCCCAAAGAGGATGGACACGGTTGCACCGACCAGAATTGCAGCTAAGATGACGACGACGATCGTATCTCTGATGGTGTTGATTGGCCCGGTGAAGTCGGCAAGATGGGCTCTTGATATGATGTACCAGTCAAGAGGCTCAAAGTAGGTATAGACATCAACAAGGTCGATACCATCTTCCCGGTGATAGAGAACCCCCTGCCGCTCTTCTTTCACAACTGAGAAGATCTCATCATCGGCAATATTGCCCCCTTCGAGTGTCGGGTGGACGATATACTCGCCTGTACTGTCGACCACAAACATGAATCCATTATCGCCGATGACAGTCTGCCTGATACTGTTCTTGACAACATCCAGTGTCTGTGCCTCTTCAGTTCCAACAAAGAGGATCCCTATCACGTCTCCCGCCTGGTTTTTGATAGGCTCATATGCAGTCACATACTGGATGCCGAAGAGATCCCGGGATCCATAATAGGTTCTGCCTCCGACAACCGAGTATTCATAGACATCCTGCGTCAGCCGTGTTCCAACTGCCCGTTCTCCATCCTCGCTGATGACATTTGTCGCAATGCGTATGGCATGGTCGTCATAGACCTGGAAGATCGTTGCAGCACCCCCGACAAGCTCCTGCACCTGATCGACGATCTCAAAGTTGTCATTGACGACGTACCGCTCGCCATCAGGCCCGACCAGGGTCATCTGCCCCCCGATGATCTCGGGGCTTCCATGCTGGTAAAACTGCTGCCTGAGGACGTTTAAGTCGCTGTCCACTTTTGTTCGGGTCAGGGTATAGACATCGTTTGTCCACCCCTTCATGTCAGTCCCCTGGGTCTGGAGGAGTGTCTCGATCTGCTGGGTGATGACTCCTGTTGAACTTGAATAGGAGACGTAACCGACAAGTGATGTCGGTATGATTGCAAGGAGAAGGCATATGACGAGAATCTTTGTTCCTACCTTCATGTCTGAGAAGTTCTTTACCATGGTGTGCCTCCCGGAGGATACTCCTCCGGCTTACTATCCTGTTTCATGTCTGCTCTCTGCTCCTGCTCGTTTACCAGCATCGCCTCATCGGTGAGGAGGGCTTTTCCATTCAGGACGATGAGATCTCCTTTGATGCCAACGAGATACTTTTCAGGGATGCTGGTTGATCTTTTTGCTTCCCCTGGTTCTTTTTTGAGATCGGTTGTTCCAAGGATTCGATCAGCCAGCAGGCCGAAGGTCATCTTCTGGTCAGAGAGGATGATGACCCGGTTCAGATCAGTCAGCCCGACCTCGGGCAGCTGGAAGAATCTTCTCAGATCAACCAGTGAGACGATTCTTCCCCTCACAACAGATATCCCGACGATAAATTCCGGAATGCCGGGAACAGGTGTGATCTCCCCGGTCAGGATCACCTCCCGGACATACTGCATCTCAACTGCATACTCCTCATACCCAAGTGAAAACCTGAGGATTCCTGGATAGATGCCGGGATCCCTTGGTTCTTCGGGTGATGCGATCTCCTCTGCCCTCCGGAAAAGAACGGATACAGTCTCTTCATCTGCTGGTTGTGGATTCTCCCATGAAAGGGGGAGTGTAGAGGGATCATCAATGATGATCCGTCCATCTTCTGACAGGCTGTTTCCGTTCAGGAAAGGAGGCATCGTCCCGGTATCTTCAATGACACCCTCGATCTGCTCGACACGCAGGGCGAGTGCATCATCGCCTCCCGGGGTGATGATGAGGTAATCTGTTGTCTTGACCGGGGATGTCCTGCCCTGATCATCGGTGATCGAGGCTACAGGGATCGTCTCTCCGTGGAAAATAACTGTTCCTCTGCCCGTATCACCGTTTCCTGGCTCTTTTGTAACTGAAACCATTCTGATAGTGGATCTGATCAGGTGCAGGGGGATGGCATACTTCTTCCCATGGGCAGAGAAGCGGAGGAGTTCTGTCATAAGCAGATTATGTGAGGTATCGGGCATGTGATAAGATAACTGTTTTGGGTTTTGTCTCCTGCCACGGCTGTTTGCAACCATCGTTTGCCAGTAATAGAGGGCCGGGGGTTGTTTATAATATGAATTCAACAAATAAATGAAGGTTGACTGGCTGTTGTGGTGCTGTGCAGACTTCGTGAAATGTCGAAGGTTGTTTCGTTAGTTATATCAGTCACGGAACCATAGCAGTACAGGTGAAACCTGGACATCGTCAGCAGCTTGCCGAAAAGATTGCCGGAGAGATCACCCTCTCTGATATGCCCGGCAAGGCGCTGAAGAAGTGGCGGACGAGTTTTAAGATCTCACCGGGCACGTTAGCCGACCATTTGGGCTTTTCACCGTCTGTGATCAGCGACTACGAGAGCGGGAGGCGTAAGAGCCCTGGAACGGCAGTTGTCGGGAAGATTGTGGACAGCCTGTTTTCGATTGACGAAGCAAACGGAGGAGTGTTCATTGACAAGTATGCAAAGATGCTCTTCACCAATCTTGACGATGACGTCATTTATGATCTTCATGACTTTTCTGATGCTGTACCGGTCAGTGACCTGGCAGACCAGCTGAACTGCCATCTCATCTGCGGCAACGGGGATCACAGTGTTGTCGGGTATACGATTGTAAACAGTGTCAACGCTATCCTGACACTCTCTCCAAACGAGTTTAACCGGATTTATGGGTGGAGTACTGAGCGGGTACTGATCTTTACGGATGTCTCAAGCGGGAAGTCCCCGATGGTTGCGATCCGTGTCACGCCGTTCAAGCCACCCTGCGTCATCCTCCAGGGAATTAACCATGAGCTGGTTCATCCCCTGGTGAAAAAGCTCGCCGAACGTGATCGGATCAGCGTCTTCTCAACAGAAGAGCCTGTTCAGGACATAATAGAAACACTGAGGAAACAGGAATGGTAGGAATAATCACCTACGGGGCATACATTCCCCGGTTCCGGGTCAAAGTCGAGGAGATTGCCCGGGTCTGGGGTGCCAACCCGGCTGAGATCTCAGGCGGCCTTGGCGTTTTTGAGAAGTCAGTGCCGGATCTTGATGAGAATACCGCAACTATTGCAGTCGAGGCTGCGCGGTATGCACTGGCACGGAGGAAGATCAATCCCGATGATATCGGTGCTGTCTATGTCGGCTCCGAGTCGCATCCCTATGCGGTGAAGCCGACTGCAGTCACCGTCGGCGAGGCGATAGGGGCAACCCCGGTTATGACGGCGGCAGACTACGAGTTTGCCTGCAAGGCAGGTACCGCCGCCATCCAGACCTGCATGGGTCTTGTTGGGTCGAAGATGGTCACCTACGCCCTGGCTATCGGGGCAGATATTGCCCAGGGAGCGCCTGGAGACGCACTTGAGTATACTGCTGCTGCAGGGGGTGCAGCGTTTCTGATCGGAGACGATGATCCGATTGCCGAGATCACCGCCACGCACTCATTCTCAAGTGATACACCGGATTTCTGGCGGCGTGAGGGCCAGGATTATCCAAGGCATGGCGGGCGGTTCTCTGGTGATCCGGGATATTTCAAGCATGTCCTCGGCGCAAGCCGTCTCTTCTTTGAAAAAGAGGGGACAAAAGCCTCGGACTATGCATACGCGATATTCCACCAGCCGAATGCAAAGTTTCCAAGACGTGCCGCACAGGTGCTCGGCTTTACCAGTGAACAGATTAAGCCAGGCCTTGTGGTGCCTGAGATTGGCAATACTTACTCGGGATCCTCACCAGTCGGCCTTGCGGCAACGCTTGATATCGCAGAACCGGGTGACCGGATTTTTGTCTGCAGTTATGGCTCAGGATCGGGATCCGATGCATTTGAGATCAGGGTGACTGATGCTATCAGAACGGCAATGGATCGCTCGAAGGCACCGTCTGTCCAGGACCTGATGCAGAATCCCCGGTACCTGGATTATGCACTGTATGCCAGACACAAAAACAAGATCGTGGTGCAACAATGAGAGATGTGGCAGTAATCGGAGTTGGATGTACACAGTTTGGAGAGCGCTGGGACACGTCGTTTCGCCATCTCTTCGTCGAAGCAGGAACACTCGCACTTGAGGATGCAGGTGTTGCAGGCGAATCAATTGATGCATTGTATGTTGGTAATATGAGTGCTGGCAGGTTTGTCGAGCAGGAGCATATCGGCGCACTGATTGCAGATTATGCCGGTCTCACCCATGCAGGCAATATCCCGGCAACAAGGGTGGAGGCTGCCTGTGCGTCCGGCGGCCTCGCCTTCAGGCAGGCGGTTCTGGCTGTTGCATCCGGTATGGAGGATATCGTTGTTGCAGCAGGGGTTGAGAAGATGACTGATGCAGGCGACTCAACCGATGTCCTGGCAGCAGCTGCCGATCGGGAGTGGGAAGGGTTTGCAGGTGCAACCTTCCCCGGCCTCTACGCGATGATTGCAACAGATTACATGCACCGCTATAAGCTCACCCGGGAGCAGCTTGCGATGGTGTCTGTGAAGAACCATCACCATGGGTCCATGAATCCTATTGCGCAGTTCCAGAACGAGATAACAGTGGATACGGTTCTCCGGTCGACTTCCGTTGCAGATCCACTCCGTCTCTTTGACTGTTCTCCGGTATCAGATGGGAGTGCGGCGGTGGTTGTCGCCCCGCTTGAGCGTGCACGTGAGTTTACTGATACTCCGATCCGGGTGCTGGCAAGCTCGCAGGCAAGCGATACGATTGCGCTTCATGATCGCCGGGATATCTCAACCCTTGATGCAAGTGTTGCGGCAGGAAACAGGGCATTCGAACGTGCCGGAATTGCACGGAAGGATGTTGATCTCCTTGAGGTGCATGACTGTTTCACCATTGCCGAGATCTGTGCGATTGAGGATCTCGGGTTTGTGGAGAAGGGTTCTGCAGGCCGACTCTATGAGGAGGGACAGACCACCATCGGGGGCGATCTGCCTGTGAATACCTCCGGCGGTCTCAAAGCCTGCGGCCATCCGGTTGGTGCAACCGGTATCAAACAGGTCTGGGAAGCGGTTACCCAGCTCCGTGGGGATGCCGGGAAGCGGCAGGTTGACGGTGCGGAGATTGCGATGACACAGAATGTCGGCGGATCCGGTGCGACCGTGGTCTGCCATCTCTTTGGGAGGGTCTGAAGGATGACTGTAGCGCGATTCTGGAGGAAGATTCCCCAGCGGTATAACCTGATCGGGACTAAATGCGACACCTGCAGCCGGGTCTTCTTCCCGCCCCGTTCCCTCTGCCCGGACTGCCGCAGGGACGGCAGGATTCGTGATCACCACTGCTGCGGCAGGGGGAAGGTGCTCACCTTCTCCATTATCCGGAGTGCAAGCGATCAGTTCTCGAATATGACACCGTATGTGCTTGCCATCATCGAGCTGGAGGAGGGGTGCCACCTCACCTCACAGGTGATCTGTGATCCCGATGAGGTCTATGTCGGGATGCCGGTCAGATCGGTCTTCCGGGTGATTGCGGAAGACGGGCCATCCGGTATTATTCATTACGGGACGAAGTTCGTCCCGCTCTAACCTTTTCTGATATCATAGACCGCATGCCACCTGGTGGCCGAGTATGATCTGAGGAACCGCTCGGTTATGCGGCATCCTGGTATTGTTGCTTGAATTCTCTCCTGGTAGTCGCCTTCACATTCCTGGAGTGCGTAGAGGTGGATTGTGCCGCGGGGTTTTGATATCATATCGGCAACGGTCAGAAATTCTACCGCGGTGAAGGGGAGGTTCATCAGCACCCGGTCAAATGCTGCCGGGAAGAGTGTTCCGAGACGGGCTGCATCACCAAGCATCGGGAGAACGTTTCGAATCCCGTTGACTGAGAGGTTCTCCCTGAGGAGGTGTATTGCACCCGGGTTTTTGTCGCATGCAAGAATCCATCCTGCCCGGTCTGCAAGGGTGACTGGAAACGGCCCGACACCGCAGAACATATCGCAGATTATCTCTCCTGCAGAGAGTGCTGATCGTATCTGCTGCCGTTCAGTGGCAAGCCTGGCAGAGAAGTAGGCATTCCTGAGATCGATTCTGAACCTGCGGCCATGTTCGGAGATGGTCGTCTTTGTGGTTGGCGTGCCTGCAAGTGTCGTGAAGGTTTTTGTCCGGAACTCCCCTTCTACTGCTCCATCTGAAAAGAGGACGGTATGGGTTTTCGGACGGGAGGCGAGGATCGCGTCTGCACCGGCTGGATCCTGCTCATGCATGATGGCAATACCGCCAACCTGTTCGTGCCGTGGGAGCGGTGAATGCGCCTGCACCTCGTGGAAGAGCGCGCGCTCGGTTCCGGGAGGCGAGGTGGTGACCGGGATGAGGAGGTCGTCTCCATCGATGCTCGGGCGGAGCCTGCGATCAAGGGTTCCATCTGCACTACACTCCTGCCGTACAGCTTCTCCATCCTGTTTTCTGACCCTGACAGCCCACGCCACAATCATGCCTGTACTCTGGTGGTGCGGATACTTCTTATTGCTGTTCGTCTACACCTGTGTATGGGAAAAGATGCAGCCGTGATCCTCCGTGACGTAACTGAAGGTGGACGGATGACCGGGCAGGATGCGGTGACTCTCCTTTCTGCAACAGGACGGGATGTGCTCAGGATCGCAGAGGCGGCAGATGAGGTGCGTGAACGTGCTGTCGGGGATACCGTCACCTTTGTCAGGAACCAGAATCTCAATGTAACCAATATCTGTGTGAATGCATGCGGGTTCTGTGGGTTTTCGAAGAGGCCGGATGATCCCCTGGCATTTGAGCTTTCGCTTGCCATGGTTGAGCAGAAGGCTCATGAGGCAAAGGAGATGCACCAGATAACCGAGATCTGTTCGGTCTCCGGTCTCCATCCCGGGTATGATGCCAACAGGTATGCCGGGATCATCGAGGCGATCAGGCGTGGGGCTCCGGGTGTCCATATTCATGCCGGAAACCCGATGGAGGTTGCCTATGCCGCAGAGAAGAGCGGCATCAGTACAAAAGAGGTGCTTGTACGCCTGAGAGAAGCGGGTCTTGCCACGCTCTGCGGGACTGCTGCTGAGGTACTGGTCGACAGTGTGCGGGATCAGATCTGCCCTGGCAAGATTCCAACTGAAGAATGGGTGCGAATCGTCTCCGAATGCCATAGGATGGGTATTCCTACAACAGCAACGATCATGTATGGCCATATCGAATCTGACGCGGATCGGGCCTGCCATCTCAGCATCATCCGGGATATCCAGGATGATACCGGGGGATTTTCCGAGTTTGTGCCACTCTCGTTTATTCACCAGCAGACGCCACTATACCGGAGGGGGGTTGCGAGGGCTGGGGCAACCGGCAGGGAGGATATCCTGATGCATGCGGTCTCCCGGCTCTTCCTGGACAATATCAAAAATATCCAGGTTTCCTGGGTGAAGCTTGGCCAGAAGATGGCCCAGCTCCTTCTCCTCTCGGGTGCAAACGATCTCGGCGGAACAGTCTATGAGGAGTCGATCTCAAAGAGTGCGGGAGCAGTTGAAACCGACTTTCTTGATCCACGTGTGATGCAGCGGATAGCAGAGGATATCGGAAGGCCGCTTGCCGAGCGGAGCACACTCTATCACCTGCTCTGAGAAAGCTTTTCTCTCCTGGGGATCAGAGATACGATTATGGCATATGCAACATGCGCCTATTGCGGGAGGACAGTTGTCGCAGCTGGTGCAGATCCACAAGGCTCATCCATGGCAGGTTCCCAGAGAGGGAGAAAACTGCCTGTCTGTTATGACTGCAAGCGGAGCAAGAAGGATCGGTCGCTGAATATGTGGCTCCGCATGTTAAAGAGAAAAGATCGGATGCGCTGGGAGAGGATCTATAAGTACCATAGCCGGAAAACCGGAGGGGAGATTACGCTTGAGGTCAAGCGTGTTGCCAATGAACGGATGTCGTGACACGAGCTCTCTCTTTGCCAAAGATACATTGCCCCCCGGGGACAAGGTCTGATCATGGATAGTTACCGATCAGATCTCAGGGAAGGGAAGCTGAAGCTGTATGCACTTGAGAAGGTGCTGCCTCCTGCAGAAGCCGTGAAACTACGGCGGGAGTATATCGAGGAGGTGGCGGGAACAGATCTCTCGGTGCTTGGTGCATTTACTATTCCTATCGATTCGGTGGTCGTACGGAACTGCGAGAATATGATCGGCTGTCTCCAGGTGCCGGTCGGGGTTGCAGGCCCGGTTGCGGTGAAGGGAGAGTCTGCCCAGGGCTCGTTCTGGATTCCGCTTGCCACAACCGAAGGTGCGCTGGTTGCATCGGTGAACCGGGGCTGCTCTGCGGTTACAAAGGCAGGGGGTGCGGAGGTTCGGATCCTCCGTGACGGGATGACCAGGGCACCTGTCTTTGCGGCAGATTCGGTTGCGCATGCCCATGATATCGCCCGGTTTGCAGAGGATAACCTGCTTGTAATCCAGGAGATTGCGGAATCAACGACCTCGCATGGCGAGCTGATCGGCCTTGTCCCCTATATCGTCGGAACAAGTGTCTTCCTCAGGTTTGAGTTCGATACAAAAGATGCGATGGGGATGAACATGGTGACGATCGCCTCGCAGAAGGCGGCGGAGTTCATCGCAGAGAAGACAGGTGCCAGGCTTGTTGCCTTATCCGGGAACATGTGTGCAGACAAGAAGCCTGCTGCAATCAACCTGGTGGAGGGGCGGGGCAAGACGGTTACTGCTGGTGTGTTTCTTGCAGATGATCTCTGCCGCGATGTCTTCAAATGTGATTCTGCATCTCTTGCCGAGGTGAACTGCCGGAAGAACCTGGTTGGATCTGCCCGTGCCGGAGCGCTTGGGTTCAATGCCCATGCGGCAAATATCATCGCTGCTCTCTATATTGCCTGCGGCCAGGATCCGGCCCATGTGGTGGAAGGGTCATCCTGCATAACAACAGCTGATCCCGTCGATGGCGGGGTGTATGTGGCGGTGACGCTCCCGGCGGTGCAGGTTGGCACTGTCGGTGGCGGGACGGGGATTGCGACCCAGAATGCCTGCCTTTCGCTGCTTGGAGTCGCCGGTGGAGGGGATCCACCGGGGAGCCATGCAAAGGCGTTTGCCGAGATCGTGGCAGCCGGGGTGCTTGCCGGGGAACTCTCGCTGCTTGGAGCTCTTGCAGCACAGCATCTTGCCCGGGCGCATAAGGAGCTTGGGAGAGGGTGAGAAGGGCTACCTGGAGAGGAGGGACTCAAGTTCAAGGAGCCACGGACTCTCCTCTCTCCGGCATTGGTCGATGAATTCGGTTATGTGGCGTCTTCCATCGTCTCCTTTCAGATCTGGATTTTTTCCGGTAATCTGCTTTATCTGCTTTTCCAGTGAGCCGGGGATAAAAAATATCTGATGCCGATTCGCATCCTTGGTCAGAAATGAGCATGCCGATTGCTTCAGGAGAATATCTTTTCGAAACCTTGCCTTTGTTGCATCTTTGAGTCGTGTTCGTGTCTTCTGATCGTCATCAAGGCAGAGAAACAACCTGTACCTCGGATTCATGTCTTCATAGAGGATAACAAAGTTATCAATGCAGTTCTGCCAGCCATCCTCGTCTTTGATGAGAGCCTGTATGCCTCTCCCCCGTCTGCCGAGGAAATCACGGACTTTATTGGATTCCGGGGTTCGCTCTCGCGATTCTCTGAGCTCTTTATGATAAACCGTATCATATTGAATCCCGTTCTGTTCACAGAGGATGGAGAAGAAGATCAGGTCATGTACTCCTTCGCAGAGGATCACGGTCTTTCCCTGCATAATCAGATGCCCCGAAGATCAAGTTTCAGTTCTTCGGTTACTCTGCGCCCCTCGTCGACAGTATAATCATATTTTTCAATATTTTCGCCGTCGCTTGTCATCTTGGAGATAAGGAGAAGTTCTTTTTCAGCATCATCCTCAGGGTAATCCAGTGCTGTCCGGATGAGGTCATAACTGTGGGTTGTCATGAAGACCTGAACTTTGAGTCCGGGGGCATAGGTAAAGAGCGTTTCAACAAGAATAGCGAGATACTCAGGGTGGAGATGGTTCTCCGGCTCTTCGATTAAGAGGATTCCATCCTGTGATTTGCGCATATAATGGAGTATTGAGAGGAGCGAGATAAATCCGTCACCGTGGGCAGATATTGGTATTGTCTCAATTTCTTCCGCTCTTCTGTACAGGACATTATTCTGGGTAAGCCGCTCAAGGTTTCTGATGAGGTTGTGTTCTTTGATGAACTGCTCAAGGAGATGAATCTCTTCATCCTCCATTTTTTCAAGAGATAACTTCTCCCTGTGGGATATTTTGATTATCGGGGGTTGAGTCTCCGTTTCTGATGAATGATTTGTTTTGTATAATGTTGGCTGTGAAAAAATTCTGGAGAGTCTGAATGTAAATCTTCGATTCTGGTCCTTAGAAACTGTTGTTTGTCCTATAATGCGTTGAAATTGTTCGAGTATTGTTCTCCTGTCGCCAAGAGTGTATGGCAAAATCTGGTAACTCATATTTGATATGATGATAGTATAGTCAAGAGATTCAAAAATCATCTCTATATATGCTTCCCGGAGGTCATCATTCTCTTCGCTCTCGTTTACATATTCTTCAATTTGATTGCTATGAAATTCTATGATGAAATCTTTGATGCGATCATATACTTTTTGGTTTTCTCTCTTACACACGTCAAGTGACTGGTAGATTGTGACATCATTTAAATTTGAGAAAAGTATTGATTTTTCCTCTTTAACGTTTATGAGATTCTGTTTATTATCATTGAGGAAAAACCGCTCTGTCCTGTATTCTCCTGTTCCATTGAGAAATATTGCATCCAGCAGGGCAGACTTTCCTGTATTGTTCTTTCCGCAGATGATGTTCAGCTGCCTGGGATTGTAATCGAGGTTTCCGATAGCCCTGAAATTCTCGATATGGAGTCTCGTGATTCTGCCCATGAATTATCACTGTTTTGATCGTAACTATATATATTTAGGTGACAGGTCTGTCCAGCAGCTATTTACTTCATCTGCGTTTCTTTCACGTGACAGATATACCCGGGTCCTGCTATGATCTGCATCCCACGTTTGCGAAAGTGTCTGAAGGTTATGGCCCTTCCTATTAGAAACCTATATATTCGTATAGTTCCGAACAGGATTCTATGACAGTAAAGTGTGGTGACATTCCCGGTGCAGGACGATATGTCTGCAAGAAGTGCAGGAAAGCAATTGAACTGGCAGATGGTGAGGCGGTCTATCCGTGCCCGAAATGCAAATTCTGTGAGTACCGAGAGGGTTAATTCACCCTCTCTCTTCATTTCATCTTTTGTTTCCGGGTCGGGGGCAACGAGCTATCCGGCAGGGATTCGTCCGGAAGAGACTGTCTGACTCCAAACCTTTATCTTAACATAACGAAATTAGAAGGGCTATGAAGAACGGAGGCGACGGTTCTCCGGTAGAGGCGCTTGAATCAGCCCTTCTCAGGTCTGATCGCGCACGTGCCAGGGAGATCCTGAGGGGAAGCTGCAATCCCGATGATCCGTATTCTTGCATATCCACCCTGATTGAGCCTGCTCTCAGGTCTATTGGAGAACAATGGGCAGAGGGTGATGCCGCTCTTTCTCAGATCTACGTGAGCGGGAAGATATGCGAGGAGTACATCAGGAGCCTTCATGTTCAGGCATCCGGGATACGGCAGGGACAGCCAAGGATTGGTATTGCAGTAATTGAGGATTTCCACACCCTTGGAAAAGAGACGGTGCTTGCCGCACTGCGAAGCTCCGGGTACCACGTGGAGGACTATGGTGCCGGTCTGACTGCAACTGAAATTCTCGAACTGATCAGGCGGGATAACATCGAAGTGCTCTTTCTATCGGCACTGATGCTCCGGGCGGCTCTCGAGGTGCGGCACCTGGCAGATGCACTCCATGAGGAGGGAATACCGGTCAGGTTGATCGTCGGAGGAGCGCCTTTCCTCTTTGATGAGCAGCTCTGGCAGGAGGTTGGGGCAGATGCCTTTGCCCATGATGCGGCAGAAGCTGTGGATCTTGTGGGAGGAGGGGAAGAATGAGCAGCGAAGAGATGACATCACTTGAACGGACGCTTGCTGCCCTCTCCCACAAAGAGCCGGATCGGGTTCCGCTCTTCCTGAATCTTACGATGCACGGTGCTCGTGAGCTTGGCATATCGATCCGGGAATATTTTGGGAATGTTGACCATGTGGTTAGGGGCCAGGAGCTCCTGATGAAGAAGTACGGCAACGACTGCCTCACCGGTTTCTGTTATGGGGCGGCTGAAGTGGAGGCATTCGGGGGGAGTGTCAGGTTCTATGAGAACGGTCCTCCGAATGCCGGAGCTCCGATTATCCGGGATCCTGAAGCGATCTCTTCTCTTGAGGTGCCGGATCCGGCAGACTGCCCCCCGCTACAACGGGTGCTGAAGGCGACACGGGTCCTGGCAGACCGGTATGGTGACTCTGTTCCGGTTGCTGGTGTTGCAATCTCTCCATTCTCTCTTCCTGTGATGCAGCTTGGCTTCTCACGCTATCTTGATCTCCTCCTTGCGGATGATCCGCTCTTTTGGGATCTGATGGAGGTGAATGGTGAGTTCTGTACCACGTGGGCGAATCTCCAGGTAGAAGCCGGGGCAACCGCTGTTGTTTACTTTGATCCAATCACATCCCCGACGATCATCCCTCCCGGAGTTGCCAGGCGAACCGGTTGCATTATCGCCCGCGAGATCATTCCGACAATCAGGAGCGGGGTGGCATACCACCTTGCCTCAGGCCGCTGCCTTGCAATTGCAGACGAACTAAAAGCCTCCGGGGCGGTTGCCCTCGGTGTCTCGGCACTTGAGGACCTCAGTCTCCTGAAAAAGACGTTTGGCGGGGATATGGCACTCATCGGAAATCTGGATGGTATTTCAATGAGGAGATGGTCGCACCAGGAGGCAGAAGCCATGGTCAGCGAGGCAGTATCACAGGCGGCGCCTGGAGGTGGTTTTATCCTCTCAGATAATCATGGCGAGATCCCCTGGCAGGTCGGTGATTCTGTACTCAGGGCGATCGCAGATGCTGCCAGAACCTATGGGAGATACCCGATCGCATGAAGAAGAGAGACCTGGTTGGCATCCTTGCATGCAGCAATCTTGAGGAAGAGGTACAGCTTGCCCTTCGGAATTCAGGGTACGCGAATGTCAGGACCGTCTTCTTTGATCCCCATTGCAGTATGCCGCTTCCTGAGTGGAAGATGGCATTTAAAGAGGCATATGAGGCGCTGTCGGCAGTTGTTGATTCGGTCTGTCTCCTCAGCTGCGGCTGCTCATCCCCGGTTCCTGAGATCGGCTATTCTGCCCATCTCCGCTCTCCAGACGTCTTCCTGACACGGAGTGAGCTCCGCTCTCTCTCCGTACCGGGAGCCTACATGATCTCCTCCGGCTATGCAGGGAGGCATTGTTCATCAATTCCCTTCCAGATATCCCCGCAGCAGGAGGAGGCGACGCGTCCTGATACCGGGATCAGGCGGCTCATTCATCTCAGGACCCGTGATGATGGGAATGCTGATGCCGGTGCCAGCGAGCTCGCGGCCCACCTCTCTGTACCACTTGAAACATTGCCTGTTGACGCTGACCTTTTCCAGGCCCGCCTCAGGGAAACCCTTGGATCCCTTGAGACGGATGCACTCAGGAAAAAGGGGATAGAGCAGCTGAGGAACTGCGAAGAGCAGGTTGCAGATTATACAATGGCATTTGATCTCCTGAAGGAGATTGCGGCGGCAGCCACGGAAAAGGAGGTGGTCAGGCAAATTGACAGTCTCTTCAGGCTTCTCTTCTCACCAGATACCCTTGATCATATGGAGACTCCATTTGAAGAAGGGACTTCCGGGCTTATTTTACCGGTTGCGTATGGTCATGAGGTGCTTCTCTGGTACAGGCTCGATCACTTCGCACATCCCGAATTCCTTGACAGGTACAGGAATACTGCTGAAGTCCTCCTCCCGGTTCTTGGGCTTGCGATCAGGAATGCCCGTGTTTACCAGCGGCTTCTGGATGCGAATGTAGAGAAGGATAAAGAGATTGCTGCAAGAAAGGAGGCTCAGGAAGCTCTTTCTCTTGCGAATAAGAAGCTGAACATCCTGACTGCGATCACACGCCACGATATACTCAACGATGTCATGGTGGCAGCCGGATATCTCTACCTCGCCTCGGATATCCCGGTACCTGAAGAGGTAAAGAGTTATTTCCAAAAGATGGAAGAGCAGATAACTGCGATCCAGAGGAAGGTTGAGTTCACCCGTGACTACCAGGATATGGGTGCACAGCGCCCGAACTGGCAGGATATTGGTGCATATGTCGATTCAATAGCCCCGAATATCCTGAAGGGTTCGACTCTTTCTCTTCAGAACGAGCTTGAAGGACTGGAGATTTATGCTGATCCGATGCTTGGCAAGGTGGTTCATAATCTCTGCCAGAATGCTGTCTTCCATGCTGCGTCTGCAACCTATCTCCGGTTTTTTGCTGAGGTGGATGGCGATGACTGCGTGATCATTGTTTCTGATAATGGTCCCGGTGTTGTGGATGCAAAGAAGAAATCAATCTTCAAACCGGCATTTGGGAGAAGCCATGGCTTTGGTCTCTATCTTGTATCCGAGATTCTTTCAATAACCAAAATCACCATTACAGAAAATGGAACCGCCGGAGCGGGAGCTGCATTCCATATCAGGGTGCCTCCGGGTGCCTGGAGGAGGGTAGGGAGTTCTCCTGACAGCTGACTCACCCGGTGAGTATTCGGAGGATGCGCCTGAGCAGGTACGGGGTGAGAAGTGTCAGCAGCAGGGATACTCCTCCGCCACCTTTTTTTCTCTCCTCTTCTGCCCTCTCTTCTCTGATATGGCAGATTGTTTCTGCTATAAGAGCGCCGATCCCAACTCCGAAGAGGAATGTAGCGAAGAGAGCAGGAACCGGGTGCCTCCTGATGCAGGAGATCGGATCCAACGTTATGCCTGTCTTCTTCTCTCTCTTCCTGCCGTTCTCTCTCATATCCGGATTACCTGAGCTTTGCTGCGATCAGGCCGACGAGAAACCCGGTTCCAGCAGCAATTGCAATGGATGCGACCGGGTGATCGGAGACGAAACTCTCGACCGTCTGAACCCGCTCCTTCATGACTTTGGCCTCTTTTTCGGCGACGGTTTGTATGGTCTGCTCTGCATCCTGCACGACTTTTCTCGCAGTCTGCTCAAGCTCCGACCGGGTCGGGATTGCCTCTGGTGCAAGGCTCCTGAGTTTGTCTTCAAGATCAAGCACGAGGGCTTCAAGTTCCTCGCCATCAAGCTTTGACCGGGTGTTCTTCAGCTTCTTTGCAGCCTCTTCAAATGCCGCTGCCGCATCGGCTTTCAGCTCTTTGATATCAGGTACTCCTGCCTCAGTCTCTTTCTCAGTTGTCATGGTAGCATCCCTTCTCTTTCGTCTTAAACAGATGTCAGTTGCGTCCTGATGTATTTATAGTTCACTGCGTCTGGGGATTGTGATTTGTGGTCTTACCTGATCCGGGAAGACGTGTCGGGACAGTTCGTGCCCGCTCTCTTCATGAGCAGGCTTACTATCCTGCATGTGTCTTACTGGTCGTGTGGAGTATAGCAGTTCCAGCGCCCAAAGCCCCGGTTACCACGAAACCCAGTACTTCCGGCACCCCCTGATCATAGCCTTCATTGCCGGAGTTGCTGCTGTAACCTGGTATACAGCCCTCTTTGCCGGGCCGTCTGTCGGTCTGATCCAGGCTGTCCTTATTCTTGCATTCGGGGTGCTGCTCCCCCTCTTCTTCGTGGTGCTCCGCCTTGAAACAAGTGTGAGTGAAGCAGGTATCACCTACCGTATGCCGCCGATTGTCAGAAGAAAGCGTATAATGGGCTGGAACGACCTGAGATCAGCAGATCTCATAACGATCCGGCCGATCCGCGACTGCGGGGGATGGGGGATACGGTTCTGCCTGGGTGAGGGGATTGCCTATATTGTCAGCGGCAACCAGGCTGTCAGGTGTACCAAAGGAACGGGGTAGAAGGTTCTCCTCGGAACAGGACGGCCCCAGGAGATGATGGACGCAATCAGCTATTACCTCAGGTGACATGCAATACCTGCATAGTCACGAAGGAGTGCCTGGAGCTCCTCTCCACGCCGGGCTGACTCTTCCAGGCGCCGTTTCTTCTCTTCCAGTGCGGCTGCACCATCTGCGACTGCACGATCATGCTCTTTCTTCTGGTTCGCAAGATGGTCTTGTAACTCCCTCTCTCTCTGGTAGGTTGGATCGGCTTCGGCCACGGCTTTTGCCTGCTGAAGCCCGGCTTCTGCACTTGTGTATACTGAGGTTGCCTTCTCCAGTGCAGCAGCAAGGTTTCCGTCACCAAAGAGCTGCTGCTCTTCGCGGTTCTTTAACTGAAGCTCTCCTGACCGGATAAGGGATTGTATACTCTCAAGTGCCGGTTCAATCTCTTCTGCCAGATCCGGCCGGGGGATCGGGCTTTCAGCGAGATCATGAAGCGGCTTGAGAGGCTCTGTCGGGGCCTTGTGCCGTTTCAGCAGCTTCTCAGCGCGGCGACCGACAGCAGCCACAGGAGCCCTGACCTGTGCATATCCCTGAAGAGCAGATTCCACCTCTTTTTCGGCACGTGCGATCGTCTCTTTCAGATGATCTGTCGGGAGGGTTCCAAGCTCCTCCTCTGCAGACAGTATCTCTTCCAGAAGGGTTGCAGCCCGTGTTTCACTGGTGCGGATACGCTCTTCTGCCGCAGAGACTGAATCAGTCAGCCGGTTGAGGGTGTCATGGAGTTCCCTGATCGATCTGATCGTCTCCCTCTCTTTTTTTGCTTCATCAAGGGCCTTTGCCATATCGTTTACTGCATGGCCGATATCCTTGATGATCTGGCGAAGCCGGGGCATCTCCTCTTTGTAGACGAGGTGAAGGTACTTCCCCGGTCCTTTTGCGGTTGTGATCACGCTCTTCAGAAGCTCTGCAGAGGCTGTATAGAACGCCTCCGGATCACCTGAAGGCCGCTTTTCAAGGGCCTGGTTGAGCGATCGGATCGTCTGTGGCTTTGCAGTCTTCAGGACGGATTTTACCTTGGGATGAAGAAGAATTCCATCATCCATATGAACCGGATCTTTCTCCAGGTCTTCAATAAGAACCTCAAGCTGATCGAGCGCATTCCCGATATCGGCTTCTGGTGCAGTGAAGGCAAGAGAGAGTCCGGATTGGATTGCTTCCTCACGATCATCAAGCCAGGCTTTCAGATCCTCAAATGCTATAGCCTCGGGTTCTTTTGGTTCCTCTGGACCGCGGAAGAGGGCACGCAGTTTGGAGAACATGGTATAATGGATCAGGTGTTATGGGATGAAAGCGTTTCCCATTGCAGGGTACTCTTCAATTGGTACCTGCTCTCTTCCGACTCCCAGGCTGGTATCCAATTCAGGGGGCTGTACCTGGAATGAAGACGGTATGCACATGTGCAGACCAGCAGTACCCGGAGAATGCATACCCTTATTTGAGATTGAAGCAAGCAATACCTGACAGAACTGGTGTTTGCCGGGGGGATTGCTCAATGAACGGGAACAGAGAGAATGATGCGGTATCGCCTGTTGTCGGTACAATAGTGCTTGTTGCAGTTGCCATACTCGTTGCAGTCATTGTCTCTCACGTTGCGTTCTCGACCACCGGAGTGCTTGAATCGCCAAAAATTGCCGCGGTGACTGTTGAGTTCACGGATGATTCCTACCTGTATTTCCGGGGCGGGGGGGATCTCCGGAGCCTTTCGTCGGTTACACTGACGGGCGACGGGAGAGCCGGGGCTTATGTCTTTGCGGATGCAGATGATCCCGATCTCAAAGCCAGGTATCCTGAGAGGGAGACTGTAACTGTGACAGATCCGGACAATGTTATCCAGGAGATCGTCGATGCAGTCCGGGATGAATATGACAAAGGCAATCCCGTGGTGGTTGTGGATCTCCAGGAAAATGGTGAAAGCCTCTATGCAATTGCCTTTCCCCAGGATGGGGTGCTGCCGGGGCCGTTTGCTCCCGGCTATACAATCCCGATCTTTCCCGGGATCGATATGCTTGAAGACCCACGCCGCCAGAACCGGATCGTCGTCACCGGCACCTGGCCGGACGGAGTCAGTGTCGTTCTCTTCTCAAAGATGTATGTTGATCCCGAATCATAATCTCCGGTTTATGGAGCATGGAGATGAAGCAATCCAAATAGTGGATGCCCCCCTCTTTCCTGCTGAAATTGTGTGTCACAGGCTCTTCAGATGCTTCAGAATCTCCTGGATGTCCGGGACGCTGTGGATTGGATAGACCTTGCTGAAGGAGACGGTCTGGTCCTGCTCCACAATAACGTTTGCACGTTCGCAGAACCCGTTTGATTCGCGGAAGAGGCCATAGAGCCGGGCGGCAAAACCCTGCGGGAAAAAGTCGCAGAGGAGCGGGGTATGTGTGATGCCGAGGCTCTGTGCCCATGCCCGTTTGCACGGTACTGAATCGACACTGATACCGACTGCGACCGTATTCAGGTCCTCAAATGCTCTCCTGTTCTCTTCAAGTGAGAGCATCTGGGCAGCACACTTGTCTGTCCAGGCAAGCGGATGGAACGAGAGGAGCACCCGTTTCTGATGATGCTCAAGGAGACTCCATGTCGCGTCATGCTGATCTTTGAGCTGGAACGAACGGGCAGAAACGCCTGGACGAACCATTGGTGGCTGTGCGGCAAAGTCCATATGATTCTTCTCCTGCTCTTCCGGGTAATAAGCATAGCGCCAGGATGCCTGGTAGTTCCGGATACGCAGACGGTACAAGAGAGAAGGAGAAGAGATGATTGTTTGGGAAAAAAGAGAGATTTTTGTTTATCAGATGCGGTTTTGGGGCTACATCATCGGCATGCCGCCCATCTGTCCCATCTGTGCCAGCTGCGCCATCTCATCGTCGCCCGGCATCTGGTTTTTGGATGCGGCAATAATCTCGTCTACCCTGAGAATCATACCAGCCGCCTCGGCTGCTGAGGAGATCGCCTGGCTCTTGACACGAAGCGGCTCACACACGCCTGCCTCCTGCATATTCATGGGTGTTCCAGTCTCCAGATCAAGGCCGTGCATGCTGCCTCCCTGTTGATGGGCTGTCCGGAGATCCATGACCATATCAATTGGATCCAGACCTGCATTCTCAGCCAGTGTCCGGGGAATGGTGAGCAGCGCATCTGCAAATGCCTCAATGGCAAGCTGACTCCGTCCGCCGACTGTGAGCCCAAACTCACGGAGCTGGTGGGAGAGTTCAATTTCAGCCGCACCTCCGCCAGGAACGGCCGTCTTCTCAAGAAGAGCCGAACAGACGACACGCACGCCGTCATCAACAGCCCGGATCAGTTCATCAACGACATGATCTGATCCTCCGCTGACAAGAATTGAGACCGCACCGGGGTTTTTGCATTTTGAGACGATAACCATCGACTGACCGGCGATCTTCTGCTCCTGAACCAACCCGGCAAACCCGAGATCGTCTGCTGAGAGCGCTTCCGGGGATGAGACGATCGTTGCACCGGTTGCTTCCCTGAGACGCTCAATATCAGATTTTTTTACCCGGCGAAGGGCAAAGATGCCTGCTTTTGCGAGTTGCTTCTCTGAAAATTCATCAATTCCTTTCTGACAGAAGACCACGTCTGCTCCGGTTGCGATGATACGATCGACCTGTATTCTCTCCATCTCCTCTTCTTTCCTGAGGAATTCCTGCATCTGGCTGGGATCTGTGATCTCTATCCCGGCATCAGTCTCGGTCTGCCTCAACTCAAGAGCAGCATTCAGCAGGAGGATCTTTGCATCAGATACGGATTCGGGCATCGAGGGGTTCAGGCGCTCCTTATCAAGGAGATATCCATCAATAAGCGTGGAGTCTTCTGCAGATCCTCCGATCCGCTTCTCAATTTTGATATCCGCTGGATCACAGGTTCCATTTTGCTTCTCCTGTGTTCTGACCGCCTCGACAATGATTTCGGAGAGTTCATCCCTCACCGTTTCAGCACCCTTGCCGGTCATTGCCGTCTTTGCAATCGCCGTCAGAAGATGGGTGTCATCCGGGCGAACCTCAAACGAGATCCCCGGAAGGAGCTCTTCTGCCTTCTCCTGGGCCATCCGGTAGCCTTCAGCAATAACTGTCGGATGGACATCTTTCTCGATTAAGTCCTCGGCCATTTTGAGCAGTTCACCGCCCATGACAACAGCAGTCGTTGTGCCGTCACCCGCCTCGCTGTCCTGGACTTTTGCGATCTCAACCATCATCCTGGCTGCCGGGTGTTCGATCTCCATCTCCTGGAGGATCGTGATGCCGTCATTTGTTATGACGACGTCTCCTATTGAGTCGACCAGCATCTTATCCATCCCATGCGGACCAAGCGTTGTCCTGATGGCGGCTGCAACTGCTTTTGCTGCACTGATATTCCGGCCCAAAGCATCGTTTCCTTTGGTTTGTTCTGTTCCTTCACGATAGATACTGCCATCTGCCTGGAAACCAGGCTGCCCTTGTCCATACTGCATGATACTCACCAGTTCTGGTTTTGCGTGGTTTACGAGTCTACATAAATTTTATTGATAGAACCACAACAACCAGGGAAAAACCTTCACACCTGGCAAAACACGATAAAGCCCCGGATCACCTGGCTATTGCGGTTTTGTAAGCGCCCCTTGGATATGCATGCCTTTCATATCGTACCCTGGTTCTCTGATGGCGCATACCGGGTTCGGTTTTTGTTGATCAGCAGATGTTGCTTTTTCCACAAGCTAGATACTCCATGAGAGCAGAATTACTTTGTACCGACAATGACTGGCTCACCCCCCTCTCCCCTCATCTATATCGACGATGAGCAGGCCCTCCTCGATCTTGGAAAGATCTTTCTTGAGCGATCCGGGCATTTCTCGGTAGATACCGAGGTTGATCCGGAAAAAGGGCTGAAACGCATTCTCTCCGGGGAATACGATGCAGTCATATCAGACTTTCAGATGCCGGTGCTGGATGGCATCTCCCTTTTAAAAGAGATCCGGAGCAGGGGATCGAAGATCCCCTTCATCATCTTCACCGGGAAGGGCCGGGAGGATGTGGTGATCGAGGCCTTAAACAGTGGTGCGGATTTCTACCTGCAGAAAGGGGGAGATCCGGGATCCCAGTTTGCCGAACTCGCCAAGAAGGTGGAGCATGCCATTGCACGGCGGCGTGCAGAAGAGGAACTCCTGAGAAAGAACGAGGAGCTTGCAGCAGCAGAAGAAGAGCTGAGAGTACAGCTTGACGATCTGATCGCCACACAGAACGATCTCCGCCAGTCCCGTGATCTCTTCCGTACCTTCATCGATCATTCGTATGACGCTATCTTTATCCACGATCAAACCGGGCGTGTCCTTGACGTGAACGAGACGATGCTGACAATGTACCGGATCACCCGGGAGGAGGCGCTTCGGTTTACCATCGAAGATTACTCAGGCTCCTCTTATGATACCGATGAAATTCAGGTTTTATGGAACTCGGTGCTTGCGGGGGAAGATCAGCTCTTTCCCTGGGTTGCCAGGCGGCCTCTTGACGATACGCTCTTTGATGTCGAGGTTTTCCTGACCAGGGCCGAGATGAATGGAGAGTTCTATATCCTGGCTTTTATCAGGGATATGGGTGATCGGAAGACGGCGGAGAGGGAAGCAGCAGATACCCGGGAATGGCTTACCCGGATCATCGATACCCTGCCGGATCCGACGTTTGTCGTCGATGCAGGCGGGGTGGTGACTGCATGGAACCAGGCGATCGAGGAGATGACCGGTGTGTCTGCAGACGAGATGATCGGGAAAGGCGATTATGCCTATGCGATCCCCTTCTATGGGAAGAGGAGACCGGTTCTGATCGATATTGCCCGTGGAGAGGACGGGGATACAAGCACCTACTCGATCATCCGCCAGGAGAAGGGTGTCATTGAGGCTGAGACCGAGACGGCACTTCCACGCGGAGGAAGAACGGTCCTCTGGGCACGGGCAGTGCCTCTCCTTGATGGACACGGGAAATGTGCCGGTGCGATAGAGACGATCCGGGATATCACCGTTATTCATGAAGAACGGGCAAAACTCCGTGAAAACAGGGAGAAGTACCAGAACCTGGTCGAGAACCTGACCGAGATCGTCTACACACTGGATACTGAGGGACGGATCACCTATGTCTCACCGAATGTCAAAAACCGTACCGGCCTGAGAGGCACTGAGCTGATTGGGAGATCCATCTTTGATTTTGTTGCTTTGGATGACCGGGAGAGGCAGCATGAACAATTCCAGAGGGTGCTTGCCGGCGAGGAGATCGTGGCTGAATTCCCTGCTACCGGAATGGATGCCGGGACACGGTGGATGAGGACAACTGCACGGCCGGAAATTGAGGATGGGGCGGTAACCCGTGTTCATGGCATCCTTATTGATATCACAGATCTGAAACAGGTTGAAGAAGCTCTCCGCGAGAGCGAAGAGATGTACCGAAGCCTGATCGAGAATCTCTCCGAGATCGTCTACACACTGGATACTGATGGGCGGATCACCTATATCTCACCGAATGTCGAGGCGCTTGGAGGATATCCGCCTGAAGCGCTCCTTGGCAGACAATTTACTGATTTTGTCCACCCTGATGACGTCAGCGAGAGAATGCCTCAGTTTGGGAAGGTGCTCTCCGGTTCCGGGGAGACGACTGAGTACCGGCTCATCGGCGTGGACGGGCGGGTTGCCTGGATGAGGACAGCGGCGCAGCCACTGATCAGGGATGGGGAGGTGGTCGGGGTGGCCGGTCTCCTGGCAGATATTACAGATCGCAGGAATGCGGAGGACGAGATCCGGCTTCACCTTGGCCGGACCGAGGTGCTTCTCGGCCTCTACCAGAAGAGCGATGCAACCATCAGGGAGCTTACGGCGTATGCTCTTGATGGTGCACGGAGAATGACTGAATCGGAGTATTCATTTGTGGCGTTGCTGAGCCCTGATGCATCCCTGCTCTCTATCCATGCATGGTCAGAGGAGGTGCTTGCTGACTGCCGGATTGCAGCATCGCCTGTAGAATTTTCTGTTCATGAATCCGGACTTCTGGGTGAGGCGGTCAGGACAGGAAAGCCTGTCCTCGTCAATGACTATAGCAGTGGCCACCCCGCAAGCCACGGGTATCCCAAAGGGCATGTCCCGATTTCACGGTTTCTCTCAGTTCCGATCTCTGATGGAGCGCGTATACGGGCGCTGCTTGCGGTTGCAAATAAAGAGGGGGCATATACTGATGATGATCTCAATGCACTGATGACGCTTGGGAATATGCTCTCCGGGATTATTGAGCGGAAAAAGACTGAACATGCACTGCAGGAGAGCGAGGAGCGGTTCCGGCGGCTTTCAGAGAATGCCGGGGATATCATCTACAGAATTGATCTCCTGCCAGCACCCTGCTTTACGTATGTCAACCCCATGATCCAGGTGATCACCGGGTATGGTCCTGAGGAGTTTTATGCCGACCCCGGACTTCTCCAGGCAATCATCCACCCTGAGGACAATTTCTCACGCAATGAGCTTTTGAACAGACTCGGTGAGCTTATTGTCACCCGTCTTGTCAGGCGGGACGGCGAGGTGATCTGGGTTGAGCAGAAGAATGTGCCGGTATATGATGCAGACGGAAATCTCGTTGCGATTGAAGGGATTGCCCGCGATATTACCGCTGCAAAAAAGAATGAGGAGAAACTGGCGTGGAATGCAGCCGCCATTGCAGATGCCAACCGGAAGCTGAACCTGATGACCGGGATCACCCGGCACGATATCGCAAACCAGCTCACGGTCTTAAACGGGTACCTGACGCTTGCCGGGGATACTTTGAAGGATACTGAAACACTGTCCCTCTACCTGGCAAAGATGGAAGAGGCAACAGAGCGTATCCGCCGTCAGATCGAGTTTACCCGCGAGTACCAGGATCTCGGGGTGGCTGCACCGGACTGGCAGCGTCTCTCCGGGGTGATTGGCGAGCATGGAACTGCCAGAATCCCGGTGGTTGATGAGACTGATGCCATCTCAATCTTTGCAGATCCCCTGCTGCCAAAGGTCTTTGCAAACCTGATGGAGAATACCGAACGGTACGCAGCGGGGGCAACACGCGTCCGGGTCTGGTGCAGGAGGGATAATGGTGACCTGCTGGTTCTCTGGGAAGATGATGGCCCTGGTATTCCGGCTGAAGAGAAGGAGCAGATCTTTCTGCGTGGGTATGGGAAGAACACCGGGCTTGGGCTCTTCTTTATCCGCGAGATCCTTGGGATCACAGGCATCACCATCACCGAAGACGGTGTGCCGGGCGATGGTGCACGGTTTGTGATCCGGGTCCCGGAGGGCGGGTGGCGCCGGGGGTAGAGTTCCCCACACCTGTGGGGATGAACCGTAAAATCTCTTCACCCGGCTACTCTGCTTCACCCGGCACTGTCGGAGGGCGGTATACGCCTTTGATCAGGACAAGCGGGGTTCCCGCATCGGCGGAGCCCGTGATGAGATCCGAGAGGCTGGCCAGGATATCCTCCATACGCCGGGGAGTGGTTCCCTCAGATTCAATGCAGTTGATCCCGCGTTTCTTTGCACTCTCCTGATCGATCAGTTCGATGATCTCAAGGCTGGTCTTTCCCTCTTCATGGTACTTGTCGATCAGGTACTTCATCTTGACACCTTCACGCAGCACCTCCTTGATACCGGGTGTTGCGCCAAAGGCTGCTTTTGGATCGGCAAGTTCATAGATGCCGCTTGTCGGATCCTTGTAGGCGCCGTCGCCAAAGACCAGGATCTCGATCTCTTTGCCTGTCAGTTTCTGGATCTGTTCCTGGAGTAGGCAGACAAATGGTTCAGCCTCAAATGGTGCAAGCTTGAGGCGGCAGCTGGAGGACATGTTGCTCCCAAGCAGCCCCCATTCTGAAGTGGGCGGGCAGGTGCCGCTGCTGCAGATCTCCTGGAGGGTGCAGCAGTTGCTCACGATACCTTCGAGTGTCTTCCTCGTCTTCTCGCGGGGATGGATATTGGCAACGATCACGCCGTCAGGATTGAACCCGGCTATCTGCCGTGGATCATTGCAAAGGATGATTTTTGGCTCTGCCCCTTCGCGTTCGATGATCTCCTTGTATAATGTCAGGTAATTGACGCCGGTGAGCGGGTGCGTATAGTCGCCTCCGATCTCATCAAGCGTGAAGAGGCTCCCGTGCCGCTTTTCGAGCTCTTCTGCTATCTCCGGGGGGAGAACCTGGTTGCCGACCTCGTCGTCAGGGTAGGAGAACTGCACGATCACGGTACCGTTTGGCACTGCCTTTGCAATCGATTCAAGGATAAGGGAGAACCGGTTCCTGCTGGCGATCGGGAAGAGGACGCCGACTGTACTGTCCGGCCGAAGACCAAGTGTTTTTCTGATCTCAAGCGCTGTCTCTTCTGTTGTGATAAGATTGTTCTGTGCCCGTGCAAGGATTGATTCAGTGATGGAGAGGACATCACCATTGTCAAGCAGCCCATCCGCATCAAGCCTCGCAGCCTCATCGATGAGCATCCTGTGAAGGTCAGTTCCAGGAACGATAACTCCCATCTTTATTCCAAATGCACACGGTCCGATATAGTCTGGTAATTGTATCACAAGAACGCACCTTCTCCTGTCAGATCCCCCGTATCCGGGTGATCCGTTTCATAACCGTCTCTTCGAAAAGGCTAATAGCAGTTTCGAAATATTGATGGTTGTTGCCGACCGCATACTGCTTCCATCATGGGGTGGAAGCTGCCTTCTATCGGGCTTTTTTGGCAAGTCCAGGGCATCCCTCATCCATTGGACTCGAAAAGCCCGCTACCCGACTGCCTCTCATACCTGATCCTCTCCGCGCACCGGCAGCAGTGCTGCTCTCTTTTTTGTCTTTCCGATACCCTTATTGAGGAACAGTCCCGTATCTCTTCGGTATGAACGATACCGGCATTCTGGGTGTCTCCGGAAGCCCGCGAAGAGGCGGCAATTCTGATATTCTCCTTGCGACTATCCTGAAGGGTGCAGGCGAGGCGGGAGCCGTGACTGAGGCGGTTCATCTCAGGGATTACCGGTTCTCCTCATGCACCGGGTGTGAAGCATGCAGAACAGACGGTATCTGCACGGGGCTGTATGATGGCATGACCCTGCTCTACCCAAAGATCTCCTCATCACAGGCCCTTGTTCTGGTCTCCCCAACCCATACCTACAACATCACCGCGGAGATGAAGGCATTCATCGACCGGTGCTACTGCTACTATGATTTTGAGGATACCCGGCCACGGGCGTGGTCAAGCAGGCTTGCCGGACAGGGGAGGAAGGCCATCATCGCCTCGATATGCGAACAGGAGCATAAAGAGGATATGGGGGTTGCAATGGAGGCTCTCCGGCTTCCTGTTCAGGCGATGGGATATGAGATTGTTGCAGAGATGACTGTCTTCTCACTCTTTGACCGGGGTGCGGTGCGGAACTGCCCCGATGTACTTGAAGAGGCGAAGCTTGCGGGGAGGAAGCTTGGCAAATCCCTTGCCTCTCCCTGATGCCAGATAGCCTCTCTTGAATCTCATAGAGTCAGACTCAAGACACGCTCCTTATTTTTTTCAGACGGTTGCCCGCCTGAAGACCATGATGCTCAAGGGCTTTATGAGCAGGGAGCTTGGTTGATTGGGCTCTGGCAGCAGGTATCCTGGTGATCTATCTGATTGTGGGGTGGTGTCGGCGGAAGAGGTGAGCAGGTACGGCTGGGTGCTGAAATTATTGTGTCCTGGTGGCAAGGGCGCCTGGTCTGCTTGTGACGATCCCATGGAATGCTGGTCTCTGACAGGCGGCCGCAGGGGTCACACCGCGCAATAAGTTTTATATAATTGATGATTATATTTTGCTGTTGTGAAGCGTGATGTCTATGCGGGACGATTCTGATGCTGATATCTATATGGAGGGGTATATTCGTATTTTATTGTTTATTTTGCTTGTGATAATCTGTATGTTAGCTTTATTAGTTCATTTGTATGATGTGTTGTTTTGATGACCTTGTTGTCAATTCTCTTTTTTGTATACCATTATGAAAGTGAAAAGAATAACCATTACATTGTGAATAAAACAAGTATTTTTGCTGTCTCCGGAAGCCCGCGGAGAGGCGGCCTGGCACATCCCTTTCTTTATTTTGATTCCAGATAGCCTCTCTTGAATCTCATAGAGTCAGGCTCAAGACATGCCCCTAATTTTTCAGACGGTTGCCCGCCTGAAGACCATGATGCTCACCGAGAGGACGAGCACAGCCCCGATCAAAAGCCCTCCAATTGTGGTTGCAGGGAAGATCCCCTCCTGCAATGCCCGGATTGCATCAATTGCATAACTGACCGGGTTCAGGCGTGCAAGTACTTCAAGCCACCCCGGCATCTGCTCGTACGGCATCAGTGCGCTGCTTGTGAAGAAGAGCGGCATGGCAACCATGGAGTTGAATGCCGAGTACGAATCATGATCTTCCAGGCTGAGTGCAACCGTTGTCATGAAAGATGAGAGGAGGATACCGAAGATGAAGAGGACAAGATAGGTCTGTGCCAGGAGGAGCGGGTCAAGGAACTGTGCACCAAGCAGGATGGCCATCACCAGGATGATCGTCGTCTGGATCATACCCCTGATGGTGATGAAGAGGATCTTACCAAAGAGGATACTCTCTCGTGGTGCGGGCATCGCAAGGAACTTCTGGAGAAACCCGAGGATCTTGTCAAACATCAGGAGTGCTCCCCCCTGCAGCGAGGCACCAAGCATCGTCAGGACGAGGATTCCGGGGGTGATGAAGTCGAGGTAGTTGTCGGTGAAGCGGATTGGAAGCGCAAGGCCGACGAAGATGAGCCAGGCAGCCGGCAGGATGAGTGCTGAGATGACATTGATCTTTCCACGGCTCCACCTGCGGAAGTCCCGCTCCATGTAATAGAATGTCTCTCTCATCTTCGCCTCCGAAGCATCGTCCTGAACCGCTGGAAATCAAATGCAGTCGATTCGTCCTGTTCCCCGACGAGGGCGAGGAAGACATCATCAAGGGTCGGCTGCCGGATCGATACGGATCGAACCTGCATGCCATTCTCTGCAAGCAGGCGGGAGAGGACGATACCGGCTTCCTCACCGCTTTGTGCCTCGAACTTCAGCTCGTCGCCAGACTGGCCGAGGTACGTGATATCGTCGGGAACAGTCCCGGTAAATCTGCCATCTGCCCGGATTGCAACGATGTCCCGGCAGATCTCCGCCTTCAGGTGTGCCGGTGTATCGGATGCGACCACTGTTCCGCTATCGATGATCCCGACACGGTCGCAGGCATGGTCTGCCTCATCCATGTAGTGGGTGGTGACAAAGATAGTCATCCCCTTCTCTTTCAGGGTGATGATATGGTCCCAGATCCGCCGTCTCCCGGCGACATCAAGCCCGATTGTTGGCTCGTCCAGGAAGAGCACCTCGGGATCATGGACGAGTGCCTGGGCAAGCTCAAGCCGCCTGCGCATCCCGCCGGAGTATGTCCGGGTGAGATCGTCTGCCCGCTCTCCAAGTTCCAGTAAAGAGAGAGCCTCGTCTGTGGTCTCCCGGGGCCGGGGGATGCCATAGAGCTTCGCATAGAAGAGGACATTCTCCCGCCCGGTCAGCTTCGGATCGACTGCCATATCCTGGGGGACATAGCTGATCTGCTCACGCACCCGGTTTGGATCGGTGAGGATCGAATGGCCGCAGATCCATGCATCGCCTGCTGTCGGGGTGAGGAGTGTGGTGAGCATCTTGACGGTCGTCGTCTTGCCTGACCCGTTTGGCCCGAGGAGGCCGAAGATCTCCCGGTCAATTGAGAGGTTCATCTCATTGACTGCAACAAGGGTGCCGAACCGTTTTGTTACGTCTCTGATCTCTACTGCAGGCACGTGCTACGAACTCCTTTACTTCGTAATAATATATTGACACCGGTGTGACGTAAAGGGTTCTGTTCGGAAATAAAAAAAGGTTAGAAGTTCTCTTTGGCCATCCAGTCGAGCCACTGGACTGACCTGAGTTCCCGTGCTGTTGCCTCATCCACACGATAAACCTCCTGGTAGAACTCCAGTGTCCATTCCCCGACATTGATGTCAGAAAAGCGATCCGGATATGCTGCTTTTGCGATGACCATCGCCTCAATTGGATATTCCAGGCGCTTTGCCCAGTTGAAGGGCGTCCAGGGGAGGGCATAGACGCGCTCGTTCTTGACAGCAGTCAGTTCCTGCAGGTTCTGGTAATACGGAGCAGTATACAACTCGCTTGCCGGGTGGTATCCCTGTGCCGTCGGGAGCACGATCACGTCAGGATCAAGAGCCAGGATCTGTTCGGTTGAGACAACGACGAATGCGCCTGTACCTTCGTAGACATTCTTTGCATTTGCAATCTCCTCAATGAAATAGGACTCTATTGTATCCTTGCCCCACACCATACCGGCACCGCCACCCTGCCGTGCACGGGGGGAGAGACCAAGCTGGATCATCCGAACCTTTTCATCCTCGGGAATACCTTGTGTCCGTTTCCGTATCTCACTGATCTGGGCGTCAAGATAGTCTGCAAGTGCATCAGCATCATCCTGCTTTGAGAAGACTTCACCTATGATCCGGATCTCATCTCCTATCTGATCGATTGTTGGTTCATCCTGGTATGGCGGCCCCACCAGGATGACGAGTGGGTATCCAAGGGATTCTATTGTATGAATGGTCTTCTGGAGGTTCTCCTCGTCTCCAGCCCTGAATGCCCATGCACCCATCCTGAGGAATATCACATCCGGTTCAAGCGAGGCAAGGGTTTCGTAGTTCATCCCTGTACCCGCTCCAACGAGGACGGGAAGATCGGCAAGTTCTGGTATGAGATAACTGACAGGATTCATACCGTTTGTATATTCATATGACTCTCCGCCGACTGTGTCAAATGAATAGGTATAATCCCTGGTCCATTCGCCACCGACTCCGACGACCTTCTCATGCTCGCCGAACCGGTACATGATACCTTCGACAAACCCGTCGTCTATGCAGACAACCCGCTCAATAGTCGAGGGGATCTCAACAGTCCGGCCACGCATATCGGTGATTATGCGGGTATCTGCGGATTCATGGTCTTCTCCACCTGTTCCATGATCAGTGCATCCTGAGATCAGCACTGCACCAATAAGAAGGAAGGCGGCTATAAGGAGGTAATGAAAATTCTTCATATACTGTTCATCAGCTTTGTACTATTAATATGTTATTTTTTGTTATTTCATAACTAAGATTTGATTGAATATTATTTTAAAATGCGAAAGTTTACGGCTATTTTCTCTTATTAATAATCGCTATTTTTGAAAATATTTTATTTGAAATGATATTCTCTCTACATTTTTTTAATTAGTGCTTTTCAAGATGAAAAATTTTGGATCAAATGCTATGAATTTATATTATTATCATACCAAGATGAGTATACATCCGGGGGATTTGTTTTCTTATGGCAGAATCAAAGAACTTACGACAGTTTCTCATCAGCCTCGGGTATGATCCTGTTGATGGATTCAATGAAGGGAAGAAGATCGGCATCCTGCTTGCACTTGCTGCCCTGCTCTTTCTCAGCGCCTGTATCGCAGTCACGATGGGGGCATATGATATTGCGGTTTCTGCCGTTTACAGGACAATCCTGACCCATCTTACCTTTGGTGATGTCTCCGCCCTCCCACGACTGCATAACACAATCGTCTGGGATATTCGTGTACCAAGAATCATCCTTGCAATCTCGGTCGGGGGTGCTCTTGCAATTGCGGGAGCAGTCTTCCAGGGTGTCTTCAGAAACCCGCTTGTTGAGCCCTATATCCTCGGTGTCTCGTCAGGAGCAGCTTTTGGCGCAGCGCTTGGGATAGTATTTCCCCATATCTTCTTCTCGATCCAGATCTCAGCCTTCATCTTTGGTGCGCTCGCGGTTACTTTTGCGTATCTGCTTGCCCGGGTACGGGGTGAAACCCCGATTGTCACCCTCATCCTTGCCGGTGTCATTATCGGTTCGATCTTCTCGGCCCTTGTCTCGCTCCTGCAGTACATCTCAACCGATACGGCTCTACGAGAGATCGTCTTCTGGCTGATGGGCGGGTTCTACTATGCCACCTGGGGCGATGTCCGGCTGCTGACACCGTTTGTCCTCCTCTGCTTCATCATTCTCTGGGGGCTTGGGTGGAAACTGAATATCCTCTCTATGGGTGATGAGGAGGCACGGACGCTGGGGGTGAATCCTGAGCGGTACAAGTTCATTGTTGTCGCACTCGCAACAGCCGTCACCGCATTTGCCGTCTCGCTTGTTGGCATCATCGCCTGGGTCGGCCTGATGATGCCCCATGCGGCGAGGATGATGCTTGGGCCGGATAACCGGTACGTGATACCGGCTGCACTGATGATGGGTGCAACGTACCTGATCATCTGTGATACGCTTGCGAGAACACTGACAACAGCAGAGATTCCAGTCGGCATCATCGCCTCAATCCTTGGTGCTCCGTATCTCTGTTACCTGCTCCGGCACAAGGGCCGGGTCATCTTTGGGTGATAAACCATGTTAGATGTGCACAATATCCATTTCAGTTATGATGAGGTTCCGAATGTATTGTCAGGGGTCTCATTCTCTGTACAGGAAGGAGAACTATGTGGCCTTTTTGGGCCAAACGGGTCAGGCAAGACGACACTCTTCAAATGCTGTCTCCGTTTTCTGAAGGCAGGAGAGGGGCTGGTGCGAATGTGCGGCGAGGATGCATATACCTGCTCAATCGAGGAGATGGCCCGGATGGTTGCCTACGTGCCACAGGAACACAAGCCCCCGTTCCCCTATCTTGTCCGTGAAGTTGTCCTGATGGGCAGGACCCCACATCTTGGAGGTTTCTTCGGGGTGAAGCGGCGTGACAAGGAGATCGCAATGGATGCTCTTGCAGAACTTGAGATTGACGATCTGGCTGATCGTCCCTATAACCAGCTCTCCGGCGGTCAGCGGCAGATGGTGCTGATGGCCCGTGCCCTTGCACAGGCGACACCGGTACTCTTCCTTGATGAGCCGACAAGTGCGCTTGATTTCCAGAACCAGATGCGTATCTGGAAGATTATGGGGGATATCGCAGAGGATGGGAAGACAATCCTCGCCTGCAGCCATGACCCAAACCATGTCGCCTGGTTCTGTGATCAGGTGGTTGTGATGGGAGATGGGGATATTGTGGCTGATGGACCTCCCTCCGAGGTCATATCAGAGGAGGTGCTCTCCTTGATCTACCGTGACACCTGCTGTGTCCGGTCAGTCAACGGAGTGCAGATGGTAATGCCCCGGAGCGTTGCAGATCGGTGCTGCTGTGATGGTCACCACCACGGCCATGCAGATGGCCTGTTATCGTACCATGAATCTCAGAAAATAAAAACAGAATCCTAGATAGATTGTACAAGGAGTGTAGAATGGAGTATACCGAGTTAGACTGGAACCTGATCTGGCAGAAACTGTATAATAACAACCTGGAATGCCGTGGAACAAATGACTGCGCCTCGATCTGGGCCTCAAAAGAGAAGGCAAGATCATTTATGAAGCAGTCAAGGGAGAACCCGGAGCGGATAAGGCACGTGATCGAAGGTCTCCCGATCCACTCCGGTTCCCGTGTGCTTGATATTGGCGCCGGGCCCGGAACAATGGCAATCCCGATCGCAAAAAAAGCAGCCCATGTCACCGCTGTTGAGCCTTCTCCCGGAATGACCGGGGTTCTGAAGGAGTATGCCTTGGAAGAAGGGCTCACGAATATCCGGGTTGTTGAGAAACGCTGGGAGGATATTGAACTTTCAACGGATCTGGAACAGCAGTATGATGTCGTTGTTGCCTCGTACTCGCTTGGGATGCCGGATATCAGGGAAGCAATTTCTGCAATGTGCCAGGTCTCGTCTGACTGGGTCTACCTCTTCTGGTTTGCAGATACAACAAGCTGGGAGCAGGCGATGATCGACCTCTGGCCAAAACTCCATGGAAGAGAATACCAGCGTGGACCAAAAGCGGATGTCCTCTTTAATCTCCTCTATTCGATGGGCTTTTACCCAAATGTCGAGACTGCCGATATGGATCATGTCAGGAGATTCCCAAACCCTGAGGCTGCCCTTGAAGAATACAAAGGCCAGTATGGGATACAGACCCCGGAGCAGGAGGCGATCCTGCTTGACTACCTGAGAGGGGTACTTGTTCAAAATGGTGATGAATTCATCCATTCAGGGATGACGAAGCGGGTGAAGATCTGGTGGAGGGTGAATGGATGCCGGTGAGCTATCCTGTTGATCATGATGTATCGGGTATTGGGCAACGAACAAATTCCTGGTGTTATCCATGAAAACCAAAGTATTCCTATCTGTGGCGATCATCCTGATCGCCCTTCTGCTCTCTGCAGGGTGTGTCGGATCAACTGATACCGTTGATACTGAACCATCTGCTGAAGGGAGCTACCGCACAGTTGTTGATTCCCGTGGCGTTGCGGTGCAGGTTCCGGTACATATTGAGCGTGTTGTCACGGTCTCAGACGGCATGATCGAGGGGACAATGACCTATCTTGGTGTCGAGGAGACGATTGTCGGTGTTGGGTCTTCATGTATCCAGCGTATCTTCCACTACGAGTTTCCAACGATTCATGGCGAATCATACTGGTACCGTGACGGCATGAATCCGGTGACATACCTGAACCCCTGGATCATTGACATTCCGCGTGTTGCGGAGTCGGGGGCAGCACTGAATTACGAATCACTTGTAACCCTTGACCCCGATGTTGTGATCCTTCGTGTCGGCTCATGCACGGTGCGCCATATTAGTGACGAATCAGTTACAAAAACTATACACACCATCGAGTCTCTTGGCATCCCGCTTATTGTCATCTATGGCCCGCCTGCATATACAGATCCGGATCTGACCAAGATGACTGATGAGATCCTGATCATAGGTGAGGTCTTTGGAAAGAAGGACGAGGCCTCCACACTCGCTGCGTACCTTGAAGATCAGGTCAGTTTCATCTATGAGAGGACAAAAGATATCCCAATGGAGGAGCGGCCACGTGTTCTTGTTCTCGGCTTATCCCCCAGAGCACGGGATGCCGGGGGTGCAGGACAGGTCTTTGGCCTTGATACCATCGAGTCGTACTTCATCGAAGAGATTGCCCATGCGAAAAATGCATACCGGCAGGATGGATATTTCAAGACGGTCTCGGCTGAGCATATTCTGAGTATTGATCCGGATGTCATTGTTCTCTGCACGGCAAGTGGGTATCACCCGCCTTCGGAGTTGTATACTGCTCCGTATTATCAGAACCTGCAGGAGCTGACTGCAGTGAAGAACCAGCGTGTCGTCGCCTGGCCCTGGACTCCTTGCAACTGTGCAAAACGGATCGAGTATCCGATTGATGTGATGATTATCGCAAAAGCGGCATATCCTGATCTGTTTGCAGATATCGAACTCTCAGAATGGCTGCTTGACTTCTACAAGAATGTTTATGATGTGGATCATCAAACAGCAATCGGGCTTCGTTCGGCCCAGTGGATGGACTGGGCAGTTGATGATTGCCCAAGCTGCGGGTGAGAAAAAAGAAAACAGCATTGGAACCGGACGAGAGGGGTTGGGTGAAGGGAGATAGGTATCATTCCTTCCCCATCATATTCTGGCAACCTCTCCTCTGCCATCGTTGAAGGGGGATTTTTTCATTGCTATGAGGCTGGTCTTCTCGATTCTGTGTACTATCTTCATTCTTCTCTTCACTGGAACAGCTGTTGCATCTGCCTTTGTCTATCATGGAGAAGAGCCTGACCTTAATCCGGAAATTGGCGAAGAGAGGGTAGATGCATACTATTTTTATAGCCTGACCTGTGCAAACTGCAATCGTGTGAGGCCGCTTGTCGAAGAGCTTGCACGGGTCTACCCCCATATTGAAACTGAATACCTTGAGATCACCCATAGCAGGGAGAACCGGGAGCATTTCTTTTCAATTGCTGATAACTACCATATAGAGACGCCGCTTGTCCCTCTCTTTCTGATCGGAGATGCGGTGATGGTTGGTGAAGAGCAGATAAGCTCCCGTATCCCGATACTTCTCAAAGCAGCTGAGACCGAAGCGTTGCAGGATGGAGATATGGATAGAGTGGAGTTGCTGCTTTGGGCTCTCAGAACCTTTGATGATGCTGAGGGTAGTGACAGGGATGGCAAACTGCCAACTCCTGCCCCGGAGAAGATACCGCCGGGACCTGATCCTTCCCCCGGCAGGCAGGTGACACTGGCAGCAGTTCTCATCGGCGCAGCAGTCGACAGCATCAACCCCTGTGCGTTTGCAGTCCTCTTCGTCCTTCTTGCGTACCTCTCGACACTAGATGACAGGAGACGGATGCTCCAGGTTGGCCTGGTCTATATCGGGACGGTGTTTGTCGTTTACCTTCTGGCAGGACTTGCCCTGCTTGGTTTTGTACACTCCCTTGAGATAACCAGTCCTTTCTTCTCGCTTGCAGCAGTCATCGTGATACTTGCAGGTCTATTCCAGATTGGTGATGTGGTCAGGAAGAAGCATGCCTTCTCCTTCTCTATCCCGGATCGGTTCAGTGAGCGTATCGGGAACTATATCCGGCGGGCAACGATCCCGTCTGCCCTTCTCCTTGGTGCGTTTGTCAGTATCGTTGAACTGCCCTGCACCGGCGGGATATACCTTGCCATACTCGCTCTTCTTGCTGATCGGATGACCTTTATGGAAGGCCTGCCCTATCTCATCCTGTATAACCTCATCTTTGTACTGCCGCTTCTGCTTGTCCTTCTCATTGTATACCGGGGTCTGGCACCAGGACACCTGGATGAGTGGCGAGGAAGATATAATCGCTTGATCAGGTTCTGTATGGGTGTATTTCTGGTGGCAATCGGCCTGATGATGCTTACTGGCATTGTGTAGAGCCTGTCGGGGACGTCGCCGCCATCAGAGCGGCACGCCGAGGAAGTGCAGCAGGATGATGATGACTACTCCAAGAATCCCGCCGATTGCACTGATCAGGATCGTTACCAGGTTGATTGGGATACCCGGATCCCCAAATAAACCGGTGGCATTCAGGATGAAGAGAATGACTATACCGATGATCGCATTGTAGAGCAGGTACACTCCTTTCTTCAGGAGATAGTAGATGGCAACTGCAATCGCAAGAGCGATGAGGATGCCAAAGACCGATCCGAACATACTGAATTCTCGTCTGTTTCTCTATATAATACGTATGCCCGGCAAACGGGATTCGGTGTCTTCCTCCAACCCGTCTTCTGATCCACCATCCTGTATCTCCCATTGCACCAAGAGGAATATTTATCACTTTGCTGTTCCCTGTTCCACATTGGAACTGGTGAAATGTCGATGTCACACTGGAAATGCTCTGTCTGCGGCTATGTCTATGATGAAGAGGCTGGTGAGCCTTCGACCAGGACAGAGCCGAAAACTCGTTTTGATGAACTCCCCGAAGACTGGCGGTGTCCGGTCTGTGCGGCAGGTAAAACAGCATTCTCTCAGATCTCTGCAGATGCACCATCCGGACCTGCCCTCTCAATGATCTGGAGATGCACCGTCTGTAACTACCGCTACTCGGAAGATACCGGGGAGCCTGCCACGAATACGCCTCCGGGGACGAGATTTGCAGAACTTGCAGAAGACTGGCGGTGTCCCGTCTGCGGTGCTGCCCGCACCGTCTTTGTGATGGTCAGGAAGGATGCAATCACGCATGAGCAGTCCGAAAAGACCGTGTCTGATGTGATCATCGGGGAGATGGTATCTGCCGGAATCGATCTCGTCTTCGGCCTCCCCGGCACCTCGTCACTTGGGCTTGTGGATGCGATCCGGAAGAACGGGAAGGTCCGCTATATTGTTGTCCGGCACGAGGAGGCAGCAGCAATGGCAGCATCTGCCTACAACAAGCTCACCGGCAGAATCGCTGCCTGCCTCACCATTGCAGGGCCCGGTGCTACAAACCTTGCAACCGGTCTCTATGATGCAAAAGAGGACGGGGCATCTGTCCTCTCCCTAAACGGGCAGGTCGAGATGCAGTATACCGGCGAGTACGGGATGCAGGAGATCGATCAGGACGCCTTCTTCAGGCCGGTAACCGTGTATAACAACACCATATCTGACCGGAAGATGACACTCCTCCTCCTCTCACGGGCGATTCGGTATGCAACACTCCGCCATGGTGTTGCCCAGCTCTCAATTCCAAATGATATCCAGAAACAACCCCTTGATCCCTCTATCTCAAGGCGTGAGGCGATCATCCCCGAACCAGCCGTCATACCGGATGCGACAACACTCAAAGAGGCAGCTGACGCGATTGAGGCAGCAGAGAATCCGGTTGTCCTTGCAGGGTTTGGGGCATATGACGATGGAGCTGCTGTACTCCGGTTTGCAGAGGCAATCGATGCCCCGATCCTGACGACGTACCGGGCAAAGGGCATCCTCCCTGAAGATCACCCACGGGTGATCAGCGTGCTTGGATCTGTCGGCTCGCCACAGGCCCGCCTGCTGGCAGAACGATCTGATCTGATCATCTGCTTTGGTGTCGGGTTCTCGAAATTCACCAATGTCCCGCAAGACAGCCGGATCATCCAGGTAGATACAAACCCCCTCCGTCTCGGTATCGGGAGACAGACGATCCCGCTCTTTGGCACCTGTTCGGAGACGATTCCCCTCCTGGCAGAGATGGTTTCAAAGAAGACCCGCCCCGGCCTTGCAGACGAGCTTGCCGGTATGAAGAAGGCCTGGTCTGAGCAACTGGAGAACGAGGCCGACTCGACAGCAGTCCCAATCCGTCCTCCCTATCTCATGAAGGTCCTCTCGGAGACGCTTCCAGCAGATGCAGTCATCTGCCTGGATGTCGGCGAGAACCAGTGGTGGTTTGGGCGGAACTTCAGGATGAACCAGCAGCGGTTTACGATGTCGGGGTATCTTGGGACGATGGGCTTTGGGTTTCCGGCGGCACTTGCGGCAAAACTTGCCTACCCGGAGAAACAGGTCGTCTGCATCACCGGCGACGGCGGCTTCTCGCAGGCGATGGCAGATTTTGTCACCGCGGTGAAGTACGATCTCCCGATGGTTGTCATCATCATGAACAACCGGCAGCTTGGGATGATACAGGTCGAGCAGCTGATGGAGAACTACCCAAATTTCGGAACAGACCTCCATAACCCCGACTTTGCTGCCTATGCCGGGGCCTGCGGCGGTGCCGGGATCAGGGTGGAGCAGCCGGATGAACTGGCAGGAGCGGTTCAAAAGGCGCTATCAATGAATGTTCCGGTGATCGTGGATGTGATCTCTGATGCGAGGAGGATTGTGTGATCCAACCCCTTCTTTTTATTCAAGATATCGGAATACTGGCTTCAGATCCCGGTATGAAACCAGCTTCCCTGCTGTTCACTGCTGGTGCAGATCTCCTCCACAAGCATCATCTTCCCTGACTGGCGTGGACCGATGACTGAAACGGCAGGAAAACCGGTGGCAGGTATTCGGAGTTTCTCCTCTGCATCCCGTTTGATCATGGTAGTCCCGACTGTACTGGACATATTGTAAATTATATTTACAATTTGTCTATATATGTATCCCCGCTATAACTCTGAGATATTGATACGTATAACAAGAAAGGCAGAAAAAGGCCCTGGAGATTCGTTGAGCATTTCTCTTCCCGACTGACCATGAGTCTGGAATACCTCCCATCCAGCCTGGAACAGTGACAACCGGGAGGGGAAGATCTTTACCGCAATATAGGGGGAAACAGGATATCCTCCTGATGACTGATGCTGATTCCGGATGGTGAGTATTTATTTACGTTAAGAAAAACAGACTTGATCTAATGCGCTACCGGGGACCAGCTATCCTTCTCCTCCTCCTTGCCTCCCTCGCTGTAAGCATGCTCATCGCTATTGCAACCGGGCCAACGAGCGTTCACCTCGCATCTATCTTCCAGGATGCAACAGCACACCAGATCATCTTCGATATCCGGCTTCCGCGGGTGATTGCGGCGGTGCTGGTGGGTGCTGCGCTTGCAACGGCAGGCACCGCGATGCAGGCGCTCTTTAAGAATCCGATGGCAGATCCCTATATCATCGGAACATCTGCCGGGGGATCGCTTGGTGCAGTCATCTCTATTGTATTCCTCGCAGGAGTCGGCCTTCCGGTCCTTGCTTTTACCGGGGCTGTCGGCGCAACCTTCCTGGTCTATACCATTGCCCGCAGGGGCGGGAAGATCCCGGTTGAGACCCTGCTCCTGACAGGTGTTGCACTCTCGATGTTCCTCTCGGCAATGCTTTCGTTTCTCATGTATACTGCCGGAAAGAGCCTGCACCAGATCGTCTTCTGGCTGATGGGTGGGTTCTGGACGGTCTCATGGGACCAGGTATGGGTTGCGCTTCTTATCCCGGCAGGCTGTCTATTGATCTATCTCTTTGCACGCGACATCAACATCATCTCGCTTGGTGATGAGGACGCAGTCCACCTTGGGGTAAATGTTGAGCAGCTGAAGATTCTCCTTCTCTTTGCAAGTGCAGTCCTTGCCGGGATCGCTGTCTCCATCGCGGGCGCAATCGGGTTCATCGGCCTGATCACCCCCCACCTGATGCGCACTATCGTCGGCCCTGATCACCGGGTGCTCTTCCCTGCTGCAATCCTTGCAGGAGCACTGATCCTCCTCTGGGCAGATACCTTCACCCGGACATTTGGAAACGAGATGCCGGTTGGGATCATCACGGCATTCCTTGGCGCTCCATTCTTCATGTATCTCCTGCGAAGGAGGAGTGCGGTATGAAGGCTGTCGATGTCGTCGATCTCGATGTCCGGTACGGAGCGCACCAGATCCTGGAGGAGATTGCCTTCTCAGTGCAGTCTGGTGAGATGATCGGTATCTGCGGCCCGAATGGCTCCGGAAAGACCACCCTCCTGAAAGCCATGAGCAGGATTGTTGCCCCGGCAGGAGGAGACGTCTACTACAATGGTGATCAGCTGGACTCCCTCTCCTTCCGGATGCTGGCGCAGCGGGTGGCAGTCGTTCCCCAGGAGACGGCTATCAATTTTGACTATACCGTTGCTGAGATCGTGATGATGGGCCGCCACCCCTATATCGGCAGGTTCGCATCAGAAAGCAGGGAGGATCACGCAATCTGTGAGCGGGTGATGCGGCTTGCCAATGTCTCCCACCTTGCAGATATGCCCGTAAACCAGATCAGCGGCGGCGAGCGGCAGCGGGTGCTGATCGCACGGGCTCTCGCACAGGAGCCGGATATCCTGCTTCTTGATGAGGCAACCTCGCACCTTGATATCAGCCACCAGATCGAGATCTTAACAATCATCAGAAAGGAGATGGAGAAGACAGCGACGATCAGCGTCTTCCACGACATCAATCTTGCATCCTGCTACTGTGACCGGATAATTCTCTTAAAGGAGAGGCAGATTGCCGGTATCGGAAGACCGGCAGACGTGGTGACAGAGAACCTGATCCACTCGGTCTATGGAATCAGTGTCATTGTGGCAACACACCCGTCCACGAACAGGCCGTATATCCTGCCGATGTATGAGAAGGCGCAGCTTGAAACCGGGGGACGACGGGTGCATCTGGTCTGCGGCGGCGGCACAGGTTCGTTCATCCAGAGAGAACTCCACCAGGCAGGCTGCCTCCTCTCCACCGGCGTCCTGAATGTCCTTGACTCAGATTATACAACAGCACGTGATCTTGGTATTCCGATCATCTCCGAAGCACCGTTTGCATCAATATCTGGTGATGCCGCAGAAGCACTCATCTCTTTCCTTGAGGAGGCGGATATGATTCTGCTTGTTCCAATGCCCGTTGGGAGTGGAAATCTTGAGAATATACGACTTCTGGAACCCTATGCCAAAAAGACGGTTCTTGTCGGGTGCGTGGAATCATTTGAGGACCATACCGGGGGAGCGGCAACCAGCCTGCTCTTCCGGCTCGTTCTGGGCGGTATGGTGGTGGCAGACTCACTGGAAGATGCCATGACGATGAGAGTGTGAATTTTTTTTTCGATTATTATGGAATTTTATGACTCTTATAGGACCTGTGATTGCATGAGAAGTCAAAAAACGAAGAGTATCTGGAGAAGTATTGGTGTTCTGGCAGCCATCATGGTGCTCTGCACCGGGGTTGGAGCAGCCCTCGCGCCAGAAGAACCAGCAGGTCAGACCCTGCTCAATGAAGATGGAACCCTGACTATCACTGTTCCTGAAGACGCCGGTCATACAATACCAATTGACTCGTACCCGGATCGTATCGTATCCCTTGCCCCATCCAATACCGAGCTCCTCTTTGCCATCGGTGCAGGCGACCGGCTTGTTGCAGTGGCTGACCAGAGCGATTATCCAGCAGAGGCACATGCCATTCCAACAGTTGGAGGATACAGGACAGTCAGCCTTGAGAAGGTCGTTGCCGCAAAACCGGATCTGGTGGTGGCAACTTCCGGCAACTCCGGGGAACTGATTGAACGACTCCGGAGACTCGGCTTTGAGGTTGTGGTCATTGAGCCGGAAACAATGGATGGTATCCTGGATGATATCCTCCTGCTTGGCAGGCTCACGGGTAATACGGCTGAGGCAAAACTGCTTACAACGAACCTTGACAAACGAATCCAGGCAGTAACCGATACGGTGGCAGACCGATTGGAGACCCCCTCGGTTGCCCATATTGTCTGGCATGATCCGGTCTGGGTATCAGGTGACAAAACCTTCCAGCATGAGGTTATAACAAGGGCTGGTGGGACAAATGCCTTTGAATCATTTGAGGAATGGGAGATCATCGGGCTTGAAGAGTTTGTTATTGCTAACCCGGACTATATTCTCGTCAACTCCGGGACCGGGATGGATAAGGATGATTATGATATCATCTATGAGTATGTGATGAACGAGCCGAGATTCCAGCGAATGAATGCAGTGAAGCAGAAGAGGGTTATTATTGTTGATGCCGACACCATCAGCCGCGGGGGCCCGAGGATAGTGGATGCACTTGAAGAGGTGGCGGACGTTATCCATCCCGATCTCTTCACGTCAACTGATCGAAAGCGGGTGCCGGTGGAATCATCACCGGCAGGAATGGTTCTGCCGCTCCTGGCACTCATCATGGCTGCAGTTCTCGCATGGAAGAGAACCTGATTAGCTCCTCTCTTTTCCCCCTCGCTAATCTGCTATCCTGTTGACAGCCACCCGCCATTCTGTTCCATAGAGTGAGACAGTCGTCCAGATCGACTCTTTTGTCTCACCCCTGAAGGTATAGGAACCTTTTCCCTGCCGCTCTTCTGTGACACGGGTGACGAATGCAACGAGCTCCGGGTACGCGGTATAGATGGGATCATCAAGCGGAAGTCCGATCTGGTCGGGGTCGGTATCATAGATGACGCGGCCGTCAGTATCCACGACACAGATCGTGTATGGTGTCCCGGCAACAACCGGGAGAGCCGCCTCTCCTATCAGGAGATCCGGCCTGAAGACGACCGAGGTAAACCCGATGAACATCCCCGGAGGCTCATCTGCGATCCCCTCGCGGGTAAAGACGGGTGCGCTGATGAATGAAGCATCAATGCCTTCTGCCACCGGCAGTATTCTGCTCATGATCGGCCGGTGCGTTGCCAGGATATGCTGTGTTGCCAGCTGGTCCGAGACATCAGTTCCTTCCACATCGTGGTATGCAGGCGGTTCGGCAGCACGAATGATGCCATCCGGCCCAACCGTGGTGCTGTCGATGACTGATGGGTGGATTGTGCTTGTTTCAAGCAGTATCTCACGAGCGGGATCGGTATCAAGACCGGTTGCCCCCAGATCATATGCTGCGGCAGCCAGCCTGGTATCCAGCGTATGGAGGGAAGCAGTAATCTCAGACTGGAGCTCAAGCAGTACACGTGCCGCCTCATCGTCTGTATCAGGTGCAGGGGCGGCGATCAGGCCTATGGCAACCCCGGCGAGGAGAGCAGCGATACCAATAAAGAGAATCTGAAGCGATTGCATAGTGGATACCTATTCTCTATATGATAAAAAAACGTAACTGCAATCCGGTCATTGAGATCGGGAGCATCCTGGTATTGTTTTGCAAAATAATATTAGTTAGCACAAATTAATTTTATTATGATGGATCGCCCGCCCATACCCTGCAGAGCTGCCACACTGTGTGTCTGCGGGGCAATATCAGAACACACGGGGGGAGATTACCTCTCGTTTCCGGATCTCCACCGCGGATCGGCATACCCTGTTCTGCCATCCCCCCGGTTGCCGGTATCAGACCTCCCCTATCCGTTCCAAAACGATGATCCCCTCTCTCCCGGCGTGCTTGCAACGTATGCGTCTGCGATACGGGATGAAGAGATTGAACATGCATGTGTCTTTGATGAGCATGGAACCCTTCTTGAGAGACTCACCGGCGAACGGATGCGGATCCAGTTTGGTCACCGGGCTCTCTTCTGCCTCACCAATACCATCTTTCTCCACAACCATCCACGCGGCTCTTCATTCTCACTGGCGGATATAGAGACTGCCTGTGTCTTTGAGATGCGATCGATGATGGTTGTTGCAGGCAGGGGACTCGATATCCTGATGCCGCCGATTGAAGAAGCGTACTTCTCGCGGAAACTCCTCCGTGATATTGTCGGGTGCTATCGGATCAGGTCGTCTGCGCAATCCCTCTCGCAGCGTTTTGAGCCAAATGACGGCATATGGAATTACATTGCAATGGATCTTTCTCTTCGCTTCTGGAAGATGCGCCTTCTCTAGAGATCTCACGGCAGGTTCCCATCCCCCATGCAACCCCTCTGTTTATCTTCGCTCATCCTGACAAGGTGCGAAAAGATCTCGCGGATACCGGCAGGATCGATCCCAAGCTCCACTGCAGTTTCAACCGCCCGTCCAATCACCTGATCCCGCTGGTCTGGATCAACAGGCGGCCTGCCGGCCTTCACCTTCTCGTGTGCCATCTTCCCGGCAAGAGACTGCCTTTTTTTGATGAGTTCGACGATCTCAGCATCTATCTTCTCTATCTCATCACGGATCTCCTGAATGCCCATGCTCAGAACTCCTCTCTTCTATGATAAAAACTATCTCCCCGATCAGATCTGCCGCGGTGCAGTCCGGTTCCCAAGCCGTATCCTGGCACATTCTGCTGCGCCAAGAAGCCCGACTCTCTCATCAGTGACGACTGAGACCGGGATCTCCTGAAGCAGGCCTGTATAGGGTCCGGCATCCGCAAACTCATCCCTGAAGAACGTATTGTTCACCAGGAACGTATTGTTCATGGCAATTCCGCCGGTGATAAAGATCCCACCTGTCGCAAGGAGACTGAGTGCGTAATTCCTGCATGCACGGGCATAAAAACGGGAGAACAAGATCGTTGTCTTTGATTCGGATCCGATCTGCCGGACAATCTCCTCGGGCTCAAGGCAGTCTCCGGTGAGCCAGGCATGAAGATGTGACAGCCCCCGTCCGCTCACCACAAGGTCGCAATTTGGATAGCTGATTCCTTCCTTTTGGAGGAGATAGTGCAGGTACCTGATCTCCTCATCTCCTGAGAATGGAAAAGCGGCATGGCCTGCTTCAGAGGGAATCGCAACTGGCAACCCCTCGTTGCACCGCTTGATAGCACAATGACCAAGCCCGGTTCCAGCACCAATCACTGCCATTGTTCCTTCTTTGCGGAAGTATCCTTCCTGGATCACCTCTGTTGCAAGATGCTGGTTGCGCCAACAGGCATACCCCTGGGCTGCAAAATCGTTGATAAGGATGATTTTTCGATCCAGAAACCGTCTCTCCTGCTCACTCTCAGAAATTGTAAAGGGGATATTTGGGAGAATAACCGGTGCTCCTTTCCGGACCGGCCCTGGTACAGCAAGAACAACTGCTGCCGGGGGATGATCGCAGGCAGAACAAAAAGCATCTTCTGCCTTTTGGATGAGAGCGGTAAATGAGCCGGACTCACCTGTCCGGAGATGAACCAAATCCCTGCAAAAGAGTTCTCCATCCTCTAAAAGAGCAAATGATCCAAATCTGCTGGTTGTCCCCCCGATGTCAGCGGCGATGATATAGTCGTCCACCATGCCTGAACTCCACCTCCCTTGCCGGCACAGCCGCAGCCTGCCCTGAGGAACTCTCGTCTTCAGGATATAAAGGATATCCCCGGTGGAAGGCTGGCTCCGGTGGGAGTATATTTATCTTTGAAGCCTCCCATATCCAGAATCATGCCAATCCATGATATTGAGACTGTCCTGAAGGCCGAAGAGCAGGCTGTCTCAATGATCAGGGATGCAGAAGCAGACGCTGAAGAGCGGATTGCAGATGGAAAAGAGAAGGCATCAGCATATATTGCAGAAGAGAAGAAGAAGGCAGCCGAAGCAGCAGAAGAAATGGTTGCAACGGCTGTCCGTGATGCCCGATCCGCAGCAGCAGCAGTCTCTGAAGAGACCGGCTTCAGGGTCGAACGGATAGAACAGGCTGCCGTATCCGGAAGAAAAGCGGCAGTTGAACTGATTATACGGGCAATAACAGGTGTGGAGCATGATCTATCCGGCAGAGATGCATAAGGTGATGATCGGCATCCATCACCGGTATGCAGGTACCTTTCTCCAGGCGATCCATGAAGCCGGAATCATTGAACTGACACCGATCTCTGAGGGGGAACATCTCCTCCACCTGGTCACCCCGGTTGAACGGGAAGAGATCCGCCAGGCGATCGCCGCAGCACAATCGAGGACTGAACGGGCAGTCGAGGTCCTCACCGATCAAAACAATGGAGAACGGGGCAGAATAGCGGCATTCTTTCTGCCCGAAAAACGGGATCCTGTTAACGTCAGCGAGAAGACGCCGCAGGAATGCCTTGATGCCGCAGCACAATCCAATCCGCTCATTGAGGATGTCCTTCTGAAACGAACGCGGTTATCAGCTATCAACGAACAGCTGCTGCGCCTTGGAGAGGAGGAGCAGCACCTTCTGCTCTATGCAACCCTCTCTGATACCCTCCCGCCTCCAGAGGAGAAGCAGTTTCTCACGATCCGGGCAGGCCTGATACCTGGTGGCGAATGTGAGGATGTTGCGCTTCTCCTTTGGGAAGAAGGAATAGAGAACGCAGTTGCTGCATCGGTCTGCCGGTTTCAGGAGGAGGGGATGGTTGCACTCGTCGTCAGCCATAGAACTGCGGCAGACCGGGTTGATTCCCTCCTCCGGTCCCGTGCCTTCGCGGACTTCCAGTTTGGATGGAGGACCGGAAACGTTGCCGGGGCTCTCAGATCGGTTGGGCAGGAGCGGGAGGCTCTGAAGCGTGAGCGTGAGGAGATCAACGAGAGCCTCGATACGATTCGAAAACAAAAATACCAGCAGCTCTTCGGACTGGCAGAGGAACTCAGGCTCGCACGGGAGCAGATCGATGCCTCTGCCCGTGCGGGAAGAACCCGTGACCTCCGTCTCTATACCGGATGGATCAGGAGACGGGATATCCCGACCCTTGAGAAGATCGGCGAGGATTCTGCCGGGGGAACACTCATCTACCGGTCAATTCCCGGAACTGATGGTGATGCAGACGTTCCGGTCTCCTATGCCCACCCGTTCTGGCTCAGGCCGTTTGAGACGCTGACCTCCACCTTTGCCCGCCCGCGGTACCGGGAGGTTGACCCGACGATCTTTCTTGCTCCGGTTCTGGTTATCACCTTCGGCATCATGCTTGGTGATGCCGGGTATGGTCTCTGCCTCGCGATCCTGAGCCTTATGCTCCTGGCAGGGCCTGCCCGGGCACCCGGATCCACCCGTGATCTCGGCTGGGTGCTGCTTGCCTGTTCCCTCTCGGGGATCGTGTTTGGTATTCTGCAGGGAGGGTTCTTTGGCGATCTCTTCCCCGCCTACCTTGGCATGGCAGTTCCGTTTGCACGTGTTGATCCGCTCACAAACCCGCTTGCAATCCTGACAGCTGCCCTGATCTTTGGGATCGCACACCTGAATGTGGGCCTTGGGATTGCAGGGTATATGAACCTGAAAGACGGCAAAACTGGTGAGATGATTAAAAAACAGGGTTTATGGTTTGCAATCCAGCCCTGTGCGGCAATCCTTCTCTTTTCCTTCTTCGGATGGGCAGAATTTTCCCAGGCACTCATTCTGGCATCCGGGTTTGGTGCAGCAGCATGTGCGATCATGATCATCATAACAGAGGGTCCTCTTGGTTTCTTCAGCATCACCGGATTCCTTGGCGACTGGCTGAGCTATACACGAATTCTCGCCCTTGCCCTGGCAACTGCCGGGATAGCCATGACCGTCAACATCCTCGCAGGGATGATCTGGTCGATCCATCCTGTCCTCGTTGTTGTTGCCATCATCTTTGCCATTGCCGGCCATGCGGCCAATCTTGTTCTCCAGGCGCTTGGCGGATTCATCCATGCGCTCCGTCTCCAGTACGTGGAGTTCTTCGGCACTTTCTACCAGGGTGGCGGCAGGGCTTTCTCCCCGTTTGCAGCAGACCGTGTTGCCACCCGGCTTCTGGAGGATGATACATGAGTATTGAGATAACTGCCGGGTTTATCCTGGCTGTCACGGGGGCGGGCCTTGCCGTCGGCCTCTCAGCAATCGGATCCGGTATCGGTGTTGGTATTGCTGGTGCAACCGGAGCAGGCGTGATAGCAATCAAACCAGAGAAGTTCGGCCAGGCCCTGGTCTTCCAGGCAGTACCCCAGACACAGGGGATGTATGGGCTGCTTGTTGCTGTTCTGATCCTGCTTTCGACAGGAGTCATCGGTGGCGGGGGTGGCGAGGTATCAACGGCAATGGGCCTTGCCGCCCTTGGTGCGGGTCTTGCTGCCGGTATCGCCGGAATATCGGCCATAGGTCAGGGAATTGCCGCATCTGCGGGTATCGCCACCTCGTCTGAGCGGGAAGAGTCCATGGGCAGATCCCTTGTCTTCTCAGTTATCCCTGAGACACAGGCGATCTATGGTCTGCTGGTTGCGATCCTGATCATGGCCTTCACCGGGATGCTGACGGGTGAGGAGATTGCGACAACGGCAACCGGCCTTGCTGCTATCGGGTGCGCTCTTGCAATTGGTATTGCAGGTATCTCTGCAATCGGTCAGGGAATTGCTGCTGCTGCCGGATCTGCTGCATCTGCCGAACACGAAGCGTCATTTGGACGCTCTCTCGTCTTCTCTGTCATCCCTGAGACACAGGCGATCTACGGTCTGCTGGTTGCGATCCTGATCATGGCCTTCACCGGCATGATTGCAGGCGACCCCGTCTCAGATGCTGCGTTTGGCATCGCCGCAATCGGCTGCGGGTTTGCAATCGGGCTTGCAGGACTCTCTGCAATCGGCCAGGGTATTGCTGCTGCCGCAGGTGCTGCGGTATCGGCGGAGCGGACCGAATCGTTTGGCAGATCCCTTGTCTTCTCAGTTATCCCTGAGACGCAGGCGATCTATGGTCTTCTTGTGGCGATCCTGATCATGGCGTTTACCGGCATGATCACACGGGATCTCGTTCCAACACTGGCTGCCGGGTTTGCCGCGGTTGCAGCAGGTATTGCCGTTGGGTTTGCGGCCCTCTCGGCAATCGGCCAGGGTATTGCTGCATCTGCAGGTATCGCCACAACCTCTGAACGCGAGGAGACGTTTGGGAAAGGCCTGGTCTTCACTGTGATCCCTGAGACGCAGGCGATCTATGGCCTGCTGGTTGCGATCCTGGTCATGGCCTTCACCGGGATCATCACGCGTGACGTGACTGCCACAGCTGCTGCTGGTCTTGCTGCAATTGGTGCCGGATTCGCAGTCGGCCTCGCAGGCCTCTCGGCGATTGGCCAGGGTATGACGGCTGCTGCCGGTATCGGCGCAGTTGCACGGCGGCCCGCGTCCATGGGGCAGAGCCTCGTCTTTGCGGTGATGGCAGAGACATTTGCAATCTTTGGCCTGCTGGTTGCGATCCTGATCATGTTTGGTATCGGTCTCTTCGGAGGGGTATGATGGGCCTTGTTACCCTCCTCAGGCTGATTGAGGATGAGACACGGGAGGAGATTGAGCGAATAGAAGCAGAAACGAGCCGTACATTGAAGAAAATCGAAGAATCTGCCCGGTATAGTGCAGAACAGGAACGGGAGAGAATTGAGCATGAGGGGGAGCGGCGGGCTGGGGAAGAGCGGCGCCTGATCCTCCTCCAGGCAGAATATGAGTCTGGAAAACGGCTGCGTGAGGCGCGGTGGGAGGCGATCTCCGGGGTATTCAGTGAAGCCGAAGAGATGCTTGCAACACTTACAGAATCGCCGGAGTACCCTGATATTATCCGGCACCTGGTTCTCGAAGGCATCGGGGTGGTCGGGGATGGAGCAGTGCTTGTCTACTGCCGGAGCCAGGATGAAGACGCCGTCCGTCTCGCAGTATCGGGCCTGGATCAGGCTGAGGTTCGTGTGCTTGCAGCAGATGATCCCGCAATCATCTCCGGTGGGGTGGTTATTACATCTGCGGATTCAACAATCCGGTGCGACCAGACCTTTGCCACCAGGCTTGACCAGATGCGAAACACCCTGATCCATCGTGTTCACGCGACGCTCTTTGGGGGTGATGGTGATGGATATTGACCAGCTCTTCGCTGATCTTCTGGCTGCAGAGGGAACCGGCCTGCTGGTGATCGGGATCGGCATTGCGTTTCTGATCGCGGTTTTTATTGCCATATCGGCCGGCTGGTTCAGGATTATCCTGAGTATTGCCTCGTTTGCCTACCCATCAGCACGGGTGAGGGCAATGGGAAACCCGCTGGTGACGGCTGACGGTGCTGACACGGTCTCCGGCTCAACCGATCTCCTTGACCTCTTTGAGCGTGCCGCCCGGCTCGGCCATGATGTCGGGTACGGTGAGGGTGCAGATGCAGATGCTATCGAACGGCTGATCCGCACCCACCACTACCGGATGCTCTCTGATCTTGTCAGTTCTGTTCCAGATGCCATCAGGCCCCTTATCCAGGGATATATCCGGATCCTGGAATGCCGGGAGGTTGCTGCCATCCTGCGGGGGATTGCAGGCGGTCTGCCAGCAGATCTCATACGCGAACGGGCCGTGGCAATCGGGTCGCTGACAGATTCGGCAATCAGGAAGATCAGCCATGCAGAGACGATAGAGGAGAGTACTGTCAGGATCGAGCGGGCCGGGATACTCCCTGGCATACGGAACACCTGGCAGAAGGTTGGCGAGACAGGCGGGTTTACCGCCTTTGAATCAGCCATCATCGCGGAGTCCTTCCACTCGCTCATGATCGTGGCACGGGGTATTGAAGATGCTCATTACGAACCGGCGGTGGCAATGGCAGGCCGGCTGATTGATACAGAAAATCTCAGGATTCTTGCACGGGGCCTGATCAGGAACCTGGGTCCGGAGGAGACTGAGCCTTTCCTCGTTACCACGGGAGGCTTTGAGATCACAGGTCCGGTGCTTCAGGATCTTGCACGGAAGACGGATATTCTTGAATTTGGTGCAGCTCTCCGTGATACTGCATATGGGCCGTATATCGAACCACTCCTGGAGGAGGTTCGGAAGACCCGTGATACCGGTCCACTCGAGACGGCACTCTCCCAATGCACACTTGGGATCAGCAGGGCAATCAGCAGCCAGTATCACCTGGGGAGCGGTCCTATAATCAGGTACCTCCTTGCCCTTGAGCTTGAGATGGAGAACCTGATGGCTGCTGCTGCGGCTCTCCTCCTCGAGGTGCCGCAGGACGAGATCCCCGGATATATGGTGGTGGAACCGGAATGAGGATTGTTGCAATCGGAGATTTCCAGATGGCCCTGCTCTGCAGGCTTGGGGGTGTCTCTGAGTCTTTACACTGCGATGATGCCGAATCTGCGGAGGAGGAACTGAAAAAGCTCCTGCAGGATGATTCTGTCGGGGTCATCCTCATCCTTGATCGGTTTATGCAGCCGCTTCTCCCGCTCCTTGACGAACATGGGAGATCTGATGCGGTCTACCCGGTCATCATCGGGGTTCCTGGTTCTGCCGGACCCTCTGAAGGCGAAGACAGCATCACGCAGGCGATCCGGCGGGTCGCAGGAAAAGGTATGCCGGAGTGAGTGGATGGCAGGTACAATACAAAGGATATCCGGCCCGGTTGTTCATGCAGACGGGATGCGGGGTACACGGATGTTTGAAGTGGTTATGGTCGGAACCGATGCACTCATCGGGGAGATCATCGGATTGAACGAGGATCTGGCAACGATCCAGGTCTATGAGGATACAACCGGGATCACGCCGGGGGAGCCGGTGAAGCGGTCGAAGATGTCCCTCTCGGTCGAACTGGGACCGGGTCTGCTTGGGCGGATCTTTGATGGTATCCAGAGGCCGCTCACGGCTCTTGCTGATATATCCGGCGATTTCATTGTCCGGGGAGTCAGTTCTCCCGCTCTCTCCCGTGATCGCAGGTTCCATTTTACACCAGCCGTATCAGGCGGTGATAAGCTGGCAGGGGGTGCAGTCCTCGGGTCTGTTCCCGAGACCGATCATATCACGCACCGGATTATGCTTCCCCCCTCCATCTCCGGGGAGGTGGTCTGGATAGCCGACGAGGGTGAGTACCCGGTTGATGAGACGATCCTCACGCTCAGGGATGGATCCGGCAGGGATCTTGAGATCTCCATGCTCCAGCACTGGCCTGTCCGGGTGCCGCGGCCGGCAGCGAAGAAAATCCCTCCAAAACGCCCTCTTATTACCGGACAGCGGGTGATAGACTCGTTCTTCCCGATTGTCCAGGGGGGTACCGCATCGGTTCCGGGCCCGTTTGGTGCAGGCAAGACGGTTGTCCAGCACCAGCTTGCCAAGTGGTGTGATGCTGATATCATTGTCTATGTCGGGTGCGGTGAACGCGGCAACGAGATGGCAGATGTGCTGAGACAGTTCCCAAAGCTTGTGGATCCAAAGACAAAAGAGCCGCTGATGAACCGTACCGTCCTCATAGGCAACACCTCGAACATGCCGGTTGCGGCACGTGAAGCCTCGGTCTATACCGGTATCACGATCGCAGAATATTACCGTGATATGGGGTATACGGTAGCCCTGATGGCAGATTCGACCTCCCGGTGGGCAGAGGCGATGCGTGAGATCTCCGGCCGGCTCGAAGAGATGCCGGGTGAGCATGGCTACCCTGCGTATCTTGGTTCCCGTCTCGCGGACTTTTACGAACGGGCGGGCCTGGTGACGACGCTCTCCGGGGATGAAGGCTCGGTCTCGGTGATCGGTGCGGTCTCCCCGCCGGGCGGTGACTTCTCAGAACCGGTCACCCAGAACACGCTCCGTATTGTCAGGGTCTTCTGGGCACTGGATGCTGACCTCGCCCACGAACGCCATTTTCCTGCGGTAAACTGGCTTCTCTCCTATACGCTCTATGCCGATCTCGTCTCTCCCTGGTGGGAGAAACATGGAGGCAGCAACTGGAAAGAGATGCGATCTGATCTGCTTGCCCTCCTCCAGAAAGAGAGTGAACTGCAGGAGATCGTCCAGCTTGTCGGCCCGGATCTCCTCCCTGAACAGGACCGGTTCACCCTCCAGGTTGCTGCTATTCTGAGGGAGTCGTTCCTGATCCAGTCTGCATTTGATGAAGTGGATACCTTCTGCCCGCCTGAGAAGCAGTACCGGATGATGACGCTGATCCATCGGTATCTCAAAGCAGGGCGTGCAGCGGTTGGAACCGGGATGGATGCCGACGGGATCCGGGCAAATCCCGTGACTGCCCGGCTCTCCAGGATGGGCCCGATGCCGCACGAGGAGTTTGAATCATTCTATCCCGAGGTGCTTGACCAGATTGAGAGCGCCTTTTTGGATGGTGATCGTTGATGGCTCCATTGCGGGAGTTTCGGTCTGTTGTCCGGGTAGCGGGTCCAATCCTTGCGGTATCGGGGATCGATGATGCCGGGTACAACGAGGTGGTGCAGGTTCTCCTGCCGGATGGTACTACCAGGATGGGCCAGGTGCTTGAGGCGGGCAGGGGTATTGCAATTGTGATGGTCTTTGGCGGGACACGCGATCTCGACTGTGATTTCACTGCTGTCCGGTTCACCGGCAAACCTCTCACCATGCCGGTATCAAAAGAGATGCTTGGGCGGATCTTCTCTGGTTCGGCTGAGCCGATTGACGGTGGCGGCCGTGTTGTGCCTGAGAAGGAGATGGAGATCTCAGGCTATGCAATCAACCCGACGAAACGGGAGTTTCCGCAGGATTTCATTGAGACGGGGATTTCGGCAATTGATGGTATGAATACGCTTGTCCGGGGCCAGAAGCTCCCGGTCTTCTCAGGGTCAGGCCTGCCGCACAGCATGCTTGCCGCCCAGATTACCCGGCAGGCACGTGTCCGGGGCAGTGACGAGGCCTTCGCTGTTGTCTTCGCGGCGATGGGCATTACGCATGAGGAGGCGCAGTTCTTTACACAGGAGTTCTCAAAGACAGGGGCACGGGCACATGCATTGATCTTCCTGAACCGTGCCGATGATCCGGCGATCGAGAGGATCATCACCCCCCGTCTCGCCCTGACTGCGGCAGAATACCTTGCTTTTGACTGCGGGATGCACGTCCTGGTGGTGATGCAGGATATCACCGCATATTGCGAGGCATTACGGGAGGTCTCTGCAGCGAGGGAGGAGATCCCGGCCCGGAGGGGGTATCCGGGGTATATGTATACGGATCTCGCCTCGCTCTATGAACGGGCCGGGAGAGTGATAGGCAGGTCGGGTTCGATCACCCAGCTCCCGATCCTCACGATGCCGGATGATGATATCACCCATCCTGTTCCTGACCTGACCGGGTATATCACCGAAGGCCAGATTGTGCTGTCGCGTGAACTCCACCGGAAAGGGGTGTATCCGCCGATTGATGTGTTGCCGTGCCTCTCCCGCCTGATGCAGGGCGGTATCGGCGAGGGGAGGACACGGGAGGATCACGCCAATGTCTCAAGCCAGCTCTATCTTGCATATGCACGCGGGCGGCGGCTTGTCAGCCTTGTCGCGGTCATCGGGGATGAGGGGCTGACTGAGGTGGACCGGCTCTACCTTACCTTCCTTGAGCGGTTTGAACGGGAGTTTGTCGGGCAGGACCCAGAAGAGGGGCGATCTGTTGCTGATACTCTTGATCGTGCCTGGGATCTCCTCTCGATCTTCCCAAGGGAAGAGCTCAGGCGGATCAACCCGGCATTCATCGAGAAGCATTACCGGGGTGAGACCGGGTGAGCAGGCGTCTTCCGGCAGGTACCCGGCCGACGCTGCTTGAACTGCTGAAGGTGAGGAAGCGGCTTGTCACTGCCAGGAAAGGGCATGAACTGTTGCGGGAGAAGCTTGATGCGATGGTGATGGAGTTCTTCTCGCTTGTCCAGAAGAGAAAGGATCTCAGGCGATCGATGGAGGAGGCGTTTGCTGCTGCGTACCCTGCTCTCTTTGCTGCGGAGATTGCGGCGTCCCGGCGGGAGGTGGAGAGTTGTGCCGCACTGGAGAGGACGATCCCGGATATCCCGGCTCTTCCAAAGAACATCATGGGTACCGGCGTGCCAGCGTTTGATCTTCCTGACCCGTTCCGTTCTGATCCCTTGCCGGGGTATGGGCTGATGGCGGCTGGTGGGAGGCTTGACCGGGCATCTGATCTCGCTTCAGAAGCTATTGAAGCTGCGATCCGGTTATCAGAGGTGGAAGGAGCGATCCTCAGGCTCTCGACCAGGATTGCCTCGGTCCGGCGCAGGACCAATGCCCTTGAGTCGATCCTGATCCCCCAGCTGGAAGGGGTTATTGTGTATATCTCGGATTACCTTGAGGAGATGGAGCGGGAGGATCTCTTCCGGAGGAAACGGGCGAAGGGGCGGGAGGAGGCAGAAGCCTAGTGAATACGTATCTTCCCCTGCTCTACCTGGCACTTGGGATTGCCGGGGTGCTGACGGTTGCAATTGGGGGGATTATCTTGATTCTTATTGCTATTGGGATTATCTGAGCCTGCTCCTGAGTACAATTTCTGCCCTTCAGCCATTCGGGATGGAGCGATAATCTCTGGTTCACAGGTAATTTGTGATGATCAGCTCGTTGATTACACCCCTGCCCGCACCATTTGCATTGATCATCCGTGTTGCAGGTACCCGTTCGATGGTGAATCCGGAGTAGAGATCATCAAAGAAGCAATCATCGGGATCGGTGTTTTTGGGATCTGAATTTGAGAGCATGAGTTTTGCTCCGCTCCGGTCAAGCTCCCGGAAGAATTCAGCAAGCCGCTTTTGGTCACTGTCGTCAAACCCGTCTTTTGCATATGAGGTGAAGACGGCAGTCTTCTCGTTGAGGGGGCGGTAGGGTGGGTCGAAATAGACAAACGTCTTCTCATCCACAACATCCCGGCAGCTGGTGAAGTCTCCCCGCCTGATTGTTGTACCTTCAAGGAGTTTTGCGACATTTCGCAGGTTCCCGGCATTCAGGATATCGGGGTTTTTGTACTTTCCGAAGGGAACATTGAATCCGCCTTTTTGGTTTACCCGGAAGAGCCCGTTGAAACAGGTGCGGTTTAAAAAGATAATCCATGCAGCACGAGTGATCCAGTCCGGGTTGTATCCTTCAAACGATAGTTCAGAGAGCTGCCTGTTGAAGTTGTCCCGGATCTCGTAATAGAAGGCTTTCCTCTCCTCCTCATCTCGCGAATAATAGTCTGATCTCAGGTGATCAAGTTTCTCGATCAGGGCCTCTGCATCCTTCTGGATGACGGAATAGCAGAGGGTGAGTTCGCAGTTGACGTCAGAGAGATACGACTCTTGTATGGTATGATGCTCGTGGAGGGCAAAGAAGAGCGCCCCTCCCCCGATGAACGGCTCGACATATCTGGTGACCTCCCCACTGGCAATCCCTGGCGGGAGGCGGGAGATGAGTTCAGGCAGAAGCTGCGTTTTGCCGCCTGCCCATTTGAGGAACGGGTGCGCCTGTCCGGGGATTCGTTTTGGCCTTGGCATGGTGACTGTATCTCCTGTGTGACAGTATCTCCTGTGTGGCTGCTCTTATCTTCTGTGGTATCTATGTGTCCTGTAAACAAAAATATCCACCAGATTGAGATACGGTTCTAAACCGCTCAAACCTGATCATCAGGAGGATTAAGCCCCTGCTTCTCGAATCTTCTCAAAACAGCATCCTGCAGCTGTCTCTCACCGGCGGTCCGGGGAACCGGATCGGCCAGTGCATCATAGAGATCCAATCGACCATATGTCTCATTTAAAAATTTCGAGATGGGTTCACTGACAGCTTTTCCTTCTTCCCGGACGGTTGGATTAGGGTTTGCATACCCCACCAGGAGTATGGGCAATACAACATCACTATAGCCGGTCATCAGGGTGTCAAAAGCAAGGATGGTATTCTCAAATGTCCGCTTATCTGCCGGTATCTCTGCGATTGCATCGAAGCCGGCTCGTGCCTCCCTTTCAGCCTTTGCAATGAGCAGCGGGATCTCACCCGGGGCATACTCAGGCTCCACCTGCTCTTCCGCCTGCTGTGCCATGAAAGGGAGCCGTGTATCACCAAGGCAGCCTGCTGTTCCGATGAGTGCTCCTGTGATCAAAACGAGGGAGATTATGCAGATGAGTTTTCCGGGGGATGGGATTGTTCTCATGGTCTTCATTTTGAATCGTCAGGCTGTAGAGATATTTTGCAGAAGAGGAGAAAAGATGTACTGATCCCATGTTATAGATCCGGATCCATGGGTGTACCCGGGGAATTGGTTGAATTGTATGATGGATGATGGATGAGAGCCATGATCCTGATGAGAAACCCTATCACGTCACCAGTCAATATATTGTTATGCTGAATCGTATATCGGAACATGAGCGGAGGGATCTTGGAATCGCGTGGATAGCCCTTGCGATTGCCTTCACGATCGCGCTCATCGGCGGGTTCTCGTTCACAGGTGTCAATCCCGGGACAGCAGCCCTCCTCTTCATCCTCTCACTGATCACAGTCGGGGTCGGGTTTGTGCTCCATGAACTCGCCCACAAGTTCACAGCGGTGCGGTATGGGTACTGGGCGGAGTTTCGGAAAGACAACCAGATGCTGCTTGTTGCGGTTGCCATTGCGGCTCTTGTTGGTGTTGTCTTTGCCGCACCCGGTGCAACGATGATCTATGGCCCATCCCTCTCAAAACGTGAAAACGGAATTATATCTGCAGCAGGACCGATAACAAACCTGATCCTGCTCATCCCGTTTGCGCTTCTTGCCGCAGCCGCGATCTGGTTTGATCTCGGATCGTTTGTCCTCCTTGTTGGTGCTGTCGGTGTCAAGATCAATGCGATGCTTGCTGCATTCAATATGCTCCCATTCGGACCCCTTGACGGGAGGAAGGTGCTTGCCTGGAATAAAGGCATCTTTGTCGCCCTGATCGGAGCCTCGTTTGCTGCGCTGTTCCTTGGGCTGTATTACCTGTAGATGGTAGAGATGGTGCGGGGATTGAGGAATAGGGGATTATTCCTCTCTCTCTCTCTCTCTCTCTCTCTCTCTCTCTCTCGCTTTTATTTTATTGAATCTCTGTAAGCTGGCGTTTTAAATCCCCTATCTCATGAGTGATAACGTCCCATACTATAATCCAGTTGATTGAAAAATAGCTGTGAATGATCTTGTCCCGTATCCCACTCATCTCTTTCCAGGGAATGTGATCATGAGCGCTCTTCATCTCAGGAGAGATATTTTTTGACGCTTCGCCAATGATTTCCAATGCACGGGATATGATATGTTGAAGATCTTCGTCTGAATAGAGGTCATCAATGGTTTTATCTTTACATTTCTTCTGGATGTAATCAATCTCATGGAGAATATGGCTGATATAAAAGGCATCTGTCTTCAAATCCAGATCACCTCATCAATAACGACCGGTCGGATTCTGGAATCGAGTGCATGTTCTGCGATAAGCTCGACGTTTTTGCCGAAAATATCCTCAAGATAAAAAATACATTGCATAAATGTACGGAAACGCTCTTTCTCCTCTTCAAAAGAGACCAGAAGATCGATATCACTTATCTCACCGGCTTCATCCCGTGCATATGACCCAAACAATCCGATCCTTTTGATGCCAAATCGTCTTTGAAGTGTTGGCATCTCTTGTTTCAGCCTGTTTATAATCTCCCTTTGATGGAGGGATCTGGTCCCCCTCTTTTCGATTATATTCACTGACTTGCCCCCTGCCATGAAGAAATGCGTATTCCATGGTTATGAAATGATCGAGGAGTTGTTCTCGCTACCATACCGGTACGCCCGAATCTCTTCTCAGCTTGTATGTTGCTAATCTGAGTTTTGATAGCTCTCGTATCTCCTGATTCCTTTGATCATCACAGCTTAGGTTACCAACGAGATTGATCAATGGTACATCGGGATAAATATACTCTCCCGAAGCAATAGCAGGAATATAATGAACGAGATCCAGGATGTGTATGACGCAAGCGGTCACAAAAAAAAGTGTCATCATTCCAATAGAACTCTGGAAGCAGACGCTCCAGGTACAGAAACCCCGGATTTCACCCTGCAATCCTCAGGAATACTATGGAATTTATCGTGACATCATCAAAAACCCGGATGAGGTTGCCCGGTCACTTCGTAGAGAATGGAACCGCATATGAACTCATACCTGCTTGATACAAATATTCTAATCTATTATCTGGCTGGAGCTATTCCAGATGAAGAGAGATCGTTTATTGAAAGAGTCATTCTGGAATCTTTTATATTTCAATAATAACCCGAATTGAGCTTCCTGGGTGGAATTGGCATACCCCTGACGGTCTGGAAAAAGCAAAGAGGCTTCTTAACTGTGCATGGTGCCTCCCTTTGACTCGTGCAATTGCAGAGAGTGCCATCGGTATCCGAACAAATACCGATATCTCACTTCCTGACGCGGTTATTGCTGCTTCTGCGTTATCATTACATGCAATACTCATTACCCGTAATGAGAAGGATTTCAATGGCGTTCCGGATTTGGTTATTCTAATCCATTCTCCGGATAACGCTATCTGCCAGGATAATAATCAAACTCTCTCCAGTTCCCCCACAATCTTTCTCCCCCTCTCCTCTGCTTCCGTAAGCGCTGTCGGGTGAGCTTTGATCCCCTTATAGCCGTCCATGTTGCCGGCTGTGATATTGTCTCTATAGGCAAACCCGATGTCATTGAAGAATGCGGTAATCACCGGGTATGCCGCGTCAAAGACATGATCCCAGTCCTGGCCAGCTGTCGAGATGAAGACTCCCCTGTGCTGCCGGGTATGCTCCTCGTCAAAAAAGAGATCCTTCAGGATAAACTTCCGTGCCCAGAAGACCTGGCCACGGTCGATAAACGCTTTTAGTTCCGCTGTCACGCTCATCGAATAGATGGGAGAGGCAAGGGCAACGATCCCTGCTTCCAGGATCTCCTCAAATATCGGGGTCAGATCGTCTTCGACGATACATTCACCGGTCTTGTGGCATGCATTGCATCCTTTGCAGGACGAAAACTCAAGATCGCAGAGGACGATCTTTTCACAATCAGCACCCGCCTCCTCCGCCCCCGCAAGAAACGCATCAAGAAGCATCTCGGTATTGCCCCGGCGCCTCGGGCTTCCCGATATCCCAAGGGCTTTCATAGCCCGCCTCCCTTCATGCACTTCTCAAGCATCACTGGCTCTCTCCCTTCATCTCCCGCATCGTGGCGATCACCTCATCTGCAAGTGCACGAGCATCTTTCTGTGCAGTCGGGTGATCATTGACCGCACCCTTCTCATCGACATTATTCACCATCAGGTACCGGATATCCTTGTTCTTCACATCAATGACATTGAAGAGGCATTTCACGGAAGGAACTGCAGCATCAAAGACAAAATCCCAGTCCTGGCCCGCAGATGCAAGGAAGATCCCAATCCGCTTTCCCTTCCGTTCAGCCGGCACAACAGGCAGTTTCAGGACATATTTCCGGGAGCGGAAGACCTGTGCCCGGTCAATGAGGGCCTTTGCCTGTGCCGCAATACCCATGCAGAAGATGGGTGCGGAGAGGATGATGATGTCGGCTTCGAGAATCTTCTCCTCAACCCAGACGAGATCATCCTTCTGGACACAGGTATTTAGTTTTTCACAGGCATTGCAGCCTTTACAGGGGGCGATCGTGATCTCAGTGAGTGCATACTTCAAAACATCTGTATCCTGCTCCTGCTGCATCCGGTCAAGCACCCAGTCAAGAAGTGTCTCGGAGTTGCCGTGGCGGCGGGGTGAGCCTGCAAAGGCGAGAACCCTGATTGTCATACCAGTTGATGATCGCCTGTATTGATAAAGAAACTTTTGCATTCTTCTCTTCTCTTGAGCAAAAACCAATTGTCTGATCAGGTGCAATGGTTCTTTTGAGGTGTAGGTGGTGCTGGCGGAATTTCTCATGATAATTGACCCGGTTGCAGTTCTTATGATCCTCATTGCAACCGGCTACGCCGCATACCGTCTTGGTATCCTTGACCGGCACGCAACCCATAAAATATCGCTATTTCTCTTAAATGTCTCAATTCCTGCACTCATTATCGTCTCGATGCAGATACCGCCGTCTGCTGCCCTCCTCTCAAATACCCTCATCTTCTGCATTGGGGTCGTCGTCTTCTACCTCTTTGCAGTCATTGTGGCATATATCGGAAGCAGCCTCTTCACGATGGGAGAGATGCGCCGCGGGGTCTTCTCGTTTGGCATCCTCTTTGGCAATATCGGGTTCATGGGTTTTCCAATAGCTGCTGCCCTCTTTGGCCCGGAGAGCATCTTCTATGTGGCAATAGCCAACCTGATCTTCAATCTCCTCATCTTCTCTGCCGGGATCGTGATGATCACCGGCAGGTACGAGTTCAATCTGAAACTCCTGGTCAATCCTGGTATCACGGCCTCTCTCCTGGGCCTTGCGCTCTTCCTGCTTGAGATCCGGATACCATCTCCCGCAATCGATGCGATGCGGCTCCTTGGCGACCTGACGACACCGCTTGCCATGCTGATCGTCGGCTCCTTCCTTGCCACGTTTCCGGTACGGGAGATGATTGGTGATAGAACCGTCTTCACCGGGGCAGCACTCAGGCTTCTTCTGCTGCCTGCCGGCACATACCTCCTCCTCTCCCCGCTCATCGATGACCCGCTTGTTCTGGGAATCCTCGTCCTGCTTGCCGCAATGCCGGTTGGATCGATGACGGTGATCTTTGCAGATATCTATGGATCAGACGAGCGGTTTGCCTCCCAGCTCGTCTTTCTCTCGACAATCGTATCGCTTCTGACGATACCGGTAATCACCCTGCTGCTCATCTGAAGGGTGGCGTGGTGCTGGCAGCCTCCATGAACCGGTTCCGGATCTCTATAGGCGAAAGGGGGATATTTGGGACATCCGCATTGCCAGGCCGGATGATCACGTGGATGAACCATGGGCCGCCCCTCTTTGCCCTGAGTGCGGCATCAAGCTCCTCTGCTGTCTGCACCTGCACGCACTGTCTGATCCCGGCAGCTGCTGCTATCTGTGCCAGATCGGTTGTGGCATACCCCTGGGTGATCTGGTTGCCGGTGGAACCGAAGGTGCCGTTATCAAGGCAGATGATGGTCAGGTTCTTTGGTCCAAGCGAAGCAATGACTGGAAGGATTGCGGATCCAAGGAGTGAGCCGTCGCCGTCGATCACCACCACCTCCCGGTCTGTTGAGAGGGCAAGCCCAAGTGCAATCGGTGATGCCTGGGTGTATGAACCAAGCATATAGAAGTTCTCCGGCCGATCGGAGATGGCATACAGCTCTTTTGAGGGAACCCCGATATTGCTGACGCAGAGGGCTGATCCCAGGTGCGGAGCAACCGCGGCGATTGCATCGTAGCGGGTCATCAGCGGTGTCCTGAGAACAGATCCGGGGATTGGGGCAACTGTTCTGCTCCGGTCAGGGAAGTCGGGAGGGGGACACGCTCCACTGGTAAAACAGGCAGGCGAAATGAGGGTGACAGTGGGGGTCATCTCTGCAAAAGAGAGCGAGAGCATCTCCCTGAAGCGGGGGAGTTCGTCTGCGTCCATCACGGTTGCATAGGGGATGCCAGCTCCCCTGAGTATTTCAGGAAGGCGGGAATTGAATGGAACCTGTGCCGGAATTGCTTCCTGGTATACCCCCCGCCAGCTTGTGATGATCGGAAGGGGAAGGTGGAATGTTCCATGGAGTGAGAGGAGGGCGTTGAGCATGTTTCCAAGTCCTGAGCTCTGGATTACCATGGCTGGTTTGATACCTGCCAGGTACGCTCCTGCCGAGACTCCGACCCCGTCCTCCTCACGAAGCAGGGGGACATGCGGCGACATGCTGGTGATCATCGAACAGAGCAGACCGGCACGGTCACAGGGGAGGTGGGAGATGAGCCCGATCTCCTCTTCTTTCAGGATACGAACAACTGCTTCTTCAGACATCTTCTTCTCCTGCCAGGAAAGACGGCATTTCACCGGGCTGCACGGTCTCAACCGGCTGCACGGTATGTTTCAGAGGAACTGCCTTGTATCCCCCGCCGGTGATATTCAAAAGAATACAGGCATTCTCTGGAAGATCTCCCTGATCGACTGCGGCCAGCAGGGCTGCGCAGGCGACTGCTGCTGCCGGATCGGGGTCTATTCCCTCGGTAGCCTCAAAGAGATCTCCCGCCTGCCTGGCATCATGGTTTGTGATCCCATACATTGCTCCGCCGCAGTCCGAGAGCGCATCATACAGGCCGCCAGGCACGGCATAGGGTGGTTTTCTGTTTGTCAGGACATCGGCATTGACAGCCCTGATCGCATCTTCTGCATGCGGCATATCAAGTTCAGGAACTATCTCACGCCTCCGGGCATCCCAGGCGGATTTGAGCGGGATGAAAGGGAGATTCTGGGCCAGGTGCAGGCGGGGCAGCGTCCCGCCGAACCGGCCGTCCGCAACAAGCCGGAGCGCTGCCTCCCATGCGGCGATTGCGCCTGTCCCGCTCCCGACTGCCTGGATGTAGTGGTCGGGTATCCTGCCGATTGTGCAGGCTGCATCAAGGAAGACGGTCCCCATCCCGTCGCGGCGGGCAACATTTTTTGCACCGCCTTCGGGGGTATAGCCTGGGAGCGTGCAGATCCGGTCTGCAAGTGCGATAGCATCCGAGTAGTCGCCGTTCACGGCAACCAGGATGGTATTCCTCGCAGGCTTTGTTGTCCAGATACGTTCCAGCGCCCGTTTTGGGATGACGAGCAGGACAGGCTGGTTCATTGCATCGGCAACCTCGGCAAAAGCCCTCCCGGTGTTTCCGGCAGATGCGACAACGAGGGTGCCGCCTCCCGTCTCCCTGACCCGCTGCAGTGTCGGCCATGCCTCCAGTTCCTTGAACGAACAGGTGGGTACATGGGCGCCTCTCCCCGGAGCATAGCCTGAGAATCCGATCCAGAGTTCTGACAGCCCCGTCTCACGGGCAAACCCAACAGAACGGAAGGTGACTGGACCTGCACCCGTATTTGGGATCTCCCTCACCGGGAGCCAGCTCTGATACCTGAAGAGGCCGGGCTCATCACGAAGCACCAGTCTCTCTTCAGGATAGATTGCCCTGAGAAGGCCGGGATGTCCCCCAGGGCAGGTCAGTTCGCCCTGATCCGGAAAGGTGGATCTGCAGACCGGGCAGGAGAGCATATGGGTCATGGCCCCTCCGGCATTTGAAACGATCCATCCATGATCTGCCTCGCAAGCTGCCTGCAGAGCCGTTCGGCACGGGTCCGATCGGACTGGCGGAAGGTGACCGGGATCTCCTGCTCACCAACCAGAACAGATCCAAGCTCTATGGTGTATACCTTCCCCTCGCAGACCGAGGCGCAGGCGCCACAGGCAAGGCAGCGTGACCGGTCAATGGTATGGTCTTCCCTGACTGCGTCTGAGGGGCAGATCCGTCGTGCCTGGCAGGGTTCGCAGGCAAGACACCTCTCTTCCTGCACCCGGACTCCCCGGTCTGTCCCCTGCCAGATCCTGCCATAATGGGACGATCCGATGGGCTGTCTCCTGGTGATCCCGGCAATGGGGAGTGGGATATCCTCGTCAAGCACCAACAACCATCTGAGAGTTGCTTCATCTGTCACGGGAACCGCAGCTGCAACAGACGTGAGGCATTCCGGGCCGTCTGACGTGACGCATCCTCCCATCATGCCGGGCGCCATACCATCCATATCAGCTGCAACGGCAAGGTTTGACCGTTCTGTGGTGGATCGTGTCCCGGTGCCGATGATGATTCCGGTTCCACCATTCACAAGGACCGGTACACCGGGCTGGAGGTACCGGAGACCGGGATCATTCTCCACCGGGTTGATCTCGCCGCATCCTGAGACCGAGATCTCCCTGGCAGGCCCATGCAGCCCGGTTGCCGAGAAGATCGTCGGAAGAACGCCTTCATGTTCAAAAATAAAGCCTGTATAGTTTCTGAATGCGGACCGCGTGGTCTGGAGCCTGGCAAAACCACAGTCAGAGAGGGTGACCGTACTGGAATAGTCCTTCCCGTCTGCTTCAGCCAGAACCTCGATCGCCTTCCCGGAGACGAGATCGGAAAAGAGATGGCCTCCCCCATACCGCTCGTCACGGTGCGCTGTTCCATAGACGATACAGTCAACAAGCCCAAGCCGCTCATTGGGGCATGGGCCGGGATATGCAGGCACCCCGTTCAGGAAGATTTTCCCGGCTTTTCTGAATGCACCCGGCTCTGCAACCGGGATTGTCAGGACTGCATACGTCCCTGACATCACCCCGAATGTCCCGCAGGTGACGACATCAACATCGTCTGGTGTGAATCTTTCTCCATCCCGCACCCTTTTTTTGAATTCGGGAGCAGGGATGACAACAGCATCCCCGTCCCGTATCTTCTGGCTGATCACGGCTCTGGTCTTCACAGTCCGATCCCCTCTACCCTGACACGGAGTCCGTCGTCAGTCATGATAACCATATTCACAACACCGGTGTGTGAGATCCCCATCAGGCAGTATCCGGGTTGGAACCGCTGCTTCAGCCCGAATGTCGGTTCGCGGCCGATCACTTCGGCTATACCTTCAAATGCATGGACATGGTATGCCACAATATCGAGATACTCTTCTTCCCGCGCCTCAATCGGGCTTGTGACATGGCAGGAGATGATCCCGCTTACCGGATCTGCTGCTGTCACCCTGAGTGCATGGGTGATCGGGCATCCGGCGCCTGCCGGTCTCCCGATGACGAGATCTCCGGTTTTTATCTCCCATTTTTCAACGAGATCCGCCCTGAACGGGACGACATCCTTTCTGGTTGAGATTTCACCTGGGAAGGGATGGAGGATAAAGTCAAAACTGTGGCCGAGGAGATCTGCTGTATTCCGGTCTGTCTTTGAAATGTACCTTTTTTTCCTCTCCTCTTCGTAAAAGGGGCATTCTACAAGTTTCTTTGCACCCGCAGCAACAAGTGAGGAGAATGCAATGCAGGAATCTGCTCCGCAGAGGCCGCAGTCTTTACCAGGGGGTGTCCAGGTCATCTATTCCCCCCGGAAGAGTGTACCGGCGCCATCAAGCCTGCGGACAACGCCGAAATGGTTCTCCCAGCCGATCTCTTTTTTCCCGACACAGACGGTGCAGACACCAAGCGGAGGACTGCCCCTGAGTTTGACTGCTGCCTGGTCTCTGACTGGTGCAAGGTCGTTGATGATCTTCATCAGGTACCGCAGCCCTGTGCCGATCGGGGCGTTTGTCTCGATGATCTCAACACCTGGTGCCACATCCCGGATCGCCTCGCGGAATACTTCCTTTTCTGCCTGTGAGACGAGATCGATCCTGGTGACGACTGCGACATCAGCAAGCGCGATCATCGGGCTCATCTTGTAGGGGGAATGGGTTCCCGATATTGCGGAGAGAACCGCAATTCCGAGTGATTCGGTTGTGTAGGGGGTGCACCTGAGGCAGAGACCTGCCGATTCCACGATCAGGTAGTCTGCACCCTCCTTTTCTGCCCAGGCAAAGGCGTCAGAGAGGACCATGATCCCGGCATGGTCCGGGCAGAGGTCGCCTGATATCACTTTTTTTGCAGGTATCCCGAATTCGCCTGCAATCTCTGTATCCTCGGTTGCATATACGACATCTATCTTGAGGTAGGCAACGGAATTCTTTGGGAGATTGCTGATTATCTGCCTGATTATTGCGGTTTTTCCGGTCGATGGCGGCCCGGCGACAATGATCAGTTTCATGCCTGTGGTACCGCTTCGCCCAGGATCTCGCCTGCCCTGAGCCGTTCCCTGAGATCAGAGAGGTATGCGTCGATCTCAGTCACCTGCTTCAGAACCGCCGCCTCAGATCCATCCGGCTCAAGGATCGTCTTCACCGCACCGTTCCCCATCACTATCCTTTTGTCTGACATCAGTGAAACAAGCGGGTCATGGGTGACGAAGATGACGGAGGTATTTGTCTTTTTGAGGCAGGTTATGACACGGTCACGGAAGATTCCTGCGTTCTCCACTTCATCGAGGAGGATGATCGGGGCGCCTGAGATGATGACTGCATCCGCAACAAGGAGGGATCTCGTCTGGCCGCCGGAGAGAGAGGAGATCCGGCAATCGGGCCGGATCGGCTCCCCTGTAAACTCGTTTGCAAGACGGATTGCTTTCTCAACCAGGCCTGTGTCTGTAATTTTCCTGGCACGGAGATGCATCCCCAGGAACTCTTCCACCCTCAGATCGGCTAAGCATTTCGTGGTCTGGGTGATGAGGGCAATCGGTTTCTTTGCAGGATCCCTGACAGATGATTCCGGGGGAGGTGCGCCATCAAGGAGAATGGTTCTGCCGGTAGCGGTATCGCCCTGTGCAAAGACCTCGATGTCATTGATAAGAGCGCTTTTGCCTGATCCGGTTGGCCCGACGATTGAGAGGGTGTCGCCGGGTGCGATATGGATGGCATCAAACCCTTCAGGGTCGCCATGTCGATCATGGCCGGGGAGGATGGTGATCGTATGCATAATGTAGTTTTTCGCCCCCGGGATATGATAATGATTTTCCTAAATTTAATAAAAATTGGGCTTATAGGTTACAAAAATCAATATAATTGTCTAATAGTATACATTTTATGCGTGAAGGGATCATATGATCCCGCTCAACCGGTGATGCAGGGCTCCTTTCTGCAAAAAAAACGTCAGGATCTCCTACAGCCCAGAACAGGATCGAAAACGGCGCAGATGGAATCCGAATCAGGATGAGTCCGAAGTAGAATCAGTACTACTCACAATCAGGGTATCTGCTCCCCGTCAGCAAAGAGATGTGTGACTGCTGCCTCTGTCGTCTCGCGGCCCTTTGGCGTCCGTTTCAGAAACCCAATCCTGATCAGGTAGGGCTCATAGACCTCTTCGATTGTCCGGACCTCTTCTCCAATAGAGATGGCAATCGTCTTCACGCCGACAGGCCCGCCACTAAAGTCACGGGCCACGACAGAGATGATCCTGCGGTCGAGATCATCAAGGCCGAGGGGATCGATCCCAAGGATGCCAAGTGCGGCGTCAGCAGATTCCCTGGATATTGATCCGTCACCCCGGACGATGGCATAATCCCGGACACGCCTGAGGAGGCGGTTTGCGATTCTTGGTGTTCCCCGGCTCCGTTTTGCAATCTCAAGCGCCCCCTCCTCAGTGATTGGGATCTGCAGGATCGCAGCTGATCGCCTCACGATAGCCAGGAGATCGAAAACCTCATAGAGGTTCAGCCGGAAGATGAGCCCGAACCGGTCACGGAGCGGGGATCCGAGGAGGCCGACACGGGTCGTTGCTCCGACAAGGGTGAATTCCTCAAGCGGAAGCTGGATTGCCCGTGCACCCGGACCTTCGCCGATCATCACATCAATTGTGTAATCTTCCATTGCTGGATAGAGGATCTCCTCAACAACCGGGTTTAACCGGTGAATCTCGTCGATGAAGAGGAGATCGCCTGAGGAGAGTGCGGTCAGCTGGGCAGCGAGATCGCCTGGCTTATCCAGGACCGGGCCGGTCGTGCTCCGTATCGCAGATCCCATCTCACGGGCGATTATCTGGGCAAGCGTCGTCTTCCCAAGTCCCGGAGGGCCTGAGAAGAGGATGTGGTCAAGGGTCTCGCCCCGGATCTTTGCCGCCTCGACTGCGATACGAAGCGCCTCCTTCACCTGGTCCTGGCCGACGAACTCATCAAGCCTTGCGGGCCGGATGGCGGGGTCGTCGATCTCGTCATCGAATTGAACAGGGGTGATGATCCGATCAGTCATGAGCCTCGCTCCTTCATATGCCGGAGTGCGGCTTTAATGATCGCCTGCACGCTTCCTCCGGGCACGCTCTCAATCACCGCCTTCACGGCTTCCTCAGCCTCCCGCTCGGTGAAGCCAAGGGATACAAGGGCAGATTTCGCATCTGATGCAGGCAGATGCTCTTCTCTGTCGATCAGGGAGATTGTCTGTTTCTTCATTGTCTCCTGCAGTTCAAGGATCAGCCGTTTCGCACTCTTTGGCCCGATTCCCGAGATGCTGGTGAGGGCACGTTCATCATCATTGATGATCGCCATTGCAAACTGTTCAAGCGAGATCTGGGAAAGGATGCTAAGTGCTATCTGGGGACCGATCCCGGAGACATTGATTAGTATCTGGAAGAGTTCACGCTCGCTCTGCCGGTGGAAGCCATACAGGGTAAGGGCATCCTCCCTGACAACAAGCTGGGTGAAGACCTTCACCGGCCCGTCGGCAGCCTCCAGCTCCCTGAGAGTTGGCTGGCTCACCTGCAGAAGGTAGCCGATCCCCCCGACATCAAGGACAACAGACTTCTCCCCCACATCTGTGAGTCTTCCGGTTATATGTGCAAACATGGTTTTCCTACCTCAGGGTATTGATATGACAGAGCGCTATTGCAAGGCCGTCAGCTGCATCATCAGGCCGGGGAATCTCATCAAGCCTGAGGAGGCGGCGTACCATGTCCTGTACCTGCTCTTTCTTTGCCCGGCCCGATCCCGATACTGCCAGCTTGATCTGGTTTGGTGTGTATTCGACGATTCTGATCCCCCGCTCCTCTGCGGCGAGCAGGATCACTCCCCGCACCTCGGCAACCCTGATTGCCGATGTCACATTCTTTGTAAAGAAGAGTTCTTCAACAGCGATCTCATCAGGTGCATGTTCGGCAAAAAGTGCCTGTATCCGGGTATAAATCTCATGAAGGCGATGGCTTGTTGTCCGATCCCGGGCCGATGTCTCGATACAGCCGTAACAGAGGGGTCGCATCCCCCGCTCCTGCTTCTCGATCACCCCGTATCCCACACGGGCGATACCCGGATCTATCCCGATGACGATCATGGTCTACTGGATCATCGGTGCTCATGGTAAATACGGTTATCCTGCGGAGGGCGAATGTGAACGGCACCCGGAACGCTTTCGGTACGGGTGGGAGAGACGGCTGAAGGGGTTTTTCCCCTTCAATCTTAACCCTTCCTCAAAGAGGCTTGTTTGCCTGGGTGTGAAGCCGGGTCAGCCCTCATCCCGGTGAAGAAGTGATTCAGCTCCGATTATATGGGGGGGATATGCTGCGTTCCCGCTCAATAATGTCTTTATGAGATCTGAAAGACGAGGAGCATCTGTCAGGTAGAGTCTCATTTTACCCGGCATATCAAAGGGCTCTTCGATGGTAATGGCAGCGTGTTCTGAGAGGGATGAGATGATATCCGTTGACCTGATGGTTCCCTGATCAGGTTTCCATTCTGAGATCACAATACGGATGATTGCCTTTGGAATCAAAAAACCATTGCAATAGGGAAGAATTGCATCGTGTGGCAGGTATTTTCCATTCTCTCCGGAGACAACGCCTTTCTTCACAAGAGCATTGAGAACGGTTTTGACTCTCTTCACTGGTGCTCCTTCATCCTGCCGGATGAGCATGGGAAGGGATGAGAAGAGAGTGCTGCCCGGCTTCGTCTCAGCATTCTTCAGGATCGCTTCAATTCCTTCTGTACCAAACCCGTTACTGAACCTCTCGACGATATCCTGTGGCAGTCCTTCCCTGCCAATAGCAAGTTCCCATGAGAGATCACAGAGAGCCAGAAGGACTTTCATCTCGTTGACTGTGGCCGGAATCATCCATGATTTTTGCGGGGTGGCAGCAGTCCCGTTCGTAACCCCAAACCGGCTGATAATCCAGTCAGTTTTCAGGGACTCTCCGAAAGCCACAGTTCCATCATCGCCCTGGAGCATTGTTACTGCTTCAGATTCACCTGAGAAGAGTTTCGTTATGGTGATCTCCTGTTCTTCACCTGACAGGGTGATGGTGATGATCCGGACAGGTGCGGCGAGGACTCGAAGTGTACTGGCAAAAGAGCCTGGTATGTTGCCATCTTCATCGAGAATGCCGCCTTCTTTGAATGTCCGGAGGAGTGGCTCCTCTTCCAGGCTTCCTGTATGGGGATCAAGATACGTCAGCGGGGTTCGTTCACCCTCCCAGAATGATCCAAGTTTCCCAAGCAGCCCGGCTTCCAGCGTATAGGTGGGCTTTTCGTTCATGTCACCACACCCCCTGTTCAATCTGCTGCTGTGCATCACGTATCTTCCGCTTGATCTCCCGTGTTTCTTCGAGCATCTCTTCCCTGGATGGCATGCTGTCGAGCCGGGATCTGATCTCTCTTCTTCTGGTCTGGATCTCCACCCATTCACTGGTTAATTCTTCTGTGGTTACCTCTCTCCCAAACACATCTTCCTTGGCTTTATCAAGAGGTGTTTCAATGCCCATCTTCTCTTTGACGCCATCATAGATCGTTCCTTTGGGATCAGTACAGGCCTCCACTGTCTCCTTTCCCATCTTGAACATCGTCCTGATACCCTGCCTCGTATATTCCCTCCGGGCCCGATCGTATTCTTCCTGGATCTGCCGTCTCTCCTGCCAGGTGTTTCTGATCTCCTGTTCCCTGGTTTCCAGTTCGCTGATATGCTCTCTCAGCTGCTGGATCCGCCACTCCGGCATCGTCTCCTCTCCAGGCCCGGGGGGTTCAGCCTCCGGCTCCACGTCAGGCATCTCAGGCTCTGCCGGTGTTTCAGGTTCCGGCTGCGGATGCTCTGGAGTGGGTTCTGTCTCCGGGGTTTTTGGCGGTTCTCTCTCTGGTACCGGTTCTTCTGGCATCTCCGGTTTACCTGGTGTTTCAGGCTCAGGCATCTCAGGCGCCACCGGTGTTTCAGGGGTTGTACCTGGAGCTTCCTGCTTTGGTGCGGGTTTTGGTGCTGCTCCCCCCTGTTCTCCAGACTGTTCTTTGTATCTTCTGTACTCAGGATTATCCCGGTACGGATCGTCTGGTGTTCCCCTCCCAATGATCTCAGGGGGTCTGCCAGCCTGTTCGGGATATGGTGTGAGGCTCCCATCTGCCTCAGTCTTCCCAATGGAATGTGCATCGCGGAATGGATCATCTGGTGTACCAGTGCCGTATATGCCGGATTCGGGGCGTGCAGGCGAAGCTCCGGCAGCAGAAGGTCCTGCTCCTCCTGCTGCTCCAGCCCCAGGAGAGCCCATGCCGCTTGCGAATCCCGCAAGCGAAGAGGCACCGCCGGATATTGTCAGGGTTGAGAGAATCCCGGCAATTGTTGCAGATGCGGGAAAGATGCCTACAATGATGGCTGTTGTGGTATTGTTGTAGGGACATGAACAGCTGCTGCTCAGCGGCATCCCCCCGACAGCAGCGAGAACCGGGGTTGCGAGGACACCTGCTGCCATGAGAACCAGAATACCAATTGATATAGCAGCAGCTTCAGGCGGTTTTCCAGACCCTTCCTGCCTGTGATACCAGTAGAGAGCATACCCAAGAGCTGCGACTGCAATAATAAGTGATCCTATCCGGGGAATGAATGCAGCAAGCAGAAAGCCTGCAGCACAGCCGGTTATGACAAGGGTTGTTCGCTCTATCTCAAGGGGAGAAAAAGCAGGTTCCTTCAGGAAGGTTCGTTTCAGATCAGAATACCCGATTCCTGAGATGAGTATCAGTACGCTCTCCTCCCGTGCGGTAAGTGAGAGGAGGAGAAGGGCTGTAATGAGGATGGAAACAAGATAATTTTGCAGAACTGCTCCTATAAGTCCACCTATGCCAATCCCAGCAGCGATCAGGGCTGCTGATTCAGCTTCATAGAGAGATCGGGATCTGGTTATCCACCCTGGAATGTCCTGGATCTCTCTGATATAGCCGTTTACTCCATGCTGCCTGATCCTGAGAAAGACTGTTGTTCCAAGCATCGCAATGAGCAGCCAGAACAGGGTTCCGGTAACCAGTCCGTCAGTGACTGCAAGCATGTTGCCAAGGAGATCACCTCTTCCCCGAATACTCTGGTTTATAAAAAACAGAACAAAGGTATGCAGGATCCAGATTCCAAGAAAGATACCAATGAAAAGGGGAACTGTTTTTTTCAGATTGCGAATCATCCCTTCAACCATAATACCTGCAATATCTGCAAGTGTTTCTGGCCCGGGGGTATCCTGGGGTGTAACGTCTCTCTCCATCTGCACCACTCCGGTGGCTCTCAATGAAAATTTTGTGCGATACGCTTTCATACTGCGTTATCTCATATGAAGATATTGTAAGGGGCGTTGGAAGCGTTGTTTGGAAATGGATGCATGGCAACCTCTCCTGGCTATGTCTCTTTCACTCCCCAATTATCAAAAGAAAAGAAAACGAACCGGATATCGTCGCTCCAGTGAATGAATGGAACTAAAAAGGTTTGCTTCCTGACAGCATAGGGGGTATCTGGCGCAGGCGTGAACCGTAACACGCACAATCCCTGCACCACACCCCTTGCACAAGGCAGAAACAGTAGAAACGTGAGAGACAGCAGAAACCAGATCTCTCTCTCTCTCTCTCTCTCTCTCGTGTTTAGGGCCCAGGCTCGCAGGTCTCTTCTATTGACGCAACCCTGCCAACGGTGCCATCGGCAAGCCGGACCTTGATGCCGTGGGGATGAAAAGACGAGTTCGTCAGGATTGCGGTGACAACACCCTGTTTCGTCTTCCCGCTTTGCTGGTCTTTCTTCTGGATAACCTGTACGGTTGATCCGATTGCTATATCTGATCGATTCCGGCCTTTCATGTCTGTATACATTGGTTCTGTGGGGAAATAAGGACTCTCCCGATGAGAAATGAATCCCTCATCCCGTCCCGAAGAGAAACCCCGGCAAAAAAAGGAGTGGTTCTCTCAGTTCATCTTTTGAAGCCCTGATCTGATCGCCTCAAAATCCTCTTCAGTTGCATCGATCTCGTAGAGGACAGTGCCGTACTTTGGGCAGAGCTTTGTGAACGGCAGAATGATCTTCTTCTTCTTGATCTTCAGCCCGACAAGCATGGGTTGTGCGAGGAGCATCATCAGTCCGCGGAACTCAAAATCCGGACGCATCTCGTACTGCTCCGCGGTGTTCTTCCTGACATATTCGTTCACGTCTTCTGCTTTTGCATCCATCATCAGGACTTTACCACCAAAATTATTGACACAACGCTCTTTCATGGTATTTGTTCGGACTTCTTAGAATAAAAATGCTGGTGTCCGGCTCAGCAGATCAGTTCCGGCAACCAGTACAAAAACGTCAGCTAGAAATAGATCTGCTGATACATCTAACTCCTATGCCCGCACCTCTTGTTGGACGAAAGTTTGGCGTCAATATCATCGAGCCTCCTGCACCTGACCAGTGCAGGGGAATCAGGGTACTTGGCATATCCGGATCCAGCCGCCAGGATGGGAGCCTGAGCAAGTCTGAACGGCTGCTGAAACGGGCACTTGAACAATATGAATCGTTCTCATGCACAACCGAGCTCATCAGGCTCAAGGATCTCAAAATCTATCATTGTGAAGGGAACTATTCTGAAGATCCCTCGCAGTGCATCTACCCCTGCATGACCTCCCTGAAATACCAGGATGACCAGATGCAACGGGTCTATGATGCGGTGCTTGGGTGTGACATTCTCATCCTGGCTTCCCCCATCCGGTGGAACAACCATTCTGCACTTGTCCAGACGTTTGTTGAACGGATGAACTCGATTGAGAACCAGTATGCATGGTTTGGCAACCGGATGATTAGAAACAAGGTTGCAGGGCTGATCGTCATCGGCCATGTCGACGGCGTGCAGCATGTGGCAGGCAACCTCCTGAACTTCTTCTCCTGGCTTGGGTTTTCGATACCAGATGTCGCGATCACCTCGTGGGTTGGGGAGAATGATGAGGATACCACCCGTGACTGGGAGAAGATAGAGGAAAATCCCTACACCCGGGAAGATCTCGTACATATGGTTTACAGCTCTCTTCGGCTCTCGATATCCCTCAAAGAATGAAGAGCCAGACTTTTTCTTCCCTCCCTTCACCACCCGCCTCAGGTGGAGATGATGGTATCTTTATCAAGGGCAGAATACTCTTCAGTCAGTTTCCTGATATCCCTGATTTTTCCGTTTGCCGCCTCAAGGATCGAGAGGACCTCGAGATACCGGGAGTCGCCGCTTTCGTTCTTCTGGGCAACCCGTTCCAGGTAGAGGGCATACTCCAGGTTCAGCGCCCGCCGCAGTTCGTTGTCACGCGCCCGGAGCGAGGCGATCGTCTCCTTTGTCGCATGAGGGAAGTTCTTTGCGAGTTCCTGGAGATTTCCATCAAAAATCCTGTATATTCCACGAATCGCCTCAACCTGGCCTTTGGGGAAGATGTCTCCTTTCCGGTGGGCATTCCGTCCGACCTTGGCGAGGTCACGGGAGAGATCGCCGAGGCGCTCAAGCTCGTTTGATATACGGACTAGAAGGACGCTCCTCCGTGCTAGAACAGGATTCAGAGCCTCTTTTGAGAAGATGAAGGTCGCCCTCTCGATCTCTTCGTCAAGGTAGTCATTGAGGAGTTCGAGCTTGCCGGCCTTCTGGTATGCACGTGCAGGATTTGCTGCTGTGAATACATCGATTGCCGCCTCAAATGCCAAATCAGTGACTGCATAGAGGTGGTTAATCTCCTCCTCAATAAGCGGCAGAATCTCATCGGGCTTTTCTGGCAGCTTTTCTGGTATTGCAGCCGTGCGGAAGAGGATCTCCTCCTCTTCTCCTGGCACAACACGGATGACCAGGCGTGAGAAGGGGATGATTATCGTGATGAAGATGACTGAGGTGACAAGATTGAAGATAAGATGGGCATTAGCCACCTGCTGCGCCTCCCCGCCCCCAATCCATGCGATCAGGGCGGTGAATGGCACGAGGAATGGGAGTACCATCAGCACCCCGCCGATATTGAAGAGGGTATGGGCAGCTGCCGCTCTCCGGGCATACAGGTCAAGACCGCGGGATATAAAGAGTGCGGTTGTTGTCGATCCGATGTTTGCGCCAAGGAGGAAGGGGATTGCTTCAGGCATTGTGATCATCCCTTCCTGTGCCAGGATGACGACAAGGCCGGTTGTCACAGCACTTGACTGGAATGCGGTGGTGACCAGGAAACCCACAAGGATTGCGAGAGGAAGAAACGCGATTCCGCTCAGAAATGCAAGGAGCGCCGGGTCGTCAGTATAGGGCGTAATCCCATAGGATACCAGCCAGAAGCCGAAGAGAACCAGGCCAAAGTAAAAGATTGGCTTTCCAAGAAACGAATACCGTCCGGCAAGTATCCGGGTGAGGAAACCGACAAGAATGAAGAATGGCCCAAACACGGTGAGCTGATAGGCAACCAGCTGGGAGGTGATGGTGGTGCCGATATTTGATCCGATGATGATCCCAAGACTCTGGACAAAAGAGATTGTCCCGGTATTGACCAGGTTGATTGCAATCACAGTTGTCGCCGCACTCGACTGCATCAGTGCGGTTATCCCGGCTCCGAGCAGGAGTCCTTTGTACCGGTTTGTTGTCAGGCGGCTGAGGGCTGCGGCAAAGCGCTTTCTGGAGACTGCCAGAATCTCCTTACTGAAGTTCTCGATTCCAAAAAGGAAAAGAATGACGCCGGGAATGACTGTGAATGCGATCTCCCAGGGGATGGCCATGGCAGAAGAAGATGGTTGGTTTTGGTAAAAAAAGATATTCTATCTTCGGATCATCGTTCCGACGCCCTGATCTGTGAAGAGTTCGAGTATGAGGTTGTGGGGTGCATTTCCATTGATGATATGGCAGCGCTCAACCCCGTTTTTGGATGCATAGAGGCATGCCGCAATCTTTGGGATCATGCCGCCCTGTATTGTCCCGTCTGCGATCATGGCTTCCACCTCGGCCAGTGTCAGGCGGTGGTATACTGTGGTTCTTGCAGCATCCATCACCCCGTCGACATCGGTGAGCGAGACCAGTTTCCCTGCATCCAGGGCGACTGCGAGTTCGCCTGACATCGTATCAGCGTTGATATTGAGGTTTCTCCCTTCCTCGTCTATTGCAAGCGGAGAGATGACCGGAATGTAGCCTGAATCAAGCAATGTCCTGAGAAGGCCCGGGTTCACCCGGCGGATCTCGCCGACAAACCCGAGATCAACCTCGTGCTCCTGATCATCAATGACCACCTTCTGGATATCCATCTTCCGTGCGATAACCAGGTTGGCGTCGTTTCCGGAAATTCCTACGCCGCGTGCACCATTTTTCGCTATGAGCGAGACGATTGTGTTGCTGATCTTGCCTGCAAGCACCATCATCGCGATCTCGAGGGTATCCTGGTCTGTCACCCGGAGTCCGGCAACAAACTTCGGCTCTTTCCCCATCGCCTTCATCTTCTCGGTGATCTCAGGGCCGCCGCCGTGGACTATCACCACCCGCATTCCGATGTAATGCAGCAGGACTGCATCCTCTATGACGGTATTCATGATTCCAGGGTCGACCATGGCATGACCACCAAGCTTGATGACAATCGTCTTCCCATGGAACTGCCTGATGTAGGGGAGAGCCTCCATCAGAACGTCTTCACGTTTCATGTAGTGTACTTCCCGTTAATCTCAATGTATTTTTCTGTCAGATCGCAGCCCCAGGCTGTGGCATGACCGGATCCAGCGTCGAGATCGATTGAGAAGACTACCGTCCCGCCTCTCATTGCAGCCTTCGCTGCGACAAGATCTGCGGTAATCTCTCCTTTCTGGACAAGTGGTGTCCTCTCCTCTCCTGTTCCAATCCAGAGGGAGAGGTCAGGAATCTCAAAGTCAACTCCCGCATACCCGGCGGCGGCAACAACCCTCCCCCAGTTTGGATCCTGACCATAGACCGCGGTCTTGACAAGAGGGCTTGTGACAACGGTCTTTGCAATCTTTTCCGCGTCCTCTTCGTTTCGTGCACCCGAGACGATCACCTCGATTAATTTTGTCGCTCCCTCACCGTCACGGGCAATCTGCCGGGCAAGCTGCATGCAGGCGTTTGTCAGTGCATCGGTATATTCCTCTTTTGAAACTCTTCCCGCAGCACCTGTTGCTGTCACGAAGACGCAGTCGTTAGTTGAGACATCGCCATCGACGACGATCCTGTTGAAGCTCCGGCGGACAGCGGTGTTGAGGGCATCCTGCAGATCCCGGTGGCCGATTTCGGCATCGGTGTAGATGAAGCCGAGCATCGTTGCCATATCGGGTGCGATCATACCGCTTCCCTTTGCGATCCCACCAACCGAGAACCCTTCTCCCTGCACAAGGGCATGTTTCTCGACGAGATCAGTTGTCATGATCGCGGCTGCTGCGTCCCTCTCTGCCCCGGCAGAAGACGAGAGCCTGAGTTTTCCGGCCTGTTCCCGGATCAGATCGAGGTTCAGGTACCGCCCGATCACCCCGGTGCTGGCAACCCCGATATGCCTTGATTCACATCCAAGTGCATCTGCGCCGATCTCTGCCATCTGCATTGCATCAGAGAGTCCCCGTCTGCCAGTGTATGCATTTGCACACCCCGAGTTTGCAATGATCCCTTCAAGCCTCCCACTCCTCATCTGGTCAACCATCAGGTCGATGACGGGTGCACGGGCGCGGTTCTGTGTAAAGACAGCTGCAGAAGGTCCCGATGCCCGGATAAGCGCGAGTCCGTACTTCCCCTCTTTGATTCCTGCTGCCTCGACCCCGGCAACACCACAGATGCTCTTCACCCGGATTCCTCCTCTTTCTTCCTGCCGATCCCCTCGATGATATCTGCACGGGTGACAATACCAGCAAGCTGAGCGTCTCGTGTGACAGGAAGGCGGGCGATTCCTTCCCGCAGCATGATCCGTGCAGCCTCCTCAATGGTATCATCTGCATCAATGGTGATGATCGGGTAACTCATGTGAGATCGAACGGGCCGTGATCCGATGTCTGAGAGGGCGTCTTTTGTCTTCTCCCAGTTGAAAAATTCCCTGATAGGAATCTCTATCACTTCAAGGGGTGACGGGAGCCAGAGGTCCTCGCTTGGCCCCTCCACCCTGAGGAGTGCAAGGATGTCAGATTCTGTGATCATCCCGATCAAATTTGTTCCATCCAGAACCGGTAGCCCCCCGATCTTGTTTTCGCGGATGATTCGTGATGCATTGCGGATTGTATCCTGCGCCTGGATCGTCACCGGATCAGGTGTCATGACTGCTTCGACATTCATTGTTTGTACCTCATGGTGCGGCTGCGGGGAAGAGGAGGCCGGTGGTCTCTTCAAATCCGCAGATGATATTCATATTCTGGACTGCCTGGCTGGCGGCCCCTTTCATCAGGTTGTCGATTGCGGAGACGGCAACAATTCTTCTCCCCCCCTCTTCAACCTCAAAGGCGATATCGCAGAAGTTTGTTCCCCTGACATTCGCCAGTTTTGGTGCCTGGAGCCTGACGAATGGTTCATCCCGGTAGCGGTGCTGGTAGAGTCTCCGTATCTCGTCTGTTGTCACCGGCCGTTCCGGGATGATATGTGCTGTGGTCAGGATGCCCCTTGTCACCGGGACGAGATGAGGGGTGAAGTGGACCGTGGCACGGGACCCAAGGCGGCCAACCTCCATCTCCATCTCGGAGAGGTGCCGGTGGGCTGTCCACTTGTAGGGATTGATGTTATCACTGACATTTGGGTAATGGGTCGTCTCGGAGACGGTATCCCCGGCTCCTGAGACTCCTGTTTTTGAATCGAAGATGATTGTTTTTGCGATATCTGCAACCGGGGCAGCGGCAAGTGCCGCCCCTGTCGGGAAGCATCCCGGGTTTGCTATGAAGGAGGCGCTGCGAATCTCTTCACGATGGAGTTCCGGGAGGCCGTATGGCGCCTCGAAATAGGCGGTATGGGTGACCCCGTAGACGGTTTCGTATATCTCCCGTGGCAGGCGGTAATCTGCTGAGAGGTCGATTGTCCTGATCCCCCTGCTATGCAGTGACCCTGCATACTGCATGGCCACGGTGTGGGGGACTGCAAGAAAGACGAGATCCACATCGATTGAATCGATATCCGGGTTTGTATAATTGAGATCGACAAAACCCTTCAGGTGAGGCTGGTCGGTGGCAACCGGTCTTCCCTCACGCTTTCTGGATGTGGCAAGGGTCAGCTCTGCATGGGGATGAAGAGTTATCAGCCGCATCAGATCGCCGCCGGTGTATCCGGATGCTCCGATGATCGCAATATCCATACATGCTATCTTGCAGAGCCTGAATAAAGGGTTTTACCCCGGAGGGGGTACCGTATCACTCGGCTCCACCGGGAACGGACCTTCCTGAGCGCCTCAGAAGCCCGGTTGCAAGCTGTTCAATCTGATCGCGCGATTCGAGCTGGGTGAGCAGATCAGTTGGAAGTGCGATCTTGCCAAGCTTCGCACCGATGTATGCACCACAGATATATGCGATGGTATCAGCGTTTCCTCCTGCCTGGGATGAGATGACGAGCAGTTTGTCGGGATCCTGTACCCGTGCCGCAAAGAAGATGGCCAAAGGTATTGTCTGGTAGACGGCGCTGTCGCTTCCAAGACGTTCATATGCTCCCTGGATGCTGATCCCCTCCTCCCCGGCGAGACGGATGGCTTCCTTTACCCTGACGCCAAGGAGTTCATCCTCCCTCAATGCAGCTTCTGCTGCACGCATAAGCGGATCTCTGTCCCCCTCAAGGGTAGAACGGATGAGCGTGGCGATGGTAACCGTGCCGGCAAGGGCGCCGGGATGGGTGTGGGTGACACTGGATGCGATGATCGCGCGTTCGGTGCACTCGATAACATCTGTGTAGGCAAGTGCAAAGGGGACTGCAAGAGGTACACATCCTGAGGTTGTGGAATTGACTGCCGCATCTTTCCAGGGCCTGTCTTTTAAACGTTCGCAGAAGGCATGGATTGCACTGTCAGGAAATCTGAGCCTTCCGGTCCGGGATAGTTCACCGAGTTCCGCTGCATATGCATCTTCAGAAAATTCCCTGTCAGCGACAAGCCTTCCGGCCATGAGCATGATCTGGGTATCGTCGGTATACTGGCCAGGTGCAAGCGTGTCATTTGGATGGCCTTTGTATGCCTTTCGAAACCCCCGCATGGGTGCATGAAGGCGGGGAGGTGCAGTCTCATTCGGCATGCCGAGTGCATCTCCGAGCGCCGCCCCAAGGAGGCACCCTTTATATTGTTCGAGCATCTGTTGAGGGTTGGTGCTTGAGTTAATAACCCTTGCTGGTCGGCGGGGGGTGTCGGGAGAACGTAGCTTCCTACCTGGTGTTTAAAAAAACATGCTCTGGCATAAACCAAGGATTTTAACCGGTTTTATCGTACCCTACTGGTACATGGAGACTGTCGGAACTGACCTCAATCCAAACGAAATAGTCCGTTTTCTTAACAAACCACCAGCAGAATTCACCAGGGAGGATCTGATCCGCTTTGTGCGGGAGCGCGGCATTGAGATGCTGAATTTCCGATATGCCGGGGAGGACGGCCGTCTCAAAACACTCAATTTTGTGATCACGGGCCTGGATCACCTGGAGTCGATTTTAACGGATGGGGAACGTATCGACGGCTCACAGCTCTTCTCCTGTATCGAGGCTGGATCAAGCGATCTCTATGTGATCCCAAAATACCGGACCGCATTTATCAACCCATTTGCAGAGGTACAGACACTTGAGATCCTCTGCTCGTTTTATACAAGCGAGGGAAAACCACTGGAGAGTGATCCGTCCTATATCCTGAGAAAGGCGCACCAGCGCTTCAGGGAGGAGACCGGATCAGATTTTCATGCGCTGGCAGAGCTTGAATATTATGTGATCTCAGAGCCCGATCCGCTCTATCCGGTCAGTGACCAGCGGGGGTACCACGAGTCCCGGCCCTTTACGCAGTTTGAGGCGTTCAGGGTGGAGGCTCTCCGCCTTGTTGCCCGTGCCGGAGGAAAGGTGAAGTACGGTCATGCCGAAGTTGGCTGCTTCACCCAGAACGGAACCCTCTATGAACAGCATGAGATCGAGTTCCTCCCGGTACCGGTTGAAGAGGCGGTTGACCAGCTGATCATCGCAAAATGGATTGTCCGGATGCTCGGTGAGCAGTATGGGGTTCAGATCAGTTTTGCCCCAAAGATTACCATCGGAAAGGCTGGATCAGGACTTCATTTCCATATGATGGCGGTCAGGGACGGGGTGAACCTGATGGTCAGGGATGGTAAACTCTCTGATACGGCAAAAAAGATGATCGCTGGTCTTCTGGACTGCTCAGGCGCCCTGACGGCGTTTGGCAACACCATACCCACCTCCTACCTCCGGCTTGTTCCCCACCAGGAGGCACCAACGAACGTCTGCTGGGGTGACCGGAACCGGTCTGTTGTTGTCCGGGTTCCGCTTGGCTGGACCAGCAACGGGGAGATGATCCGCGATGCAAATCCGTCTGCACCTCCTGATCATACAAGAAAGATAGCAAAACAGACGATAGAGCTCCGTATACCTGACGGGTCAGCAGATGTGTACCTGACGGGTGCGGGGCTTGTTCTTGCCTGTCTCCACGGCCTGCAGATGCCGGATGCCCTTGACCGTGCACGGGATCTCTATATTGACGGAAGCGTCTATGATCCAAAGAATGCAGAAAAAATCAAATCACTCGAGAGACTGCCTGCTTCATGTGTCGAATCCGCAGACGCCCTCTCCCTGAAACGCTCCGTCTTTGAGAATGGCGGTGTCTTCCCGCCTGCAGTCATAGATTCGGTGATGGGGCAGCTTCTGGAGTTCCAGGATCGCGGTTTAAGTGAACGGATCTATGGGAAAGAGAAAGAGATCAAGGCTATAGTCGAAGAGTATACGCATATACGATAGTGCGTCACCGTACTCCTCACCACCAGGTGTGGTTGTGGAAAGCAGGCCGGATCAGGGCGGGGTCATCGGGTGCAGCAGGGTCGTTGATATCCAGGGAAACCGCGATCATGGTGATCAGATCAGGTGCTGGTTCCGGCTCTCTTCCCCGGAGCCATTCCTCCTCGCTCCAGGCATCAAGGATGAACGGCATACGTGGATGGATCCTGCTGACGGGATCAGTTGCCTGCCTGGTGACGATAGCAAACGCATCTCCTGCCGTATCCAGGACCCCGGCAAAACAGAAGAGTTCACGGCCCGGGAGAGAGAAGTAGTATGGCTGTCTCCTCGCCCCTTCGCTCTTCCATTCATAAAATCCGCTTGCAGGGATGAGGCACGGGTCGCTTCCGGAAATGCCCTTTTCTCTCACCCTCTCTATCCTCTGGTTGATCAGGCGCCTTCCATCATGGCGGATGATCCCAAATCCCGCTTCCCGGAGGCCGTGTTCTGTGATGACCGGAAGGTTCTGTCCTGGAGCAGCATTGTACCGGGGGCGCAGAAATGGGTGAGAAAAGCGTTCTGCAAAAATTGCTGTCCCGATAATGGTATAGCGTGAGCACACTGGTAGCAGAGCTCCTTCTAACTATCCGGGTATTTGGAATAAATCAAAAAAAAGGGTTAGATCTGCTTGAGGCAGAGATACCAGTCCTTGCATTCATACTCTTCGCCATCACGGATCTTCATCTCCCCGACAGTCTTTGGAGCAGGTACAACAACCTTGTCTCCGGGCTGCCAGTTGGCAGGAGTTGCGACACCGTGGGTATCGCTCGTCTGGAATGCTTTTAGGAGACGGATCAGTTCCGGGATGTAGCGGCCGTTTGAGAGCGGGTAATACAGGATCCCCCGGATCTTCATCTTCGGGTCAATATAGAAGACGGCACGAACAGCGGCAGTTGTACTCTGGCCAGGATGGACCATCCCGAATAAGGATGCGACCTTCATGTCCAGGTCTGCGATGATCGGGAATGGAATCTCAACGCCCATCTTCTCTTTGACATTCCGGACCCATGCGAGATGAGAGTGGATGCTGTCGATGGAGAGACCGACAAGCTGGGCATTGAGTTCCTGAAACTCGGGTTCTGCCGCAGAAAGCGCCATGAATTCGGTCGTGCAGACCGGTGTGAAGTCAGCGGGGTGCGAGAAGAGGACGACCCACTTCTTATCCTTAAAATCCGAGAGTTTCATCGGTCCGTGGGTTGTTACCGCCTCAAAATCAGGTGCCTCCTCGCCGATCTTCGGCATCACCTGCTCACATTCACAATCACATTCACAGAACATATCCATGTCTTCGCACATACAAGCCATCACTCCTTCATAATTTCTTCCATGGCACTCTTGCCATGGACATATGCGGGCATACCGGAGAGCATGAAGGTGACCCGGAGCCCCTCCTCGATCTGCTCTCTGGTCACGCCGAGTTTCTTTGCGCCTGCCATCTGGGCACGAACCGCATGCTCGTCGCGGAGAGCGGCTGCTATTGCAATTGCCAGCACCTTCTTTGTCTTCCGGTCAAGTGCGCCGTCTGCCCAGATATGCTGATCGAACTTCAAGACCATCTCAGCCATATCAGGCTCGGTCTTCATCAGTTCGCGGAAGAAGACCGGGACTTTGCCTATCTTCTCTTCGAGGCTCTTCAGGTCATCAGCCTGTCTGCCCATCAGCAATCACTCCTGCAGTTCCATGGGCTGGCCGCAGCAGATCAGCTCGCCGCCACCCACTTCCTTTACCATAACGACATTTCCGCAGATCTCACAGTCGAAGACCTGCCCCTCATCGGTTACATTCACCATAAATTATCACCCTCTGGTTGTTCCTCTCCCAAACGCTGTGCACTCCTGCAGAACAATCTGCAGGGTTTAAAGATTTGATTCGCCGCGTTTTGGAGGGTTGTTCACATCGTCAGCAGTCTTGACGTCCGGCCGGATGTGGGTCATTGGGAAACACTGGTATTCTGCACACTCACAGGTCGGGCATTTTCTGAGGTCCTCCTCGACCTTTGCGAGTGTCATCTCTGCACCGCAGTCAATACAGACGTACTTTCCAGGCTTTGCTGTTGTTCCAGCTTTCACTATTTCACTTCGTTCATCTGGATTAGACATCAGTCTATCACCAAAGTGAGAATGGGTCAGGCAAATATATAATCATTGTGAAGGTGACGAATCGGGGGGTTCTTCGGAAAAGCACAGGTTTATATTTTCGTATTCTCACACTGGTTCCATGGAATGTCGTCTTGTAGCACTGCTTGGCAGCCCGAAAAGAGGAGGCAATACTGAAATTTTGCTTGACGAAGCAATACGCGGGGCAGAAGATGCCGGATGTACTGTTGATCTTGTTCGTGTGCCGTCGCTCCAGGTAAAACCCTGCATGGAGATATTTGCATGCAAAACAAAGCCCGCCTGTGCAATAAAGGATGAGATGCAGGAGTATTATGATATGGTGCGTCTCGCAGACGGCCTGATTGTTGCAACCCCTGTCATGACGATGGGCGTTCCAGGCGCCCTCAAATCATTTCTTGATCGGTTCCAGGTCTTTTATATGGCAAAATATGAGCGAAACGATCCTCTCATCACGCCTGATCAGAGAAAGATCCGGCGGATGCTCCTCCTCTCGATTGCCGGGATGAATGTGAAGAATCTCTTTGCCGGACTCCTCCAGACGATGCACGCGTTTGGTGAGATCATCGACTGTCCGCTCCATGACTCCCTGTTGAGAGATGATATGGACACTATTCTGGATATCAAAACCAGGCCGGAACTCCTGGAAGAGGCCTATCTGAAGGGACGATCGCTTGGGGAAGCGGTCAAAGTGGCAAAATCAGAAGTATCCCTCTCCGTGAAGTGAACAGAAGCCGCGTTCCGAGACGATGATATGATCGATTAAGCGGATCCCGAGGATCTCGCCAGCCTCCGCGAGCTTCTTCGTCACCGCGATGTCGTCCGCACTCGGTGTCACGTTTCCTGACGGGTGGTTATGGATCAAAATGATTGACGCTGCCCGATCGGTGATCGGATCTGCAAAGACTTCGCGGGGGTGGATCTGGCTCTGGTTCAGAATACCTTTTGTCACTTCTCTTTTGCGGATAAGCTCGTGGGCACCGTTTAAGCTGAGGCAGATGACATGCTCCTGCTGCTCACACCTGATCTCCTCGGCAAAGGGGAGCGTATCTTCAGGGGAGGTGATCTTCGGCCGGTGTGATGTAGCCTGGTAGCGGCGGGCAAGTTCGAATGCCGCCAGGAGCTGGCAGGCTTTTGCTTCACCGACACCGGGTATGCTGACAAGATCACTGCACGAGATGGCAAGCCCTTTTTCATCAAGGCTGCTGCAGATGTCCCGCGAAAGGGCCGTGACATCCCGGCCACGCACACCTCTGCCGATGATCGCGGCGATGAGCTCGTTATTGGAGAGCGTTTCTGCACCACGTGCTTTTATCCGCTCCCGCGGCCTGTCGATCACAGGCGTCTCGCGTATCAGGCGTGCAACCGGCTGCATGTTCATAGTGAGATATCTGTATCTTTGTATCCGGGATTAAGGATGTCGTTCGGAATCTCCAAAACATTTTTTACCATCCGGGGCTATTGAAGAGGTATGGCAACAGAACAGGATATCATGGAAGCCTTTGCAGGCGAGTCGCAGGCAAACAGAAAATATGCGATATTTGCTGAGAAAGCAAAGGAAGAGGGGTATGCACAGGTCGCCCGGCTCTTCCGTGCCGCTTCGCTGGCTGAAGAGATTCATGCCCGCAGGCTCCTCAGGGTTGCAGGACTGATCCGTACAACCGAGGAGAACCTCAAAGGCGGAATCGAGGGTGAGACCCACGAGTTCATGGAGATGTACCCTGAATTTATCAGGCGTGCGCAGGAAGAAGGAAGAAAAGATGCAGAGATCACCTTCACCCATGCGATGAAGGCAGAAGAGGTGCATGCCGGCCTCTACAAAGAGGCGGTTGACGCTGTCTCAAAAGGAAGCGATCTTCCTGCAGGCGATGTCAGGCTCTGCCCGGTCTGTGGAAATGTTGCACTTGGCACGGTTCCGGAGAAATGTCCGATCTGCGGGGTTCCGGGGATAAGCTTCCTGCCGGTTGAATAGCGTACACACCAACCCCTCTCTTTTTCCACGTCCAGCGTGGCTGGAATACAAAGCCTTTTTATAAATTCCCGGTACTATGCATAACAATGGGGTTTCAGTGGGGATCTATTGATCGCGTCTCTCTCTTTGTTGTTGCCCTTATAGCGCTGATTACGTTTCTGGCGTTCTTCCCGCTTGTTAAGGTTGTTGTTTTTGCACTCTCGCTTGCCGTTGTCCTCATCCCCGCTCAGGAATATCTCTCCAGGCGGATCACGCCTGCACTGTCGGCTTTTTTCCTTACCAGTGGTGTCGTGCTGCTCGGCTTTTCTGCTGTTGTGTTCACATTTTCTGTATTATATGATAATATGGATTACCTGATTGGCATTATTTCAAGTATTCTTGAAGGTCTGCAGCCGAGCCTGATGGCCGAACTCCCCGTTGAGATAGACACCCTCGGTCTGGATGATATGATAAATAACCTCCTCCTCTCCATTCAGGATGCAATCTATGTGTATCTCTCGATGATCCCGGGAGCGGCAGTCCAGCTCCTCCTCTTTATCCTCTCGCTCTCCATCCTTATCTATTCAGGCCCGGGCATCAAAGCGGATGTCAACAGGATGATCCCGGCCGCCTCCCGCGACAATATCCTGGTTATCTGGCAGCGGGTGTATGATACGCTCTACTCGATCTATGTTGTTCACGTCTCTATTGCGATTCTTACCTTCATCCTTGCGATCCCCTTCTTCTGGATACTCGGGTTTGAGCATATCTTTTTCTACTCGGTTCTCTGCGGACTTTTTGCCCTTATTCCATTCCTTGGCCCGGTCTTTATCCTGGGATTCCTTGCAGTCTATGCACTCTCGATTGGTGATTTCCGTGCACTTCTCCTGATCATCTTTGTCGGCTATCCGGTCCTCTGTGTCTTCACCGACATCTACCTCCGCCCGGTTCTCATGGGGAAGAGGGTTGAGATCCACCCTGTTATCATCTTCATCGGGTTCTTTGGAGGTATGGCTGTGATGGGTATTGTCGGGTTCATCCTTGGCCCGCTCCTCCTCTCTCTCATGATAGGGGGGTATCAGATCGCGGTCCAGGAGATCGGCAGGGCATCAGGTGCGGATGACTGAGGTTCCCGGAAGCCAAAGCATAATGTAGTGGGAATTCAATCCAGAAGGTATGGAGACAATCACCGTCTACACAACCGAGCGGTGTCCGTACTGTGCGATGGTCAAGGCTTACCTCTCAAAGAAAGGGATCAGCTTCACCGCAATTGATGTCGGCAAAGAGGAGAATATTGAGGCGGCACGTGAGATGATCCGGATCTCCGGGCAGCGGGGCGTGCCAGTGACGGTCATCGACGGTGACGTGATCATCGGGTTTGATACAACCCGGTTCAATGAGATCTTCGGAGCCGAACAGGCAGCTGGATCATATGATCTTATCATCATCGGGGCAGGGCCTGCCGGGCTGACGGCAGCGGTCTATGCAGCCCGGAAGATGATGAGGACACTTGTTATCTCTGAGAATATCGGAGGTCAGTCTAATGAGAGCTGGGCGATAGAGAACTACATGGGATACCTGATGATCACCGGCAGCGACCTGATGACAAAGTTCGAGGAGCAGGTCAAATCCCAGAGTGTCAATCTTGAACTTGATCGGGTCATTGGGATCTCTCAGAGGGACGATGGCCTCTTTGATCTCTCGACCGAATCGGGTTTTCTGTATACCACCCATACGGTGATAATCGGATCAGGGAAACACCCCCGGATGCTCGGGGTTGAAGGGGAGAGCACGTTTCTTGGCAAGGGGCTCTCCATCTGTTCGACCTGTGACGGCCCGCTCTACCGCGACAAGTCCGTTGCCATCGTGGGTGGCGGAAACTCTGCTGTCCAGACCGCACTTGAGATGGCAACTATCGCACGCGAGGTGCACCTGGTTGTGAGGAGCACAATCAAGGCAGACGAGGTCTTCACATCCCAGCTGGACGAACTATCGAATGTGACGATTCATCAGGGGTATGAGGTTGCCCGGATCGGCGGGGATAAGTTTCTCCGCTCAATCACCATCAGAAACCGGGACTCCGGAGCCGAGGAGCGGATCATGGTGGAGGGGGTCTTTGTTGAGATAGGTTTAACTCCAAATACCGGGTTTCTGGATGGTCTTCTTGAGAAGAACGATTCAGGTGAGATCGTTGTCGATCCAAACTGCCATACCAGCGTTCCCGGTGTCTTTGCTGCAGGAGATGTTACCTCCATTAAGGGAAAACAGATCATTATTGCTGCGGGTGAAGGTGCAAAAGCCGCACTTGAGGCACACGAATACCTGATGAAGAAGGGCGTGCGGGCCTCCTGATGCAAGGGGTTTTGGGCGTCATATGGGATAGCCTGTTGTGGAGGCGTGTGATCTGTATGGGGGAGGATGAGAACGATCTGAATAAGGGGTGAAAACCGGGGGAGCCGGGCCTGCCTGGATACAAAGGAGGGGTATTATCCAAACAGGGGGATCTGATTCTCCCATACCGGGACCAGCTCCGCACGTGACTGTGCCTGATCGGATCCGGTATTTGTACGGATGATCCCTCCGATTGTGATAAAAAACTATTTCATTTCATAATTCATACTACCGGCAGATACAGGCATCTGCAGGTACGTTGTGATGAATGAGACACCTGACTGGGTATTCCCGACACTATTGCTCAGCTCGCTCTTTTGTATTGTGGCGAGTGTGATTGCTCTTTCTGCAGGTGTCACCATCATATTCCAGAATCTCTTCTATGTCCCGATCATCATCGCCTGTATCTACTTTCTCTGGCGTGGTTTTGGCTTTTCTGTTCTTCTTTCAGTCATCTATCTCTTCTTGTTTATTGTATTTATCCCTGATCAGGGTCTCGTCCGGGAGGCGGCAGTCCGGGTGCTCATCTTTATTGGAATTGCGCTCGTGGTTACGTTACTATAAGCGAAGAAAGAGAAGAGCGATGCTGAAAGAGCGGCGGCTGAGGAACAGTACAGAACTGTTGTCCGGGATCAGAGCGAATTTATCTGCCGGTTTCTCCCGGATGGAACACATGTTTTTGTCAATGAGGCGTACTGCCGGTATTTTGGCCTGAACAGAGACGAGGTTATCGGGAGCCGGTTTAAGCCAGAAATTCATCCTGAGGATATTGATAAGGTAACGAATCTTATCATGTCACTGACTCCGGAATGTCCAACAGGAGCAGTTGTGCAGCGAACTCTCAATCCGGATGGCACCATATTCTGGCAACGATGGAATACCCGGGCGATCTTTGATGAAGATGGGGTTCTTTGTGAATACCAGTCTGTCGGACGTGATGCCACCCTGCAGAAGGAGGCTGAGGCAAAGCTCAGGAGAACGAAAGAATATCTGCAGAAGCTCTTTGATCATGCCGGTGCTCCGATTGTTGTCTGGAATCCCGATCTTGTCATCACCCGGTTCAACCATGCCTTTTCTGTCCTGACAGGCATCCCTGAAGCAGAAGCGCTCTGTTCCCACGTATCCATCCTGTTTCCTGAATGTAGCCGGGAGTCTGCAATGGAGATCATCTCTGGTGCAATGAGAGGAGAGAGAATGGAGGGAGTTGAGCTTCAGGTTATTTCCCGGATGGGTGATCCCAGATCTGTTCTCTGGAACTCTGCCAGTATCATGGGTGATGATGGCAAAACAGTGGTTGCAACAGTTGCCCATGGACAGGACATCACCGGGAGGAAGATTGCAGAAGAGAGTTACAGGACGCTTTTTTCGGAGATGACGGATGGCTTTGCTCTCTTTTGTATAGTCTCTGATGACGGGGGCAGGGAGGTGGATTACCGGTATCTGGCTGTCAATCATGCATATGAGGAGATGATGGGGCTGAGATCAGATGAGGTTCTCGGAAATACCGTGTTGTCTCTTCATTCTGCAGCCGGAGAGAGCTGGATTGAAGCATATACAAAAGGTGCTGCTGGAAAAATGCCGGCACTGTTTGAAAAATACTCTTCAAATCTGGATAAATACTTCCTTGTCAGGGCATTCTCTCCTGGAAAGGATCAGGTTGCCTGCATTTTTACAGATATCACAGAGAAGAAGAAGGCTGAAGAGATCTGGAAGATGGCGTTTGATCAGATCGAGGAGAATATGTACAGGTTATCTATTCTGAATGACCAGGTGCGCAACCCCCTTGCGATCATAACCGGGATTGTTGATCTGCATGGTGATGAGCATGCCGAAACGATCCTCCGGGAAGTCCAGGAGATTAATCGGATCGTTACCCTCCTTGACCAGGGACTCCTTGACTCAGAAGCTATCAGGGCGTATATGAGGAAGCACAGACTGGTGAGTGACTGGGGCTGATGGTTCATATTGTCTCCCTTCCTGATCAAAAGGCTTAATACCAATCCTCAATATCTCTCTATCTGTTGTATGGCACAGGACGAGATGAGCCGGAATACACGGAATGAGAGGGGTATATCTCCTGCAGATGGACATACAGGTGCCACATCCTGCCACAAGGAGCCAGGTACACCTCCCGCCAGGCGTCTTATCCTGATGAAAGCAGGCGATCCACACGCCTTTGTTCCTGCTTGTGCCGGGGTGAGGTTATGACCGGAATGGATGATGCTCTGGGAGAAAACAACCGGGAGAAGCGAACTCTCCCGGAGCGTGAGCAGATGCTTTCTGATATCATCAGTTTCCTCCCCGATCCAACCTTTGCCATTGACGAGCATGGGGTTGTTCTTGCCTGGAACCATGCAATCGAGGAGCTGACCGGCGTTCCTGCTGATGAGATGGTCGGGCAGGGAGATTATGCGTATGCTCTTCCCTTCTATGGCGAGCGGCGGCCGATCTTAATTGATCTCGCCTTTACAGATGCAAACGAACTCAGATCCCGGTATACCATCCTGAAAGAGATGCCGGATATTATCGAGGCAGAAACTAGGTATGCCCGGCTGAACGGAGAGGAGCGTATCCTCTGGGTACGGGTTTCCCCTCTTTATAATAAAGAAGGTGAATACACCGGTGCCATAGAGACGATCCGGGATGTCACAGAACGCAGGCAGCGTGAAGAGGCGTTGGAAAGAAGCGAGCATCTCCAGACGCTCATCCTGGCTGCTGTACCGGATATCCTGATCCGCTGTGATGCAGAGGGAAGATACCTTGATATCCTGACACCAGATGACGAGCGGCTTGCTTATCCGAAGGCAGATCTGATCGGAAAGACGGTCACCGAGGTGACAACTGATGAGGTTGGCAGCAGGCTTGTTGAGGCGATTCTGACCTCCCTTGCGACGAAAGAACTGGTGACAATCGAATATATGCTCCCTGTCCCGGCGGGACGCCTGCATTTTGAGGCTCGTATCGCCCCGTATGCAGATGATGAGGTGATTGCGCTTATCAGGGATATAACCGATCGAAAAGAAGCGGAAGCACGCCTCCGTCTCCATCTGAGGCGTGCAGAAGCGCTCCTCAGTCTCCACAGGATGACAGATGTAACAGAACAGGACCTGATGGATGCCACGCTTGATGCCGCCCTTGCCACAACAGAGAGTTCGTATGGCTTCATCGGTATGTTGTCAGCCGATGGCTCGGATTTGATCATTCATGCATGGTCAGAAGAGGTGAAGGATGAGTGCGCTGTTGAAGACCAGCCAGTCCGGTTCCCGGTAGAATCAGCCGGTATCTGGGGCGAGCCTGTCAGGACACGACTCCCGGTACTCATCAATGACTACGCTGCCCCACACCCTGCAAAGCACGGGCTGCCTGAGGGGCATGTCCCGATCTCCCGGTATATGAGTGTCCCGATTCTTCTTGGAGAAGAGATCTTTGCGGTTCTTGCAGTTGCCAATAAAAGAGAGGATTATCTGGATGATGATCTCTCTGCACTGACGACCCTTGGGATCATGATGAGCGAGCTGATCCACCGGATGAGATCTGAAGATTCCCTCCGTGAGAGCAGGGAGAGGTACCGACTGCTTGTTGAGAACCAGCAGGATCTGATCGTGAAGACCGACACTGAAGGTCGCTTCCTCTATGTTAATCCCGCATACGCCAGGCTCTTTGGTAAGACTGAAGATGAGCTGCTTGGGTCTTCCTATGCCCCGTTCATTCATCCGGATGATCGCAAGCGAGTCAATGCTGCGCTTGCCCGGCTCTTTAAACCACCTTATGAGACGTCGTTCGAAGAACGGGCAGAAACCCGTTATGGCTGGCGTTGGATCGCATGGACGGCAAAAGCAATCCGTGACAGTGATGGAGTTGTCATTGCTCTTGTCGGTGCTGGCCGTGACATTACCGGGCAGAAGGAGGCAGAAGAGGCTCTCCTTCTGAAGCATGCTACCATTGAGTCCTCGATCAATGGTATTGCCATAGCCAGTCTCTCCGGTATTATCACCTATGTCAACCCAGCCTTCCTTACACTCTGGGGTTATGAGGATCCTGATGAAGTGATTGGCCAGCATGTCGTCATGTTCTGGAGATCAGAGGAAGAGGCAGCAGGGGTGGTAGATGATCTCAAAAGGCATGGGCACTTTACAGGGGAGATGGAGGGTATTCGGAAGGATGGGACTATGGTGTATATCCAGCTCTCTTCAAGTCTTGTCCGCGATGTCACCGGATCCCCTGTTGCGATGATGGGCTCGTTTATCGACATAACCGAGGAGAAGACTGCCCGCCTGGAACTTGAGATAAACCATTACCGTCTGGAAGGCGCAATGGAGATGGGGGAGCTTGCCTGGTGGGAGATGGACTGTGAATCGGGTGCGGTCTCTTTCAGCGAGCGGAAAGCTCTCATGCTTGGATATAAGCCAGAGGATTTTACACATTACACGGACTTTACCACGCTGCTCCACCCCGATGACTATGAATCTGCAATGCAGGCGATGCGGGATCATCTTGAGGGAAGAAAACCCCGTTATGATGTCGAGTACAGGATCAGGACAGCAGATGGAGACTATCTCTGGTTCAGGGATGTCGGCGGCATTCCGGAGCGTAATCCGGATGGCACTCCCCTGAAAGTGGTTGGCCTTGTTGCCAATATCACCCGCAGGAAACATGATGAAGCTCAGCTCAGGGAGAGCGAGGAGCTGTACCGCACCCTCTTTGAAGATGCACTGAATCCGATTCTGGTCGTCAGTGAGGACGGGTACTACACTGATGCAAACGAGGCGGCACTTGCGTTTCTTGAATGTAGCCGCGACGAACTGATTACAAAGAGCGTATGGGATACCACGCCGCCTGACCAGCTTGCAAGACAGAAACAGGAGCATAGTCCCTTTATTGCCACCCGGACGGTTGAGACGGAGTATCTTGTGCATGGGACCATCAAGACGCTGCTTTTAAATGTGGTGCCGCTTGAGGTTCAGGGAAAGACTGTTCTCTATGGTATCGGCCAGGATATCACTGATCGGAAAATGGCTGAGAAGGCACTCAGAGAGAGCGAAGAACGGTTCAAAACCCTCTTTATGGAATCTCCGGTCTCAATTATTATCCATGATCGTGACTCTGGTGAGATCATTGACGCGAATACAAAAGCCTGTTCCAGTTATGGCCTCTCTTCGGTTGAAGAGCTGAAAGCACATGATTTCTGGGTGGAATCACCGCACTCGTTCGAGGATGCGCTGAACTATATCCGGAAGGCTGCAACAGAGGGGCCGCAGGAGTTCGAATGGGTCAACCGCTCTGTGGGTGGAGACATCTTCTGGGAGTATGTCCGGCTGATGAAGGTGGTCATAGGGGGGGTGGAACGTATCCAAGCAGTTGCAATAGATATCACAAAACGCAAACAGGCCGAGGAGGAACTCAGGAAGAACGAGGAACTCCTCAGAACGGCAGGGGAGGTGGCCCTTTTTGGAGGATGGGAGGTGCTCCCTGATGAGAACCGGGTGATCTGGTCAGATGAGGTGGCACGGATCCATGACGAAGAGCCCGGATACTCCCCTTCAACTGAAGAAGCGATCAGCTACTATGCACCGGAGTGGAGGGAGCGTGTCAGGGAGGTCTTTTCTGCCTGTATTACAGATGGAACGCCCTTTGATGAAGAGATGGAGATCATCACCAAATCAGGGAGAAGAAAGTGGGTGAGGACTATTGGTGAAGCTGTAAGAGATGCATCCGGAGAGAATCGCTGGATCCGGGGAGCTATTCAGGATATCACCACGAAGAAGGAGGCTGAAGAGGCATGGAAGAAGGCCTATGCCCGGCTCGAAGACAATATGTACCGGTTCTCTCTGTTGAATGACGAGATCCGCAACCCCCTTGCCGTGATCATGGGGCTTGTGGATCTTGAGCAGGGGGAGTATACTGACCAGATCATCAAGGAGATACAAAAAATTGATCGGATCATCACCCTTCTTGACCAGGGGATGCTTGAATCAGATGCGACACGGGCATTTATGAAACGGTATGGCCAGATTGACGGATGAGGATTCTTCCGGCTGGCTCCTGGTACGCTTTATGCTGCTGCCTCTTCATCTCCAACATGTATGACCGTGTCAGAAAAAGTCTCAATCTGGGTTGACACTATCGGATCAATTGCGTTTTTAACAGAGAATAGTATTCCTTTTGCCGAATTCAGCCGTACCTTGTTGATGAGCATATGCAGAAAGCGGATGATATGATCTGGTTCATTATAGACGAACATGGTGTTGACGGAGTCGATCAGGAGGAAGAGATTATCCCTGCCTTTCATCGAACTCATCGCTTTTGTGAGTGCTATCCCGATATTTGTCAGTTGCCCGGGACTTGCTACGTAGATGGTCGTACCCTCGTCCTTCTTCTGCCCTGTCGCCATCCCGGTTATACAGTCAATAAAGAAGAGATTTTGGCTCTCAATTGATTGCTTCTCCAGGCTCTTCTTCATAATGGAGCTTGGTTCATTGATCGATATGATGATACCGCTGTATCCGGCAGATTGCAGTTCTCCTATCCGGTGAATGACATCCTTTCGCATCCCCGAGGATGTTGACAGAGCAATCACAATTTCAGCATCTGATAGTATCTCATGTATTGGCGGCATTTCAGAACCCGGTATCCTTTGGAAACACTACTCTCCTCAAAAGAGTGCTATTCGGTCAAAAACTCCCTATAATGGCCGAGCACCGTGTCTGATCCTTCGAGTGCAACCTTGTTCAGCTCGGTGATGTTGTCACTGATCATCCTGGCATTTGTTTTGATCACATCAATGATCGCCTGTACATCATCCGGACTGCAGTCCTCCATCACTGCCATCTCTTCGAGGAGGGAAAGGTTTCTGTAGATATTCAATACCGGATTTTTGGTCTTATTCACCGTTTCAAAGAGATACGCAAGCAGCTTCTTCTCCTCTTCCTGGAGTTTCCTGTTGCTCTCCTCGAGCTTTCTGTTGGCATCATCAAGCTCGGTATACAGTGCAATAAGCCCTTCATTTGTCTTTTCAAGTTCAATTGAAAGTTCCTGGACTTCCTTCGTCTTCTTATCCAGCTTCTCCTGGATGCTCTCAATAGCCGGGGTATCGCTCACATCATTCACCTTCACTGCCTGTTGATATATCTCTCTTTTTGACTTCTTGCTCTCATCTCTATTTAACAACGATCACGGTTCCATCATCATTCTCCCGCCAGTATTCGTCCATGATATAGTGTGCAATGACATCTGGCGTCTCCCTGCTCAGGGCATAATCAAGGCTGAACCTGGAACTGATCCCATCTGAATGAAGAACGGCCATGCTCTTCCCGCCTGTCCAGTCTCCTGACTGAATCTGAACCGGCTTATAATTCACTCCAAGGATGCCTGGCATGGACTGAAAACTGGTGTATGACTCCCCCTGGTAGAGACGGACCGACGTATCCCCGATACCGCAATAATATATCTTCCCAAGCGCTTCATCGATCCTGATAATCCCAGCCACAGCACCGCGGGTCTTTCTGAGAACGGTTCCAAGGCCAGAGAGGAGGTCATCTATCCTGGCATGCCTGGCATTGCTCCTCAGGTACCGTTCAGCACATGATGCAGCTTCGCGGGCGTGGATACCATGGCCAAGGCCGTCTATCACAGCAACCAGTGCCCCGTCCCTGAATCTCTCGACATAGTAACCATCGCCGCAGACGCTCTCAAACGGGTGGGGGCGGGTGAGGACACTGATCCTGAGGCTGGTTCCACCTGCCTCTCTCCTTGTTTCAGCATACTTTATCACCCGTATGCATGTCCCGGAGAGGCTTGAACTGATATCAAACTCATCAGCCAACCTCTTGATGGCGCCAAGCCCGACACCCATGCTCTTCTCTGCTGTTGTGAACCCGTCTTCAAAGGCGATCTCGGAATCGGGTATCCCCGGACCATTATCCAGAGAGATGATCTCGATATATCTCCCGTTCTCACCCTCTCCCACCCGGTAGCGTATCCGCCCCTGCACGGTATTATGCCTGATGTGGTTTGATGCCAGTTCAGAGACGATGAGGTCTATCTCTCCCAGTGTCTTTTTCGGAAAACCGCTCTCTGCTGCCAGCTGATGAATCTCACTGACCGCAACTGACTTGTGCGAATCCAGAAGAACGGCCCTGGTTTTATATTCCGGATTCATGGCAGATATTTGAAGATCTCAATTTTGGTTCCTTTTCCAGCCTCAGATTCAATTGTCATATCATCAACCAGGCGCTTTGCCCCGGAGAGGCCAAGCCCAAGGCTGCCGGGTGTTGTTGAAAACCCCTCTTTCATCGCCTCCTCTGGATCGTCAATTCCGGGGCCATTGTCCTGAAAGATTACTTTGATGCCGGGCGGCCGTACAATCTGCTCGATATACACAACACCATTGTCTGCATACCTGTAGATGTTACGTGCGAGTTCTGATGTGGCAGTTGCAAGCTTTGTCTGATCCACGATCCCAAACCCGATTTTGATGGCAATCTCCCGCACCATCCGTCTTGATGTGAGAATGTCGCTTTCATCCTCTATCTTCACCGATTGAGCCAGCATGATCAGTACCTTCTCACTATCCTGCCTGAGTTGAAGACTCCGGGCATGCTCTCCAGCATATCAAACCCGCTGTCGATATCGCATGCAGTGGTGATCCCGGAGAGATCAAGGCCAAGATCGACGAGCGTGATCGCAACTGCCGGCTGGATGCCGGTTATGATCACCTTCGCTCCAAGGAGCGTAGCCATAACACTGCAGTCCCGCAATGTCCGTGCCATGAATGAATCGACGATATCAAGAGCCGATATGTCAATAAGGACTCCCCGTGCACCGGTCCTTGCTATCTCGGTTAAAATATCCTCCTGAAGTGCAGTTATTATCAGATCATGGAGATCTGTCTGTATCGAGATAAGGAGGCAGTTCTTCAGTTTGAGGATTGGTATTCTGTCCATCAGTTGGATCTCCTTCTATTCAGACATCTGCTCTGCCCTGACGATCTCAAGACCTTTTTCGCTCAGTGCGTATTCAACCCCTTCCTGGAGGGTTGCCCTGGTGATAATCTCTCCCAGATCTATGCCGAGATGCACCATCGTCATCGCAACCTCAGGTTTTATCCCGGTGAAGATCATCTGTGAGCCGAGCATCTTCACAGCCCGGGAAGTCTTCAGGATATTTGCGGCAACCGCCGAGTCGATGGTGCCGACTCCGGTGGCATCCATAATGATATACCGTGACCCTGTATCCCTGATCGTATTCAGCAGCTCCTCCATCATGTAGAGGGTTCTTTCGGAATCGAGGGTGCCGATCAGCGGGAGAATGAGTATCTCATCCCAGATTTTTGTTATAGGCGTTGAGAGTTTCAATATCTCCCGGGTCTTCTCAACCAATGCCTGATCAGACCAGACCCTGCCGATGATCTTGCCAAGCCGTTCAGAGAATGCCCTGATCATACCCTCCTCTTCCTGGAGGAAGACTCTCTCATCAAAGACATCCCGCTTCTCTGTGTAGAATACTGTCAGTTTTCCGGCTAATCTGCCGTTGATGATGATATCGCCTGACATGCTCCACTCGGTGACGGGCGCATCTGACGTTCTGTATGTGTCTCCGGAAACATCCAGCACAGCAACAGCGATCTCAGGATACCTGAGTGCCTCTGGCAGTGGCATGATGATCTCTTCAAGCAGCGTCTCAAGGTTATCCCCATGGGCTTCAACGATATCCGAGATGCTGTACATGAATGTAAGTTCTTTAGTTCGTTCGTCCAGATCAGCTTTTAAATTCTCAACCTGCTCCTTCAATGACACCATAGACCATCACCCTTCTCTCAAATGAGATACGTTTCTCTCTGATATGCCGATTGGAACTGAAGCTATATAAACCTCTAGGCTCTCCCCATTCAGCTTTATCTCCTTCTTTGATTTCCCTCACCACAAATGCTAAATAGTACACTTTGTAGTATAATACTTATGAGTATATTCCTTGATCGGCACCGGGAGACCTCAATGCTACAGAGCCGTTACCTGGGGGGAAAAGCCGAACTGCTGATTATATATGGACGCCGGAGGGTTGGAAAGAGTGAACTGATCGATAGGTTCATCGCCAGAGAGAAAGGCATTCGCCTCCTTGCACGTGAGGAGTCAAGAACCCTCCAGCTCCGGCGCTTCTCATTAAAGCTTGGGGAATATTTTAATGATAATTTTCTGAAAAAAACCTCCTTTGCCGATTGGGATAGTTTCTTTGAGTACCTTCTGAAGCATTCAGATGAGCGTTTTGTCCTTTCCATCGATGAGTTCCCGTATCTTGTCAAGGAGGATCCCTCCCTCCCCTCTATTCTTCAGGATTACTGGGATACTCATCTGAAGGATAGCAGGATATTTCTGATACTCTCTGGCTCCAGCATTGCAATGATGGAAGAGTCAACGATGGTTCATGCCAGCCCTCTCTTTGGGAGAAGGACCGGTCAGATCCTCCTTCAGCCCCTCCGCTTCATCCATATCCTTGATTACCTGAAGTCTGTGCAGAAAGCAGTTGAGTTCTATTCGGTTTTTGGCGGAACTCCTGCGTATATTATGGGTGCCGATACGAATGCGGACATCTTTGCCAATATTGAAGACAAAATACTGCGTGAGGATGCATTCCTCTTTCGGGATGTTGATTTTGTTCTCAGATCAGAACTGGTCGAACCCCGCTATTATTTTTCCATCCTCTTCTCAATAGCACAGGGAAATCATACAATCGGATTGATATGCAATGATTGTGGCTTATCAAAGAGTATTGTCAATAAGTATCTCTCGATACTGATCGATCTCCACCTGGTATACCGCCGTATTCCGGTAACAGAGGGGACCAATAGCAGGCGTGGTCTTTATTTTCTCTCAGATAATCTCTTCGACTTCTGGTTCTCATTCGTTCATCCCAATATTGAAACCCTTGAGCGTGGTAACACCCGGCTGATTGTTGATCAGTTCGTCAGGCCACGTTTCTCAAGGTATGCAGGCAGGCATTTTGAGGCGATGGTGATGGATCTCTTTGATCTCTTTAATGAAAATCATCTCCTTCCTTTTGTCTATACCCGGATTGGCAGCTGGTGGTACAGGGGAGAAGAGATAGATATCGTCTCTATCAGTGATGATCCTCCATCAATCCTCTTCTGTGAATGCAAATGGCAGGATAATGTTGATGGAAAGAAGCTCTATGCAGAGCTTGTAAAAAAGGCAGGCAGGGTATCCTGGCAGAATGAGAAGCGGCGGGAGTATTATTGCATTGTTGCACGGACCTTCTCACGCAGGCCAGAAGCAGATGAACAGGTTATCTGCTATGATCTCATGGATCTTGAAGGCCTGGCCTCCCGGCTTCTGGAGAATTGACTGGCTTCTCCGGATCACCTGACGGCTCTCAAAAGTATGGCAATTCGCTGATTTGTATGGGTTTTACAAGGGGGCGAGTCATCATCAGGTTATCAGGTGTTTCCATCATCATTAGGATCTGTTCGCTGAGGCGTTTTTCCCCACCCCCCCGTCCCCGTCCACACATGCTCCGCAAGGGATGTTGAACCGGGTATCTGCAGATGCAGGCGCGGGAGGGGGCGGGAATGCTTCGGGGGCTGCCAGAAGCAGATAACACCCCGCTTCCTTCGGAATCGCCTTTCAGGTTGCTCTGATGAGCAAGGGTGTATCAGCTCTGTCATCCTGCTCCCTCGATTACCCCGCCCCCCCGATACCCGCGCCGCACCTGCTTCAAACTACCCACATAAAATAACGAGGAGGCAAAAGTATTGATGTAAGCCGGGCAATCAATCCCCGGATTTCTCCTGATCCTTCTTCCGGTATCCTTCCAGCAGAAGGGTTGCCAGGTTCTTCACCGGCTTATCGGTCTGCTCCTGGATATGGAACTCGCAGAAGGGGCAGATAGTGACGACGATATCTGCTCCGGTCTCTGCAATCGCCTCGCCACGGAGTTTTCCAAGGGCTGCTGCCTCTTCGGGCTGGCCGGATCGTACACCCCCGCCTGCCCCGCAGCACTGTGCCGGCATCGGGATATACTCTTCCACAACCTGTTCAAGGATGATCCGTGGGGGTTCGCGTAAACCCTGGCCGCGGAGCAGGTGGCAGGGGTCATGGTAGGTTGCTTTCACGGGGAGTTTTGCAGGAGCCTCAATTCCTGCTTTCACCAGCACCTCGGTGATATCCATCACGGTGAAGGGAGTGTCATAATCATTCTTCAGGGTGGAGCCGCACCCGGCACACATCGTCATGACGATCTCAATGCCCCTTGAGGCAAACGCCCCGATATTCTTCTGCTTCAGGTCAGGAAGTATCTTTGTCTGTCCTGTCCGGATGAGCGGGGATCCGCAGCAGACCTGCTCGTGGGGGATGATCACCCGGATGCCGTTTCGCTTCAGCACGTCCATTGCGTCAAGCGCAGGCTTCGGCACCCGCCCATTGAACATGCAGCCGGTGAAGAAACCGACCGTCATCTTCACCGCTCCGTCCGGCTCGATCACCTCAGGCACCTCTTCGAGGAAGGTGGTTTTTGTCTGTTCAACACTCCTGCCTGTCTCTTCGATGAGCTGTGCCACCTCCTGGTGGCGGGGAAGGGTGAGTCCTGCCTGGTTTGCCCGCTCCCGGAGCTTCTCGATTGCCTTGCCGGGGATCTCGATCTCTTTTGGACAGACCTCGACACACCGGTGGCAGGTGGTGCAGGCAAACAGCCCCCGTTCTATTGCCTCAGGTATCCTGTCTGTTGTGTCACGCGGATCAAGTGCACACCGCATCTCCTGCCGCATGGCAGTCGGCCCGGCAAAATCAACAACCTTCAGTGCAGGGCATACCGAGACACAACTGAGGCACTCGATACATTCACGGAGGGGCTTTATCGCCTCCACCTCCTCTTTTGAGAGGGGCCGGGGCTCACCTGATTCTGTTATCCGGGCCAGTTTCTCAAGAACAGGCGCAATCTCGGTTGCGAGATCCCGGATCACCGGCAGCTCAAGGGGCTCAACCAGCATCTGGTCGGATGCCTCTTCCATACAGGCAAGAACCGGGTTTTTGTTGACCCTGACGGCACATGATCCGCACTGGCCGGCACGGCAGCATGCACGGAAGAGGAGTGACGGGTCATGGGTGCGTTTCACTTCTTCAAGTGCATCAAGCACACGGGCACCCTCATTGACCGTGATGGTGTAGGTCTCACGGTGCGGTTTCCTCTCCTGTGCCGGATCTGATCTCTCTATTGTGAGGGTAATCTCTTTCATGCGATCCTCCCGGTGACTTCTATGCAGCGGCATGCTTGTGCGATCCGGGTATGGCCATAGGGAGAATCCACTGGATCCCATCGTGCCGCACAATCGACCCTGACATGTGCTCCGCGTGACTCCTGCCGGAGAAGCGCACCATCAAGGATCATGCCTGCAACAAGCAGCATATTCCGGATCGTCCAGGCATCCATGATCCCGGCGCCCGATGATGCCGAGGGGGTGATGCTGCTCATGGCAAGGACTGCTTCCCGTGTCTCCGTGAGCCGGGCAGCGTCCCTGTAGATGCCTGCACCATCCCACATGACTCTCTTCAGCCTGCCTGCAAGATCAGATGGTCGTGTATCTCCCTGCTCAAATGATGCAAGCTGCTCCTCAAGACGGGCCGCCTGTTCTGGATCGATCCGCCGTCTCCCGGTCTTCTCTTTTCCTGCCGCCTCACCTGCACGCCGCCCAAAGACCTGTGTCTCGGCAAGGGCGTTCCCGCCGAGGCGGTTTGCGCCATGGACGCCGCCTGCCACCTCTCCACAGGCAAAGAGTCCGGGGACAGTTGTTCTGCATTCAGGCGTGATCCTGAGGCCGCCCATCATGTGGTGGGCAGTTGGCGCAACCTCCATCGGCTCCGTGCGGATATCAACACCGAACTTCAGGAACTGCTCAAGCATCAGGGGCAGCCGCTCTTCTATCTGCTGGCTGGAGAGGTGGGTGACATCAAGCCAGACGCCGCCCCGGGGTGTTCCTCTCCCCTCAAGCACCTCGGTGGCAATTGATCGGGCAACAACATCCCTGGTTGAGAGCTCCATCCGCTCAGGATCGTACCGGGCCATGAACCGCTCTCCCTCACTGTTCTTCAGGATGCCCCCCTCTCCACGGACAGCCTCGGTGATCAGCCTGCCGCGTGCGTCGTAGGGGTGGACTGCACCTGTTGGATGAAACTGGACCATCTCCATGTCGATGAGTTCTGCTCCCGCCCGGTAGCCGAGTGCATACCCGTCGCCCGTGCCGGTCGTTGAGTTGGTGGTGATATCATAGATCTGGCCGCACCCGCCGGTTGCCAGCACCACCGCATCGGCTGCAATTGCCCCTATATCGCCATCACGGGTTGCGGTAAAGGCGCCGCAGACGCGGCCCTGGTCTGTTGCGAGTTCAAGGGCGGTGATCTCGTTTCTGAGCCGGATGTCAGATGCGCGGAGGCGTTCAAGGAGGGTCATCACGATCTCATGGCCTGTCCTGTCTCCGGCATAACAGGTTCGTGCGAATGCCTGTCCTCCAAATGGGCGCTGGGCAATGGTGCAGCTGTCTTCTGCATCGAATACCGCTCCAAACCTGAGGAGATCATCTATCCGGTTGGGCGCTTCATTGACAAGCACCTCTGCAAGCGCCCGATCATTGAGAAATGCACCTCCTTTGAGTGTATCGTTGAGATGGCTTGAAATTGTGTCTGTCTCACGGAGAACAGCGTTATATCCTCCTTCCGCCATCACGGTGCAGCCGCCTTTTCCGGCAACACTCTTTCCAACCAGGATCGTCTCCCCGTACCGTGCAGCCTCAAGCGCCGCCCTGATTCCTGCACCGCCGCTCCCGATAACGAGAACATGGCATTCCTCCGTTGTAATCGCACCCATCGTATTATATTCATCTGCCGTGCAATATCTTAAAATACATCGTGGGGTTTGGTGAGCCAGGAATGAGGCTTGTAATGAAATTTGGCGGCACATCTGTTGGTGATGAGCATGCTATCGGCCGCGTGGCCGGTATCCTGAAGAGCCACAGGAGCAGGGGAGATGAGCTTGCAGTTGTTGTATCGGCGATGACCGGTGTCACCGATCAGCTTATTGAAACCGCTGAGGAGATTGTACGATCATCAGAAAACCCCCCGATCGATGCGCTGATAGCTGCGCTCCGTTCCAGGCACCTGCATGTTCTTGATGTGGTTGCCCCGGATGCTCCGGAGGAGGTTATCGCCTCTATCGATGACAGGCTTCTGAAACTGAAGCATATACTCACTGCTATCTATACGCTGAGGGAACTGACCCCGCGGTCGAGAGATTTTATCATATCCTTTGGGGAGCGGCTTTCTGCCCCGGTTGTTTCTGCAGCCCTCAACCAGGCGGGTGTTGCCTCAATTGTGCTGGATGGTTGTGAAGCCGGTATAGTCACAAACTCCTGTCATGGTGGAGCAGTTGCGCTTCCCGAGAGCTATGACCGTATCAGGACAAGGGTGTTGCCCCTTCTCCCGGATACTGTTCCGGTGATCATGGGGTACATGGGGTGCAGTGAAGAGGGGTTTATCACCACGCTTGGCAGGAGCGGATCTGATTATACCGGTTCTCTCATCGGTGCCGGGATCGAAGCTGAGGAGATCTGGATCTGGACCGATGTCGATGGTGTGATGACAACCGATCCACGGATGATCCGGGATGCCCGCGTTCTCCCATCCATCTCGTTTCTTGAGATGATGGAACTCTCGTACTTTGGTACAAAAGTGCTCCATCCAAAAGCAATTGAACCGGCAATGATGAAAGATATCCCTGTCCGGGTGAAGAATACCTTCAACCCGTCAGCACCAGGCACAACTGTTGTCAGGACGGCACAGCGGGAGCAGCGGGTCGTCAAGGCGATCTCGATTATCAGGAAGGTTGCCCTCCTCACGATCGGTGGTGCACAGATGGCTGGAAGGCCCGGTGTTGCACGGGAGATCTTTTCTGCACTTGCGAGCAGGGAGGTGAACGTGATGCTCATCTCCCAGGGGTCATCTGAGGCAAACATCACCCTGGTCATAGATGAGGATCATCTCACCCCTGCACTGGAAGCCCTGTCCGGGATCCAGAAACGCGGCTATATCAGGGAGGTTACGTATGACAGGGATATTGTCGTTCTTGCCATTGTCGGCGCCGGGATGGCAGGAACCCCCGGAACAAGCGGCAGGATCTTCTCGGCACTTGGGAATGCCGGGGTGAACGTGATGATGATCACGCAAGGGTCCAGCGAAGTGAATATCTCGTTTGTTGTCAGGGAAGAGGACGGTGCCCGAGCTATACAGGTTCTGCATGATGAGTACAGGCTCTCTGAGAGGTGTGATGATGAGTAACACCACCTACCGTGATGCCGGTGTTGATATTGATCTTGAAGCAGAAGCGGTGCAGGCGCTTGTGAGCGCCCTGACGTTTACGCGTGAAGGCGTCTTTGGGAAGGTCGGTGGCACGGGTCATTTTGCCGGGCTCATCGACTGTGGTGCCTATGTTCTTGCCATGGCAACAGACGGTGTCGGTACAAAGATGCTTGTTGCCGATGCGCTCTGCAACTGGTCAACAGTCGGGGTCGACTGTATCGCGATGAATGTCAATGATCTCTATGTGATGAATCTTGAGCCTGTTGCGTTTGTCGATTATATCGCCACGGAATCGCTTGATCCTGAGAAGATGAGGGAGATCGGCCGTGGACTGAATGAGGGGGCACGCCAGGCGAATATCAATATCGTCGGCGGTGAGACCGCGACATTAAAAGGGCTTGTCAACGGCCTTGATCTTGCCGGAACCTGTCTTGGTATTCAGAAACGCAACCGGGTGATTGATGGCTCATCGGTTCGTCCGGGTGACCTGATCATCGGGTTTCCCTCAAGTGGTATCCATTCAAACGGGCTCTCACTTGCCCGAAAGATTGCAGCTGGCCATGGCGGGTATGATGCAGTCCTTCCAAGTGGCACAACCGTCGGCGAGGCTCTCCTTACACCAACCCGGATCTATGCTGAAGTCCTTGCAGTCTGTGATGCCTGCGATATCCACGGGATGTGCCATATCACCGGTGGCGGCCTCCTGAACTTCAACCGGATAGGCTCTTTTGGCTATGCCTTTGATGATCCATTGCCGGTTCCTGAGATCTTCACCTGGCTTGCAGAGAAGGGAAATGTCACAGAGGAAGAGATGTACCGGACATTCAACATGGGGATGGGGTATGCCGTCATTGTCCCGGAAACGAGTGTGGAGACAGTCCTCTCCATGGTGCCCGGCGCCCGTGTTGTCGGGCGGGTGATTGAGGAGCGTGGTGTCTGGCTTCACGGCAGGGAGCTCCGGTAAGGGTATAGCCCGGCACCTGCCCTTCAGACACTCATTTCTTTTTGCTTTTCTTTGTCTTGGATGGTCCCTGCTGCTTAGCTCTCCGTCTGAATCCCTGTTTCGTCTCTTTTCGTGCTTCCCGCGGGGGCTCTGGCTCTTCTTTGGTTATTTTTCCTGCAACCAGCTCCACACCTGATTCTTTTGTCAGGAGGAGGTGGTATGCATCGTACTTTTTGTGGTGCCTGACCAGTACGCGGTCAAACCTGAGAACAGATCCATACGCGGCTCGCCGGAGATGGCTGTTTTTATCTGCGATATGGTATGCGGGGAGTGCTGCATAGGCTTCCCGTTTCCCGGTTCCATCACAGATCCGGTAGAGGTATGTCCCTGAATCTCCGATGTTTTCTGATATCTTCTGTGCAATCACATTGATCTTTTTCCCAACGTGGAGATGCAGGCGGGAGATGCGATCAGCTTTTGCGGTTCTGGGGACGGTATAGTCAATCCGTTTTCTGCCGTCTTTATTGTGGATGGCAAATGCCGCCTTGATATCAGTATTGTAAAACCGATACGGCTCATCTGTTGCGGCAACCGCCGTCATCAGGCGGGTGGGTTTCACCTCAGGCAGCTGGATAAAGCTCCAGCATCTCTGCACACTGCAGGGGACGCCGCGTATGTCCAGGCAGGGGGCAAAGATTGAGAGTCCACGATCATGCAGTCGCCGTGAGAGGTTCCGCAGCTCAGTTGCATTGACGAGATCGGCAGGCTCGGAGATGAGGAGGGCTCCGGTCTCCCTGAGCGTTCCTGCAAGCCGCATCACCACAGCCTCCCGGACCGTCTTCTCTGGTATCTCGTTGAGGATATTTGCACAGACGATCAGGTCATAGGGTCCTTCTGGAAGTGGTGCATCGGGATCGGTGATATCGAGTGGGATGGGTGGCAGGGTGGCACAGTTGTTGCTACCCTCGCAGATTGCAGGGACGAGTGCCTGGTATGCCTCTCTCCAGGCATCTGAGTGTTCGATTGCATGGACTGCCGCATGGCATCCGGGTGTCTCTGCCAGAATCGATCTGAGGGCAAGCGTCACCGTCCCGGGCCCGGATCCGACATCAAGTACCGCCATTCTCTTCGGGAGGAGTCCGTCCTGCATCAGCTCTGAGAGGAGGTGGCGCATCTGGATGTAGTAGACCGGAAAATGGTAGGCAAGGTAGGCAAAGATGCTGTACTCGTCTGTGTACCGGATCTGCCGTTTATCCCCCTCCTTCCAGTAGTTCTCCTTCTGGGCGATGACTGCGTCCTGGATCTTTTTGAGTGTCTCCGAATCATCCCATGGTTTCCGGGTTGTGGCGGTGATGTAGCTCTCTATCTGGTCCTGGATCGCAGCGTCGACCATCCGGCCGGGAGGCAGTTCATCCGGCCTGCATGGCTCCTCCTCCTCCTGCCTCCACCGGACGATGAAGCCTCCATCTTTCTTTCCTATCTCGCACCTGTATTCAGAGAGGAGGGGGAGGATCACACTGAGCATCTGCTGGTGGCCCCGGGGGTCGTGTAACTCTTTTAAAAATGCTGAGAGATCAAAAGATGGCCTCTCCCGTGTCCAGCGGGCAAACAGCTCCTTCAAGGCTTCGTCTCTCACATAACTTCCCCAGTATCTATCGGAGAGAGAAGGTGATGAAACCATCCTCTTAATCCGGGATCGCAAAAAAGTGGCGGTGCAGGCATATGAGCAGATTACTCCTGATACACCTCTCCTCTTCAGATCAAAAGGAGCGCCACCCCGAAGACAAGGCATCCGGCAGCAGCCAGTGGCAGGGTGAAGGTGAGCACCGTCTCCCTGATACTCCCGCCTGATGTTCTGTTCACGAGCCAGAAGAAGGGATCACTGACATAGCTGATCACCATCGTCCCCCCTGCGATCATCAGGAGAAGCGGAGCTGCGGGGATGAGGTCTGGAATGGCCGTCTCAGCAATGATGTCGGCTGCAATAACGGCAGTGACAACGCGGGACCCTTGTGCGGTCTGGATGAGTGCTGCCAGGATGAAGGGGATACAGACAACCGGAACAGCTGAAAGGAGGATCCCTGAGACATCGGCTGGAAACGTGCTTGCTGCGATGACCGCTCCAAAAGCACCGGCTCCGCAGAGGTCAAAGATGATGACGCCGGCATGCTTTGTTCCTTCAGTCACTGTTTTTCTCCGGGCCGTTGCAGGTATTCCAAGGACTGCAACCAGTGCCCCGGCAAGAAGCGCCACCGGGAGCGTTCCGAGGAGTCCGATTCCCGGAATGAGAAACCCGGCAGTGATGATCAGAACCGGGATGGCTATCGGGGCCCATGCAGCCCAACGGGAACTCATCAAAACCTCTGTATCTTCCGTATCCATCCTGGTAGCCGGGCTGAGAAGAGCGATGATTCCTGCAAGGAGGAGGAGGGAGAGGGGTATGGTGATGAGGTTCAGGGCAGGTTCTGCCCCAAAGGTCTGCATGAGTGCTGCCATAACGGGTGCTGGAGCAATCAGGACAAAGGAGAGAACGGATCCTGCGGCAACCAGGGAGAAGAGGCGGCCGACTGCTGCGGAATTGTCTGTATAGCTTTTGAAGAGGGGTGCAAGGACAAGGAACGGCGTGATCGCGCACATGAAGGGAACAGCAAGCAGCCACCCGGAGAGCCCGGCATGCAACGCAGGTCTCCGTGAGAGAGCGTTAATATCGGCGAGAATTCGTGGAATGCTGTTTCCAGCTGATAGAGATGCTGCAATGACGGATCCGCCAAAGACAGCGACACCGAGGATTGCGAAGATCCTGCCTGCTCCCGCGCCTGCAGCATCAACAATGATATCGGAAGGCAGCCCGGCGAGCCATCCGAAGAGAAGAGCTGAGCCAAAAAGAGCCGGAAACGGGGGTATCCTGAAATAAGCTGTGGCAAGTGTGATTGCAAGCAGGCAGATGAGAAAAGCGGAGAGTGTCTCCACCGTTCACTCACTCCGGTTCCGGTTCAAACGGGGCCTGGGTTGCAGTATCGCTGATGATTGCGCTGTTTCCACTTGGATCTTCGATGATCAGGGTAAATGGTATTTCTCCTTTCCGTGCACTGGCAAGTGTTTCAAGACCTTCGATGGCCTTTTGTCGCTCTTCGGCTTCTGCTGACAAAAGGACAGTTTTAATCGCATCCTCTACCCGTGCAAGCACACCTTCGACATTGGAGATGAATCCACTGCATGCCGGACCGGGATCGACAGTTACGCCAAGCTCGGGGATCTCGATCCTGCCAGAGGTGGACCGGATAACACGGGTGTAGAGGTCATCAGCACGCTGCACCTGAAACTCAAAACGTATCGGTCCATGATCTGCGAGGATAATCGTGTCGGTCAGTCGGAAGCCACAGGACTCGCAGAGACCGCACATAATGAGAATATCCGAAAAGAATGGGATATTCTCTGTCTGGTAGATATAGTCAATCTCGTTTTGGCAGAGTGGGCATGGGCCGGAGAGGGCCTGTTTCACCTACGTGCCCCCACCGATCTTCTCCCGTGAGATCTTCACTGATGTCGGGGTGACAACGACATACCGCTGGTCGCCGATCCCGATGATGTCGCCGTTCACATCGCGTGCGACATCCTTTAGGTCTTTCATCACCCGCTCAAAGGTGATTTTGTCGAGCTTGAGTTTCTGAATGTCAATGATTACAATGTTGTTGTTGTACACCTCGTCCTTGATCCGGGGTGTATCCTTGAGATCACTGATTGTTGCAATCCTGACATACATCAGGGCAGGCTCCTCGCCTGTTGCTGCTGTCTCATACGCAGCCAGATCGAGGTCCATATACTCCTCCTCCTTGGGGGTGGCACCCTTTCCGCCAATGATGGATTCAAGAAATCCCATGTAGATTCCTTTCTATTGGTAGTTATTAATTGTATCCTTATATCTCGAGATTCCAGATTGGATCGCCGACATAGTGAATGTTCTTTGCAACCTTTCCTTTCTCCATGGAACGGATTTCATCGGCGTCGAAGAGTGCAATCACCACTGCTAACGGCTTCCCGTGCTTCTCATCGACAACAAGGGCAGGCTGGTTCTTCTGAATGTCACCTGTCACAGCGACAACACCCGGGCGCATCACATCTGCACCATTGACCATAAAGGATACCGCTCCGGAATCAACTGTTATCCGGCGGGCAGTGAAGGGTCGGATATGCGCTCCCCTGAGTGTCGGAAATGCCCAGTCCTTCCCTGATATGAGGAGCGGTTTCTTATCGATGAGATAGATTGCAATATCTGCGTCAGTTTCAGCACGCTCTATTGAGGCGGTTGGGAAGAGCGCTGCGTCTTTGCCAAGTGCCTTCTCAAGCATCTTTGTAATGTCTGCTGCCTGTCCTTTCCGGATCGCATGCCGTCTTCGGATGGTGATCTCAGCCATGGTTATGCACATATCCCTTTCTGAATACTTAATGGCGTGGATCCGGGGCTATCTTTAAGTGAGTCGCAGGCGCATGTATAGTACTCTCTCAGGGTTATGCAAAGGGATTTTTATGACCAGGCGACCGCTTGATATTTTGGAACAGGTCTTAAACCGGCAACCGGTCTTAATCTCGCTGAAAGGCGGGCGTGAGATCCGGGGGATTCTTCAGGGATACGATGTTCATATGAACCTTGTTCTTGACGGTGCAGAAGAAGAGACAGAGAATGGTGTTGAGAAACTCGGTACACTGATCGTCCGTGGGGACAATGTGATCTATATATCCCCTTCAGTCGAATAAGATAGGTGATTTTTCATGTCGAAAGGTACTCCATCAATGGGTCTGCGCAATAAGCGCTCTCATATCGTATGCAGGCGGTGTGGCAGAAGGTCATACCATGCCCGCCATAAAGTCTGTTCAGCATGTGGATTCGGACGGAGCGCCCGTCTGCGCTCCAATGCCTGGACAAGTAAGAAACCACTCAGGCCAACACATTAAACCGACCAACACTATAAGAGCTGGATCATGTGCGGCATCGTGGGCATCGTTGATAGCGGCGGAGTGTCGCTACCTATCTATTATGCCCTCTATGCCCTCCAGCACCGTGGTCAGGAGAGTGCCGGCATCACGACGTATGATGCCGGTAAAATTCATAAACATAAGGCACAGGGGCTGCTCTCCGAGGTCTTTGACCAGGAGATTCTGAAAAAACTCACCGGCAGAACGGGGATCGGCCATATCCGGTATCCGACAACCGGCGAAAACCGTCCGGAAAATACCCAGCCACTGAACTTCACCTTAAAAGGGCATTACTTTTCTATCGTTCACAACGGAAACCTCGTGAATAATGATGTCCTTGTCGCTGATTATGAAGAGCATGGCCATATTTTTGCAACGACCACCGACTCTGAGGTGATAGCCGCCATCATCGCGCGTGAGCTGACTCTCTCCGGCTCAATGGAGGATGCGGTTGTCCTCTGCATGCGGATACTGCAGGGTTCATATTCGGTTATTGCGATGCTGGATGATACCATCTATGCCTTCCGTGATCCCCTCGGTATCAAGCCGCTTACTCTTGGAAGAACCGAACACGGCTACATGGTTGCCTCAGAGAGTGTTGCAATGGATACGCTCGGGGCAACATTCATGCGGGATGTGAAGCCGGGTGAGCTGATCAAAATTGATGAGCATGGCATCTCCTGCCGCCAGATTATGAAGGCAAACCATACCGCACTCTGCCTCTTTGAGTATATCTATTTCGCGCGTTCCGACTCGGTCATCGACGGGGTGCTGGTCTATGATGTCAGGAGGCGGATCGGTGAGCAGCTCCAGAGGGAGGCTCCGGTTGATGCGGAGATGATATCGCCTGTTCCGGACTCAGGCATGTCGATTGCAGTCGGGTACTCGGAGGCTTCAGGCATACCCTTCAAGGAAGGGCTGATCAAGAACCGCTACATCGGGCGAACCTTCATCATGCCGACCCAGACACTGCGGGAGAATGCTGTGCGGATGAAACTCAACCCGATCAGGGGTCATATCCAGGATAAGTCCGTTGTCCTTATCGATGATTCAATTGTCCGGGGCACCACATCCCGCAGGATAATTGACCTGATGCGTGAGTTTGGTGCACGTGAGGTGCACTTCAGGGTCGGCTCACCTCCTATCCGGGCACCCTGCTATCTGGGTGTCGATCTCCCGACACGGCAGGAGCTGATCGCCCATAACCGTGAACACGATGATATCTGTTCGGCTATAGCTGCGGACTCACTCCATTACGTCTCGCTTGAAGCCCTGATTGCGGCAACCGGCCACAGGCCTGAGGATCTCTGCTACGGGTGCCTCTCGGGATGCTATCCGGTCTCTATCCCCGGGGAGCACGCTGCCTGCCGGCATATCGATTTTGTGCATGGTTCGTACCAGACAGAGCTTCAGTTCTGACTTTTTTAAAAAAAACCCCTTTGGAAGAGAAAGAATATGCAGAAACAGTGATAGCGAGGGATGGATTTGAACCATCGATCTACGGGTTATGAGCCCGTCGGGATCTCCTGACTACCCCACCTCGCTTCGGAGTAATAATATTCCAGTTCCAGCTTTATATAGCTTACCGAAAGGCGGGGAGCTTCCGGCAAATTTTCCGGTGTTTTTGCTGATCAGGGAAAAAACCATGAATATCCTCTGTTCTCTCATTCCCCTCTGGGATGGGGAAACAACTGATGCGAACCCTTATCTGAGGCGGTTGAGATGTATGAGTATGGATGATGAACTGGAGTATCTCAGGCAGAAACGCGCCCGGGAAAGACTGGCAGAACTTGAGAAAAAACCGCCTGTTCAGGGTGTTGTGCCGCTCTCAGAGATTACCTTCAATGACTTTATCCAGCAGAACCGGTTTGTGGTTGTGGATTTCTGGGCGGAATGGTGCGGGCCCTGCCAGAGGGTAGCGCCTGTTATCGAGGCGCTCTCCCATGAGATGGACGGGCTTGTCTCCTATGCCAAATGCAATACAGATGAAGCCCCGCGTATCGCCCGGCAGTTTGGCATCTCCGCAATCCCGACAATCATCCTCTTTGCCAATGGCAGGATGATTGACCGGGTCACGGGAGCGGTTCCAAAAGAGACGCTCCGATCTGTTGTCAACCGGGCATTCGGGCTTCAATAACCGGGTGCCGGTACCACCTGATACTTTTTCGACACTCCCGATACCCGCACCGCACCAGTTTCAGTCACTCCTGATGATCCGGCTGGTGCAATCGGGGATGAGAGAGATGAGGGCTCTCTATCGGGTTCAATCACTCGTTCCTGAGAATTCAGGAAAAAACCCTTGCGATCAAATTTTTGGCGAAGAGTTATAGTAAAAAATATCTCTCTATTGTACACAGCCAAAATCTATAATTGGCTATAGTGTATCTGTACTCGTATGCCAATGACATCTGTTCAGATCCGAACTGAGACAAAAGCGAAGCTCAATGATCTGAAGATCCATCCAAGGGAGACATACGATGAACTCATCAATCGTCTTGCCGACGCTGCGTACGATGATGAGCCCCTCTCCCAGGAGGAGATACAAGCCCTATGCGAGAGTGAGGAGGAGATTCAGGCAGGCCGTTATCGTAATCTCAGGGATATTATGCGTGATCTCGGAGATGATCAGGTAATCTGGCAACTGGGTGAGAAATAGTGTATACCGTACTCTTCACACCCACTGCTGAGAAAGCATATGGTGCATTGCCACGGGTTATGCGAATACGTCTGGCTATAGCCCTTGAAAAGTACGCTGCCGATCCATATGCCCGCCATGATGTGAGAAAGCTGAGGGGGTATCCTCCTGAAAAGCCACGGTATCGGTTGAGAGTGGGTGATTACCGGATACTCTTTCAGATAATTGCTGATAAGCTCATCATATGTGTGGTTGCAGTGGGGAAGAAGAAGAATCTCAGGTATTGAGTACCAGAAAGCGTCCCTCTGCCCCTCTCCCCGCACCGCACCAGCTTCGGTCACTCCTGATGATCCGGCTGGTGCAATCGGGGATGAGAGAGATGAGGGCTCTCTATCGGGTTCAATCGCGTGTTCCTGAGAATCCAGGGAAAAACCCTCGCGATCAGAATTTTGGCGAAGAGTCGGTTTTTTTGGAGAAGTGCCAGAAAATGCATGTGCAAACCCATCATGTTTTTCTTGTATATCTGGTGCCTGTATTGGCATCATGAGCGTTTTTCCGGCAGGTATCTAACCCACAGCAGACATACACCTTCATTGTGACAGATACGCTCTCCCGTCTCCATCCCGCCCTGCGCGAGGTGCTGGTCTCAACCCTCCGGTGGGACGAGTTCCGTTCTGTTCAGGAAGAAGCGCTCCTGGCGTATGGCAGAGAAATGGATCTCCTCATCCTCGCGCCGACGGCGGGTGGCAAGACTGAATCTGCATTTCTGCCCGCTCTTCATGATCTCCTGACGGCCCGGACGCCTGGAATCGGGATACTCTATCTCTCTCCTGCAAAAGCCTTAATCAATGATCAATATCTCAGGATCACCCATATAACCGCACCACTGGGCCTTGAGGTCTCTGCATGGCATGGGGATGTACAGCGATCGGATCGGATCTGGCATGAGGATGAACCGCCGCATATTCTTCTCACCACCCCGGAGTCGCTTGAACTGCTGTTAATGGATCCAAAACGGCGGCGGGCATTTCTGCAGCTCCGGTCAGTGATTGTTGATGAGGTGCATACCTTCGCTGGATCAGCACGCGGTGTGCAGCTCCGTTGTCTCATCGAACGGCTTGATCATCTTTGCACCAGGCGGATCCAGCGAATCGCCCTCTCTGCAACTGTTGGAAACCCTGAAGCGCTCCTTGCATGGTTCTCAGGACACGATCGCACCGGTGCCTGTATCCGGGCTGAATCGCCTCCGTCAGCGAGGCGGTTCTCGTTTCTCATAGAGGCGTCTGAAGATGAACGGATCAGGCTGCTTGCGGGGGTTGTGGCTAACAAGAAGACGCTCCTCTTCACCGGGAGCAGGAGTGAGGCAGAGCGGGTTCATGCAGCCCTCTCGCAGTATGTGGCATCCGCCCTGGTTCACCACTCGGCAGTCTCGCCGGATGCCAGGAGGGCTGCTGAGGAGGAGATGGCAGGGAGTGGGCCTGCCTGCATTGTCTGCACCAGCACGCTTGAACTTGGAATTGATATCGGCGCACTTGATCTCGTTGTCCAGTATGGGCCTCCCGACTCGGTTGCCTCATTTCTCCAGCGGCTCGGGAGGTCCGGCCGGAGAAAGCGGCCGCCTGAGATGGTTTTTCTGCTCGCAAACGGGGAAGAGGCGCTGCTTGCGGCTGCCGCTGTCCGGGCGGCACGGGAGAAGCTGGTTGAGCCGGAAGCTCCTCCAGCTATTCCCTGCCACGTCTTTCTCCAGCAGCTCTTTGTACAGCTTGCGATCTCCCGCCGCGGCCTGGGGAGGCGGCCCCTCATCTCAGGCCTTCTTGCCCTGCCGCCGTTTAATGGGATCAGCAAAGAAGATGCAGACCGGATACTGGATCATCTCTTCAGCGAGGGATACCTGGCAATGGATGGGGATCTCGTGACACTCGGTTCTTCTGCAGAACGTGAACTGTTCCGGTACCACGGGCTTCCTCTCTGTTCTGTCATCCCGGATATCCGTGGGTATCGGGCAACCACACCTGAGGGCGAGTTCGTGGGCACGCTTGATCCTCTCTTTGCCGGGTCTGCTGCCCATGGTTTTACGCTTGCCGGGCGGAGCTGGCGGGTTCTTGCACGAGATGATGAACGCAGGAGCCTTCTTGTGGTTCCCATGCAGAGGGAGGCGTCCCGGCCGTTCTGGACAGGTGGAGGCAGGCATGGGATATCTCATCTTCTTGCAGGTGCTGCGGGCAGGATCGCCCGGCAGAGGGAACCAGATCTCCCGTTGGCAGAGGAGGTGCAGGACGCGATCCGGGATGCGGTCTCAACCTGGCCTGCCGGGTGCGAGTGCGATGAGATCGTGATTCTGGCTGAACCGATGGCTGAGGGATCATGGGTTTCAGCCTGGACGTTTCTTGGTGATCACCTGAATGCAACCCTTGCCTGCCTGCTCCGGTATCTGCTCCCATCAAACTGGGCAGTTGAATCCTCGTTCTCTTCAGTTACCGTGGCAGTTCCCGGCTTTGTCGAACCAGCAGCCGGGGAGGAGGCGGTCTCTGTTGCGCTTCTGCAGATCCGGGATCTCTCAATAGACGAGCTGGCGGCGATGCTGCCAGAGCTCCCTCCTGACACCTGGCGGCTTGGGAGCTATCTTCCCCGGGCTATCAGGCAGAGGATGGCGGCAGTGGATTCGTATCATCTTCCGTCAGTGATCGCAGCCCTACAGGACCGGTATCACCCCTGTTTCTGAACCATATCTGCCAGCGGGTACCGCCCCCGGGACGCGGGGAGCAGGAGTACGAGCCCTTGATCTGCCGGACAAATGTCCTGATCAGCTCGACACCAAGGGTGGATCCGGTCTGTAGATCGATTGTTTCAGGCATGCCTATTCCGTCATCCTCGAAGGTGAGGATGATCGAACCCTCCTCGTCCTTTTCCAGTGAGATCCCGATTCTTCCCTCTCCTCTGCCCTTGAATGCGTGTTTCATGGCATTTGAGAGGAGCTCGTTTACAATAAGCCCGCAATAGGTGGCAGTGTCGATATCGAGCGTGAGATCGTCAAGCCGGTGGGTCATGGTGATCTTCCCAGATGATGAATAGGAGTGGGCGATTTCAAGAGAGAGTTTCCTCACATACTCTGCCGCGTTGATTCGTGCAAGGTTTCCGGATTGGTAGAGGTGTTCATGGACAAGTGCCATTGAGGCGATCCGGTTCTCGCTGTCCTGGAATGCACCCATAAAGCGTTCATCTCCTATTGTGAGTGCCTGGAGATGCAGGAGGGATGAGACAACCTGCATATTGTTCTTGACACGATGGTGGATCTCCCGCAGCAGGGTCTCCTTCTCATACAGGTTCTCCTGGATCTTCTGCATCATCTCTTTCTCCCTGGTGATGTCACGGGCAGCAGCAAAGACTCCCTGTACTGTTTCTGACTGGTCACAATAGATGCTTGCATTATAGAGCACATCCCGTGTCTCGCCAGATATGTTCTTGATCGTCAGGGCATAATCCCTGACAAATCCTGATCTGAAGGCTTCCCTGTACCCTTCCTGTGCCTTCTTTGGATCGGTGAAATACGTGGCAAAATCGCTTCCGATCAGGTCTTCACGGGAGATGCCGGTCACCGTCTCGGTTGCCTTATTCACATCCGTGATCAGGCCATCCGGACTTATGGTGACGAGGGGGTCAAGGCTTGCTTCGATGAGCCCGCGGGTGTAGAAAAATGTTCTCTGCAGCCTGTCATCAGCCACCTTCTGTTCGGTGATGTCCTGGCAGGCTCCCTGCACTCCGATAATTTCTCCTGATTCATCCCGGATCGCCTCGCCGGTGGTTCGTACCCATTTTCTGGTTTCTCTGCCAGTGATGATCTCCATCTCCTCATCATAGGGAATGCCGTCTTTGGCGCAGGCTGAAAAGACATCCCGGATTCTCTCCTGCCACTTTGGGGCATAGTAACTGATCCCCTCATCAATTGTGGGGGAGTATCCGGGTTCTTCATCATGGATATGTGCCACTTCATCTGACCATGTGATCCTCGAATCGGCTAAACTGACACTATAGCCGCCAAACTGTACGGTCTTACCTGCAATCCTGAGTATTGCCTCATTTTTCCGGAGCCTCTCCTCCATCTCCTTCTCACGGGTAATGTCCCTGAGGATACCCGAGATGGCAATGATTGTGCCATTCTGATCCAGGATAGGAGATATTGTAGCTGACATCCGGAGCTTTCTGCCAGATCGGTGCTGCCGGTTCACCTCCCGCACCTGCGGGGTTTTTGTTGCAATCATCTCATTGAAGTAATCTATAAAGATCGGCTGATCCTCCAAAGGGATCACAAGTGAATACTGCCTGCCGATGATCTCCCTGGCTTTCCATCCAAGGATCTCCTCTGCTCCCCTGTTCCAGGTGATCACCCTGGCATTGAGATCAAGGCTCGTAATCGCGTCACCCGATGATTCCACAATGGAAGCGAGCCTTTTTTGGATCTTCTCGGCTTTTTTTTGCCCGGTGATATCAAGGCCAATGCCATAGAGCGTTGTCTTCCCGCCGGCTCTGACAGGAACAACATTCAGGAGGAGTGTCTTCACCTCACCATCCACCAGAAACGGTGTTTCGCGTGTCCGTTGACTGGTAAAAGGGTTTTGGGCCTCTCTCTCCTGCCCAAGGCATTCTGGGGGGACAAAATCCCAGACCGACTTCCCGATCACCTCATCCCGGGAACGGTTCAGAAAATCAAGTGCGGCCTTGTTTGCCTCAAGATAGGTTCCATCTTCATCTGCGATCAGGACGGGGTTCAATGCATCATCAAAGAGGGTCTGGTATATTTGTTTGCTCTCGGTGAGTTTCCAGGAGAAGGTGCCGCTGATGATCCCAACACCTGCCATCACAAGAAACCGCAGGAAGGCTTCGGCAAGTGCAATTGTATCAGGGAAGATGATGATGTGCAGCAGCAGGTATACGGCTGCAAGTCCGCACCCAATGAGGATTCCGGATCGCTGAAACCGGTAGCCGGCTAGAATAATCGGGATGTAGAAGAGGTGTGGATAGACCTGGGTTACTCCTTCCTGGAGAAGGATGATTTCAATCACGATCGCTATGAGTGCAGTTCCGGTGATGGCAGGGAGCCAGGGATCAGGCTTCCGGATCGCTCTCTTCATGGCTAATGCGCTCTCTCTTTCAATTGCATCCTCTCCTCTCTTGTGACATTCCCGTCGTCTGGCCTGATACAATACGTGAGGCGGGGTTCACAACAGGCCCGGATGATTAAACCAGTTGCAGCACCTCTTCCTCCTGCATTGCGGGACTATGTATCAGGTATGCATATCGGGTATGCACATAGATTAATGATAGTTAGGATCAAGGTATAGATGTTTAGTTTTGAGAATGCTATGCCAAAAGAAGATAATCATGACGAATACCTGAAGACGATACTTGCTCTCTTCAGTGAGGAGCCACGTGGTTTGAGCATTAGCGATATCTCCCGGGAGATCGGACTGAACCGGAACTCTGTCTCAAAATATGTCAATATGCTCTCGATCTCCGGCAGGGTCGAGATGAAGATGGTTGGCCCGTCCAAGGTATATTTCCTCTCTGAACGTGTGCCTGTCTCGGCACTCATCGATTTTTCAACAGATGCAATCGTTCTCCTGGATGAGAAACTCAAGGTAGTCACCGCAAATGATCACTATCTTTTGCTTGCCGGAGTGGCAAAGGAAGATCTGACAGGTACCCGGATCCAGGATTTTGATTATCCAATACTCTCAACAGACGCGTTTCTCTCCAGAATACCCCGGTATGGTGAGGGTGAACAGGTGCTGGAAGCAGTTGTCCCTGATACCGGAGCTGGAGAGCGGCACTTCCGGGTGAAGATCCTTCCTGCTGCTTTCGAAGGGGGTGATGCCGGGTATGCGGTAATTATCGAGGAGACAACCGAAAGGCGGCAGTCAGAAGAGAGGATCGCGTCTGCCCTCCGTGAGAAGGAGGCTCTCCTCCGTGAACTCCACCTGCGGGTGAAGAACAACCTCCAGATGATTGCAAGCTTAATCAATCTCCAGAAGATGGAGAGCGGATCGGATGAGGTGGCAGCGGCACTCCGGGAGACAGAGAACCGGGTTCTCTCCCTCTCGCTTGCCCATGAACTCCTCTATGCAGAAGCGATGATCGCAGAGGTGGATATGAAAGCATATCTTGAGCTTCTCATCGGGGAGCTCAGGCGATCATATGATCTGATGGATTCCGGTATCGCCTGCGAACTCCCAGCTCATGAATGCCTGCTTGATGCTGACTCGGCAATAGCTGTCGGCCTTATTGTCAATGAACTGGTGGCGCTGGCAGCAGGTACTGATGGAACGTGCAATCTGCATGTATCAGGGAGCATCTCTCCAGACGATGGTACCTGCTGCCTGAAAGTCATCGCGGATGAAGCAGTGGAAAGAACCGATGGCCTGGGAATGGCGCTTGTCCGGACGCTTGTCAACCGGGAACTGAACGGGACTCTGAGCATCCTGCCTGACGGCTGGGAGGTGAGATTCTGAACCAGGATGGGTCTTCTCCACTCCGCTTCTATATTGTTGAGGATAACGCGGTTATCGCCCTTGATCTCTCGTGGAGGATCGAACACCTCGGCCATACCGTTGTGGGTGTGGCTGAATCTGCCGATGAGGCGATCCCGGGCATTCTCGACACCCTCCCCGACTGCGTCCTGATAGATATCATGCTCAGGGGTGACAGTGATGGCATCCATGTGGCTGAAGAGATTACCCGGCGCTCACCCAGGCCGTTTGCCTTCCTGACGGCATACTCTGAAGCGGGTATCGTTGAGAGAGCCGGGAAAACCAACCCGATAGCATATCTTGTCAAGCCTGTCAAGGATTATGATCTCCTCAGGGTGATCAAGCTGGTGAGGGAGGCAACTGGCGAGGGGCCGGGCTCTGATCAATAATCATCTGTAAACTGTTTCTTCATCCGGCTTCACTCTTCACTCCTCTTCAACAAGCCGTGCCTGCCGCTCTCCTTCAGCATTCCCTGTCCTCTCGTGTTCTGCCCTGTCCAGGCCTGCCCTGCCCCGCTCCGTCTCCTCACGGATACGGTCGCTTGCGATCTCAAGGTATGATGGATCGATCTCAAAGCCGATATAGTCGATTCCAAGCCTGATGCAGGCGACTGCGGTGGATCCGATCCCCATGAAGGGGTCAAGGACAAGAGAGCAGCGTTCAAGTCCATGGTCCCTGATACAGAGGGTGGGCAGCCCCACCGGGAAGACTGCCGGGTGCGGCCGCTTCTCATTGATCGTCTCGTAGGGGATGAACCAGGTGTTGCCCCGGTCCCGCCGATCCTCCCTGGCCTGTTTCCATCTGCCGATATTGCTCTTGTCCTGGTACGGCACCCCGATTGCCAGCTTGTCAAGCGGCACATCGCCGGTTTTGGTGAAATGAAAGATGAACTCATGGCAGTCGTGGTGGAACCGCCTGCTGTTGACAGGCTTATAGTGGCCAACAGCAATATCGCAGGTGTTGCTGCCGTATGTTCCCATGTCTGACTGAGGAATTGCAATCGACTTGATCCAGTGGATCATGTTCTGGAGGATGTAGCCCCTCTTCCGGAACTCCATTGCGACATCGACTGGTATCCAGGGATCTTTCGGGGTGCCGCCGATATTTAAGAAGAACGATCCCCGTTCGGAGAGTACACGGTGCGAGGCTCCCGCAACATCCCCCATCCAGGCGAGATAGTCAGGCCTGCTGAGGGTGTCGTCATAGCTGGTATAGGATTTCCCGATATTGTATGGGGGTGAGGTGACAATGACATCAACTGAGCAGGCTTCCAGGCTGCTCATCCCTTCAAGGCAGTCCAGCTGGTGGATGGCATTTGGCATCATGCGTCTGTTGTCTCCCGTGATGCGGGGCCCGGCATGATCTGCTCAAGCACCAGCGTATAGTGGATCGTCTCCCCGGCGTGGGGGTGGTTTGCATCGATCGTCACCTTCTTTTCATCAAGTGCGAGGATCGTGACATAACGCTCTTTTCCATCCGGGAGTTTCATTTTGACAAGGCTGCCTTCCACGGGATCCCCTTTCAGGTTCAGCTTCTTCCGCTTGAGCCTGAAGACGAGCCGCTTGTTGTACTTTCCGTATGCCTGGTCCGGGGGGAGGATGATCTCTCTCTTCTCACCCTCGCTCATCTCACGCAGCGCCTCGTCAAAGGCCGGGTTTATGGTACCTGCACCAAGCACCGCTTCAACAGGCGCCTCAGGTTCACTTGCCTCGATTACTGTTCCGTCAGCAAGGCGGGCAGTGAAATGGACAGAGACTGTGTCACCGGCGTGTGGGGTTCTCATCAAGTATACCGGTTGTGCGGGAGATCTGAAAAAGAGGAGGGTTGTGGGGGATTATGCGGTCGTCTTCTCTTCTGTCTTCTCCTCGATGCCGTTTCCGATCAGGGAGAGTACTGCTGGCATCACGATGATCGCGCCCATCAGGGCAAATCCAACAGCAATGACTGTCAGAACACCGAAGTTGCTGATGATCCCAAAGCTTGAGGTGATCAATGCTGAGAACCCAAAGACCGTTGTCAGTCCGGAGATGGTTATTGCGGTTCCGATCTTCTGGACACTTGACCTGATTGCTTCAAGTTTTGGAACTCCTTTCTCCCGCTCTTCATAGTACCGCTCGGAGATCAGGATCGTATACTCCGATGCAATCCCGATTGTCATCGATCCAAGCGTTGCCGTCATGACTGTGTAGTCGATACCGGTGCTGTACATGATCAGGCTGTTCCACCCCACAATCAGGACGATGGGGATGATCGGGGTTGCTGCCTTCCTCCCTTTTCTGTAAACCATGAAGAGGAACCCAAATATCAGCACGAAACCAAGAACCGTCATAGTGGTCTTGGTCTCCCGGATCTCTTCGACAAGTGTGGTGAAGAACTCCCATCCTCCGGTCAGGGTTGTGGTGATACCAGGTGGCGGCTGGTGCCATTCGAGCTCGGTATACATCTGGTTGATGAAGGACATCCCGACATCGACTTCCATATCAACAGTCGAGATCTCGATCAGTGCCATCGAATGGCCGCTTAAGTACCGGTCACGGCTTGCAGCAGGGATGGTGTCCAGAACGTTGGCAAGTTCTGCATCCGTCTCAGGGAAGACACCTCCATTATACTGGAGGACGAGATCAGCAATGCTCCGGGTGCTTGTGATCCTGTCATTATTCTCTTCCTGGTACTGCTGGAAACTATGCATCCACATGATTGAGTCAAGACCGGAGACCCGGTCGCCCCTGACAAAGATCGGGATATTGTCTGATGGCCCCATCGCACGGGTCACTTTCTCCATCTGAACGCGTGCGGGCATGTCCGGGGGAACGAAGGTATTCTCGTCGGTATTGACGATGATCCGGTCGTCAACTGAGAAGCCGCCTGCCGCAAGGAGGATACAGGCAGCCAGGATCAGCAGCGGATACCTGGATATGACGCCAACGGTTTTTCCAAGGCCATTGTTATAGCTTTCTCCAAATCCAGGCCCACTCTTTTTTACCTTTGGTTTGGGCTCATACTTCATCAGGGTGGCAAAGGTGGGAACGATGATCAGGGCTGCGATATAGCAGCAGATGACGCCGACCACGCAGACGGCACCAAAACTCCGGATCATCGGCAGCGGAGATGTCCACATCGCAATGAAGCCCATTGAGGTTGCGAGCATCGCATAGAGGATCGAAGGACCTGACCTGGTCATCGTCTCCTTCACAGCTTCAGGGAGTGTTTTATCCCTGACCTCCTCATCAAGCCGGGAATGGAACTGGATTGCATAATCGATTCCAAGCCCTATCAGAACCGGAAACGCTGCCACCGTCACCATGCTGATCTTCATCCCGGTGATGCCCATGAACCCGAATGTCATGATGAGGCCGGTTGCGACAATCCCGACAGAGAGGAGGCGGTACCTGACGGCACTAAAGAGGATGCCGATTGCAGCCACCATCAGGAGCATTGCAATCAGGATCAGGCTGCTCATGGAGACGCCCATCTCATCCATCATCTGTTTGGCAAATGCGGGATTCCCGGTCTGGACAACAGATACACCGGGTGGGGGATCTGAGACACTGATCCGTGATTCGATGGCATCAACGACAGAAAACTGGGTGTCGAGGCTGACTCCCGGCTCAAGGTTCACCTGGATGATGGTCATCGAAGTGGTTGGAACAAGCCGCTCCAGCAGATCCGCTGGAATATGCTCCTTTGCTGCCTCCACTTCTGCAATCGATTCAGGTAACTCTCCACCGTTTGCGGCCCTGAACTGGTCGGTGATACCGATGACACCGGTGACATACCGCTCCTCTGCAATATCATCCTGCAGTCGGCCGGTATACTCGAGGATAACCGGGTTCAGTACATCCTCGGTCTCAACAAGCAGCATGATGCTGTCTGTTGAGAAGGTGCTCATGTATTTATCGAGGAGGATGTACCGGGGGGTGTCCGGATCCATATAGGTCTCAAATCCGGTCTCCATCTCGGTCAGTGTCATCCCGTAGAGGCCGGTGATGAGGAGCAGGACCACGACTGCTGCCACAAGTGCAGGGGAGCTGTTTATGACCTCTGACAGTTTTTCATAGATGCGCATACTGGGGGTTCACTCCTCGCAGATCCGGATTTACTGCTGCTGCTGCTTGCGGTAGTACCAGTATCCAAGTCCGGCTGCAACAATCAGGATTGCGCCGATTGCTACTACTGGAAGTGCAGCTTCACGCGGGACAACCTCCACCTCGACCTTCATCGTCTTTGAGATCTGGGTGTTGTCAAGTGCGTCTCTGTACCGGATCTCGGAGTCGAGCCCGTAAATCTTCTCAGTAGCGGTTGAATCGACATTCAGGATATATCGAGCGGTTTTTGTCTCTCCCGGAGCCATGTCGCCAAGATATGCGGTATCATCATTTGAGGTGAAGGGATCAACTGCCGATATCCTGGCGGTTGCCCGATACACAGGTGCATCACCGATATTTTTGTATTCCACATCAATGACTGTGTTCTGGCCAGGGCTTACGGCTACCGGAGGGGAAACGGCAGTAAATTCGATCTTACCGCCGGTTGTGACACCGATTGTCCTCGGGTCTGAATGCTTCACCTGGCCGTTTCTGTCTTTATATTCAACCAGTACATTCAATGGGTACTGGCCCGGCTCAGCATTTTTGGAGGTTGAGACTTTGAAGGTGCTGGTCACGACTGCGCCTGAGGGGAAATCGCCGATATAGGAGCTTGCATCTGTTGGGATAAGCGGGCTTGCACCGCTCCGCTCGATCCTGAGGGTTGCTGATCGTGCATCCTCTTTTCCGGTATTATGGACTGTAAGGGTGACATATCCTTCTGTGCCGACATTGACTGCTTCAGTTTCGATATCTGTGACTGCAAGCCTCACATCGGGTTTGATGACGATCCTGAGGTCTTTCTCGATAACTTTTGTGTTATAGAAGTACCTGATAAAGTCGTCTCCATGCTGATCGGCACTTGAAAGATAGGTGTATTCAATACTGACTGGTATGGTATAGGTTCCTGCTTTTGCGTCTTCATCAAGCTGGATCGTAAATGACGCAGTGGCGCTGCTCCCCCCTGTGATATCGCCGATCATCTGGGGATCAGTTTTTATTGAGAGTGGTGCATCACCGGATTTGAGCTTCACGACCGCCATTTTTGCGGTATCGGGCCGATCGTCACGAGCTACAATGTCGCTTCTGACTATCTTGATGGTGGTCAGTCCCGTGTTCTCAACACGAAGATTGACTGTTGCCTCCTCGCCGGGTGTGAACTCGTTTGTCCCGGTGATGGCAACCCGGAGGTCGGGTGATCCGTACAGGAATTTCTCGCCGGCAACTGCCGGTGTAATGATAAGGGCTGCTGCGAGTGTTATCAGGAGGAAGACCCGGATGCAGCTCTCTGGCAGGGTTGACTGTCTCGTCATGTACATCTCCTTTTGGTATGAGTATAGTGGTGGATTTTTATTATATTTAAGTTTAATTGCTATGTGTTACTTATGTGGGTGGTGTTGGAAGTATCGGTTGTTACCTTATGTAGATATATTTAAATATTTAAAAATAGCAACTATTCACAATGGAGAACCAGCAGGATGAAGAGCGTGCGATCCACGATCTGCTGAAGAGACACCCAAACGGGCTGAGTGTCACAGAGGTTGCAGAGGCGCTTGGGAGGAACAAGCACTCCACCGGACGGTATCTTGCAAGCATGTATGCAGCAGGGCAGGTGGAGATGCGCACCTTTGGGAAGGCGAAGATCTATTCACTCGCATATCGTGTCCCCCTCCCCTCGCTTATCCAGACGATGAGTGAGAGGATCATTATTCTTGATACGGATCTCAGGGTGCTCTTCATCAACCAGGCATCTACTGATTTTCTTGGTGTCTCCGGTGACAGGGTGACAGGACAGGACATCCGGTACCTGCCGGTTTCAGATCCCGCAATCCATGATCTCTGCCTGCTTCTTGCAGATCAAGTGAGTGATACCGAGCAGGTGATCGAGCATGCAGTTGAGAACGTGTCCGGGGAGATCACGTATCTTCACACCAGGATCATCCCGTCGTTTGATGACGGGCACCGTGATGTCTATGTCATTGTCATGGTCGATATCACTGACTCTGTAACTGCGCTCGAGGCGCTCAGGGAGAGTGAACAGCAGTACCGCGAACTTGTCGAGATGGCGCATGCGATCATCCTGAAGCTTGATGTGGAGGGCCGTATCCTCTTCTTTAATGAGTTTGCAGAGAGCTTTTTCGGTTATTCGAAGGAAGAGGTGCTTGGCAAAAGCGTTATCGGGACGATAGTTCCGCCAAATGAGATGACGGGCCGTGATCTGCGGGATCTGATACAGAAGATATGCACCGATACCGATCGGTACAGGCTGAACGAGAATGCCAATATCACCAAAGACGGCCGCCTTGTCTGGTTCCGGTGGTCGAACCGGGCTATCCTGAATGAGGATGGTGAGGTAGTTGGTGTTCTCTCGGTTGGCAATGATATTACCGACAGAAAAGAGATGGAGCTTGAGCTTCTCTCCCGGAAAGAACAGCTTGAACGGAGGGTCAGGGAGATCGAATGTATCCACCGCTTTGTCAGTACACTTGATTCAAAGAGCACAATCGGTGAGATCCTCTCAGAGCTGGTCAGGGTCATCGGGAAGTGCTGGTCCGAACAGGGTACGGCTGCCATCAGGATCACGTACGGGGAGATGGTCTGTGAGAGTGGCCTGCCTGATGGCCTTCCTTTTATCTTCTCCATGCCGATTACGGTGCATGGAACGCCTGCCGGCCAGCTTGAGGCTGGTTTTGGGGGGAGAGAGGAGGATCCTGAGTACTATGAGAGCAAGGAGAGCCTGCTTGCCAAATTTGCAGCGAGGATAGGCTGGTCACTGGAATGGATGGAGGCCGAGCAGGTTGCACGGAGGGAACGCGATCTGCTCCATACGCTTCTCTCGACCGTGGATGCGGCGATCTTTGTCCTGGATCCAAAAGGGACCATTCTCCGGATCAACCGGAGAACCGAGGAACTGACAGGTTTTCTTGCAGAGGAGGTGGTCGGGAGGCATATCTCAGAGCTTCTCCAGAAGCAGGAGGAGATCAATGAGGTGCAGGCCCATATTGATACGCTCCTTGAGGCGAAGAGAAGCACCACGATCCGGGCAGTCTGGCCTGGAAAAGATGGGCGGGGAAGAACGATTGAGTGGTCAAACTCGGTCATCTGCGATGAGTCTGGATCTGTTACCCATATCGTCAGCACCGGGCTGGACGTGACCCGCCAGGTTGAGTATGAGGATGAGCTGAGGCGGTGCAGATCGATGCTTGATCGCCTTCTTGACGGAGAAAAGTCTGCCTGATGGTCATGTCATCCATACCCCCTGCCAGGATGCCTGTATGCGAGGGCATGCGACTGCTCCCCCCGGTTCAGGCCGGTGGTGAAGAAAACCTCTTATGCTTGAGAAGATAATATGGTGGTTATGGGATCCATAACGACCATACCAGTATCTGCCGAGACAAAAGAGATGCTCCGGAGCGCTGGCAAAGAAGGTGAGAGTTATGATGCCATCATCCAGAAGCTGCTTCGTGAAGTGAACTGGAAGAACCTGAATGAACGCTGGAATACGATTTTAGAAACTGAAGAGTTCATTCCTCTGGATGCACTGTGATGTACCCGGTATTGGTTTCACGAACCTTTGAAAAACAATTTTGGGTTCTTCTCCATATTTCTAAAGGTCATTGCTATCCAAAGGTCATCATAATACATGAATAGTCTCAATTCGCTATTGTCTGACCAATGTAGATAATAAAATTTCATAATATATTTTGACATTCATACAATTTACTTCATCTTCTGTCTTTAAGCTTATTGGTGGTAGAAGAGTCAGAGACAGGCATGGAGTGACGCCAGGATAGGGGCTCTGGTACTCGCGTGTCAGAAGCCCCCAACCGCCCCTACCCCCGTCCGCACATGCTTCGCAAGGGAGGTTGTACTGGCTGAACGCAGATGCTGGCGCGGGAGGGGCGGGAATGCTCCATCTGGCTTTCAGAGGAGATATGCCCCGATTCTACGAATCGTCCTGACGGATTGCTCTTTTGAGCAAGGGCGTATCACCTCTGCAAGCCTGTCTCTTTCGCTGACCCCGCCCCCCGATACCCGCGCCGCAACTGCTTCACTCAACTCCCAATTATCCGGTTGCTGCATCAGGATCTCTTACCCGGGATCTTTTTCCACGTTCCGAAGAACTCAGGAAAAACACGAGTGATCAGAATTTTGGAGAAGAGTCAAATTTCACTCGCTCAGTGAAAAGCCTCTGCTATGCATTTATGTGCCACGATGCATCAGACAATTGTACAGATGCATCAAACAACTGACAACCTGGCCGAATCGAAACGCTCCTGTATCCGGATGAACCGGCGTCTGCCTGCAACCCCGTTCCTCGTGGCAGCCCTGTGCCTGGTGGCAGCCCTGTTCCTGACAGCGGGGTGCCTTCTTGATTCCTCAGGACTCTCTGGCACCTCATGGGTGCTGGCAGCATATGAGGATCGTGATGGTCAGCTGACCAGGGCTGCAGTGCAGGCGACCATATCCTTCTCAGATGACGGGACTCTGAGCGGACATGCCGGATGCAACAGCTATTCTGCAGAGTACCGGGAAGGCAGAGGTGCGATAGTGATGAGCTCTCCAGTGGCAACCGGTCTCTCCTGCGATGACGAGCGCGTGATGGAGCAGGAGATGCGGTATCTCTACCTTCTCACGCGGGTGCAGTCGTTTGAGATTGAAGGTGATATCCTCACCATGTACGGGCCCGGGGATCGTGAGATCCTGGCCTTTGGACGGGTCACCTGATAGGAGGAGCCGGAAGTGGGGTTGGAGCGGCTGCACATCCCTGGGTTTCTGCGTGGGTTGTTTAACACCGGTGTGGGAGTGGGAGTATCCCGGCCTCGTCTCTTTCTGTATCCAGGATGGCAACTGTTGGATTGCCATACCGCTCCCCGCACGCCTCGCCGGGATTGATCAAAAGCGTATCATCTGATCTCTTGATCGAAGGGCGGTGGGTATGGCCGGAGATGATGACGTCATAGACATCCGCCTCGGCGAGCTGGATCACCGACATTGGATCATCCCCATGCACCATCCCGATCCTGAGCCCGCTGATGGAGAGGTCAGCAGCATGACTCTCTACCTGCATAGTGCCGCATTGCCTGGCAGCATCCCTGAGCTGTTGCTCCTGCCGGTCACAGTTGCCAAAGACCCCGATCATCTCGCAGTGGAGTGCTTCAAAGAGCCAGAGTGACCGGGGTGAAGTGAGATCACCTGCGTGGAGGACGAGTCTGGTATCCAGTTGGGCAAAGACCCGGATCGCCTCCCTGATGGCAGGGTGGTTATCATGGGTGTCTGAGAGGATGCCGATTATCATCTGCACGTGTATTGCAGCTGAAGCATAATACCAGTATCCCTTTTCTGACAGGGTTGCTCATGCGAGGAGAATACCTTGATGGCTCTGCCAGGCTCTTGCCAGGCTATCTACTACCCGGCTCCCTTCTTCAGGGAAACCCGGCCTTTCTCTGTAAGGCGATACTTTTGTAATCTGCTTCCTGGCTTCTCTGGAAGGGTATATGCAATCAACTCTTTTCTGATCAATACGCGTATGATATGGTTCAGCTGGCCAGAGATTTCTGCCTGGCCCAGGGCTCTGGAAAGTTCAGATTTACCCATTGGTCCTTTATCAAGGTGATGTAAAATGCGCATTGACAGCGACTCTGGCTGTGACTCTGGCTGTGACTCTGGCTGTGACTCTGGTTCTTTGGTGTGTTCAACATCTGTTCTCGGGAAAGTAATGGTAAACCAGTTTTCAGATGCCTCAATCTTTGGCTCATCTATACCAACAGAGGGGGAGCAGCAATGATGATCGCAAATGAGGGATTCTTTATGATCCGTGACCTTCACAACAAAGGGCCTCTTCTCTGTTTCGTATGGGTTTTAATAGGGGTTGAGTCAATCATTTGATACTTAATTGTGTTCAGGCATGAGCGTTTTCAATTATTGGGGGACTAATCCCCTATGTGTGGGTGTTCGATGGAGGACTTTGCCGTGATGGACACAGAGGATCGATAACGGAGATACTTTGCATGGTAGTGAATATACGTAGGCAGCAATCCAGAGGAATTATGAATGGATGACAAAGAATTGGCATCTTTAATTGCAATGGGGGAATCCTTGGAGTTGGAATTCAAGTCGGATTCACGACGTAATTTTTCAGATAAGGAGATTTACGATGAGATTGTTGCCATGGCGAACACAAATGGAGGAATCCTCCTCATAGGTGTTGAAGATGAGGGAGTCATTTCTGGCTGCCGTCCACGCAATGGTATAGTAACTGATGTCAATAGGCTGAAATCTGCAATATTCAATAATACTGTCCCCAATATCAATACGAGAGTCTCTATTGTTTCTGATCCCAAAGGAGATGTTCTCGTGATCCAGGTGGATCAATATCCGGAGATCTGTTCAACCGCATCTGGAAAAACGCTGAGACGAGTGATTGGTTCGGATGGAAAACCTGCAACAGTTCCCTATTATGCACGGGATCAGGTTTCCAGACGGGTTGATCTTGGACATCTGGATTTCTCATCACTTCCCGTAGATGGTGCAACTATTGATGATCTCGATCCCCTTGAGTTTGAACGGGTTCGTCAGGCCATTACCAATCTCAGGGGTGACAGAACACTCCTTGAACTCCCAAACGAAGAGCTTGCAAAAGCCCTTCGCCTTGTTGAAACCCTTAATGGAACGCTTGTACCAAATGTTGCCGGAATCCTTCTTCTTGGACACCTTTCCTCTATCCAGCGGTTTTTGCCAACACATACAGTGCACTTTCAGGTTCTTGACATTCAGGGGGATGTCAGGGTGAATGATGCATTTTATGAACCGATTGTAAAAATTATCGAGGAGATCGAGTCCCGGTTCAAGGCACGGAACGAAGAGAGGGAAAAGATTGTCGGACTCCTTCGCTATCCGATACCCGATTATTCACCAGTTGGATTCCGTGAAGCGGTTAATAATGCTCTCCTACATCGGGATTACAGCCGGATGGAGAGTGTATATATCCAGTGGCACCACGATCATATCCTGATAACAAATCCCGGCGGTTTTCCTGAGGGGATAACCTTGGAGAATATCCTTGTTCATGAACCAAAACCCAGGAATGTCCGGCTTGCAGAGGCATTCAAGAGAATCGGGATAATTGAGCAGACCGGACGTGGGGTTGACAAGATTTACATGGGGCAGGTTCGGTATGGAAGACCGCCTCCTGATTATTCCAGAAGCGACAACTCTGCTGTTAGGATAGCAATTCCCGGAGGTGAGTCATCCCTTGAATTTGCTGCGTTCATCTTCGAACAGGAGAGGAATGGAAAGGTCTTTACTCTCGATGATCTGATGGTCATGAATGCATTATACTATGATCGTCGAATTGATGCAGCTACTGCCGGAAAGATCATTCAGAAAGGGCTTAATGAAGGCCAAAGATTACTTGAGCACTTGCATGAACGTGGTCTCGTAGAAGGTCGGGGTGAGAGAAGGGGTCGGGTATATCATCTGCCAGCATGGCTCTATAAACGCTTTCATATGGAAGCGGAATATGTCCGGGCAAAGGGTTTCGAGCCTCTTCAGCATGAACATATGGTTATTGATTATGTGAAAAAGGCTGGCAGCATCAGGAGGGCAGATGTGGCTGATCTTTGTAAAATCAATCCGAATCAGGCAAAGCATCTTTTAAAAAGGATAAAGGAGAAATATCCTCAGTTTCAACAGATGGGAACTAAACGAGGCACATATTATATCTGGGTTGATTAATCGTTTCAGTTAGGTCTCTGATATTTATGGACATGTTATGGACATGTTATGGACATGTTATGGACATGCCCATAACTATCGCGTTCTCTTTTTTGTGCGCACACATAAACCCGCACATATTCTCCGTGATGGAAAAATCGGTTCTTCTCCATATTTCTAAAGGTCATTGCTATCCAAAGGTCATCATAATACATGAATAGTCTCAATTCGCTATTGTCTGACCAATGCAGATAATAAAATTTCTTAATATATTTTGGCATTCATACAATTTACTTCATCTTCTGTCTTTAAGCTTATTGGTGGTAGAAGAGTCAGATACAGGCATGGAGTGACGCCAGGGTAGGGGCTCTAGTACTCGCTTGTCAGAAGCCCCCAACCGCCCCTACCCCCGTCCGCACATGCTTCGCAAGGGAGGTTGTACTGGCTGAACGCAGATGCTGGCGCGGGAGGGGCGGGGATGCTCCGGGGGCTGCCAGAGGAGATAATACCCCGATTCTACGAATCGTCCTGACGGATTGCTCTTTCGAGCAAGGGCTTATCACCTCTGTCCGCCTGATCCCTTCGCCTGACCCCGCCCCCCGATACCCGCGCCGCACCTGCTTCACTCAACTCCCAAATGTTCCCGGTTGCTGCATCGGAATCTCTACCCGGGATCTTTTCCCACGTTCCAAGGAATTCAGGAAAAACACGAGTCCCAGCCTGTGATCAGAATTTTGGAGAAGAGTCAAAATACATGAGCGAAAACACCTCTCACCCAAATCCTTTATCACGTTTCACTCCAATATCTACTCAAAGTTTAAAGTCGCAGGAATGCCGCCTATGCCAGATGATCTGATAGCAATTGTGGAAGAATCCGAGGTGATGAACGGCACCCTCATCTCACGGGTGCGCCTTGAGATACTCTGGGCGCTCTCCGAGCTGGGTGAGGACGGGGCCACCGCACGGCAGCTGAAGGGCGGGTTGAACCTGAGCGATGGCGTGCTCTATGCAAACCTCAGGAAACTTGTTGAGATGGGATACCTCCATTGCGAGAAGGTGATGCTTGAGGGGAAGGAGCTTGAACTCTATTCAATCACCCCGGAAGGGCTTCTTGAGTGGGAACGTATCCGGGGCTGGCTCTGCAAGCTCCTGGGCTGTGTTGGTGATAGCTGTGAACGATAGAAACAAAGTCATTGCCTGTTTCCGGGAAGCCGGTTTCCGGATGAAGACAGGGAGGTTCGAGCACCGGCTCATCGCCCAGAAGCTTGTCTTCCTGCTGAAGCTGAAGGATATCGAACTTGCATATCCATATCGCCTCTATGTTCGGGGCCCGTATTCGTCGGCCTTTGCGCAGGAGTACTACCAGCATGCCGATGAGTTCTTCCGGTGCGAGACAGGGAGCAACCTTTCGCCTGCCGAGGCTGACTGTGTTGGTGAGCTCATCCGCCTCTTTAATAAAAGCCCATCCCTGCTTGAGATCGGAGCGACCTATGGGTATCTGGTCTATGAGATGCACGAGCCGCCCGAGCAGGCATACAGAACTGTCCGGAGGATGAAATCCTTCTACTCAAACGAGCAGATCGTCAAAGGGGTCAACCGGGCAAAACAGTTCCTCTTTGACCAGGCAGCCGAAGAGGCGGCGGCACTTGACGCTGAGCTACAGGAGTGGCAGCGGGCAGGAATCAGATCGATGAGGCATTAGGATGCGGCGGAACAGGGGCGATATCTGGTTCGTCGATCTTTCGGATGCACGGGGTCACGAGCAGAGTGGGCTCCGTCCTGCCGTTGTGCTCGCCGTCGCCTTCGGGAATATGGCCATCGTGGTTCCACTGACAACCACTCCGGCGGCTTTTTCATTCCCGCACACTCATGGCATAGAGAAAAGTTCACAGAATGGACTTACTTCCACAAGTGCGGCGCTGGTCTTCCAGATTGTTACTCTCTCTGAAGATCGCTTCGTCCGGAAGATCGGGCGATGCTCGGTTGAGGATATGGAAGCGATAAGCGTTCTTTTAAAGGGTCTGTTGTCGCTGGAATAGAGATATTCATAATCCCGATGAATATAGGGGTGCCACCCGGGTACCGGCATCAGATCGCGATGTTTCGAATCGAGAACCTGAATGCCGCTCTTCTCATCAAACGAGAGAATGAAGGTGTCCGGTTCCTTGTCTGCCTTCTCCTGAACCTTTAGCAGTTGGATTCCGTGAAGCGGTTAATAATGCTCTCCTACATCGGGATTACAGCCGGATGAGTCAGATGTCAAATACTCGTTCAGCAATGCGCTCGAGAACACCTCATTGTCACGCCTTGCACGCATGCAGAGCCAACGGTACTGGATCGAGCGTGCGTTTCAGGATGCAAACAAACTCGCCGGGATGAATAACTATCAGGTGAGGAACTGGAATGCGTGGCATCATCACATGGCACTGGTTCTTCTGGCGATGTTCTGGATCACGCAGGAACTGATGCAGGCTCTTTCGGTGAGAAAGAAGCTCACTCTGCACGATATCGTGAGGATCATCAAGTATCTTATTCCGCCGAAAGTTCAGGATGTAATGAGTGTTGCCAGAACAATCGTCATGAACGAAAAAAAGGATTAATTCGCGTAAATGTAAAATGAAGAGTAAAAAACGGGGGTAACGTGAGAAAGGCGTGGAAGCCAGGATTGTGTGTGTTACCGTATATTGTTAGCTCCTGGCTCCGATCTATTGTAGATTTTAAAGCGGGTAGTCTTTTCGAGAAAGCGGCATTGAGGGGGTATGACCATTCTGTGAAGATGGGAACGCTCATTCAACCAATCAAATCGCCTGTCTCTGATTCATAGGGTGATTTCAAGGGGTGGGGATAGGGGTATGCCGGGTTAATGTGGCATTCTAGAGATACTATGATATGATGAATTACCTCTTACATGCTCTATGGAGGATTGCGAACGATCCGGGATCATATTCCTGCCCCATCCAGATTCTGACACCTTCGATTGAGATATCGGTGGCGAGACTCTCTAACGATATGGTGCTACTGATCTCGCATCATCACTGAGCTGCTGCCAGTAGAGAGTATAAAAAAGAACCGAATTGTCATATTTCTCACTCCCTCTCCCCTCTCATAGATGAATGGAGACAACCCTGCTCTTCTTCATGTTCATGATTGAGTTCCGTATTGCAACATTGCAGTTCTCAAGCATCGGCCTGCCATGCCCAAAATAAATCTCCCTCACATCTTTTGTAGCAATATAGAGCATGGCCTCGAGAAATGCCTCATCATAGGTACTACCGGGGACACGGATGATCACGGGTGTATCTCCTGCAAAGAGCACTCCGTCCTCCTCGCAGTAGAGGCAGATCGAATCATGTGTGTGGCCGGGTGTGTGGATCACTTCAAATTCCCGATCTCCGATACGAATGATCTCATCCCCCTTGAGGATGATGTCGATGTATTTCAGGGAATTGGAGAAGGCATAGATGCGGGGTGAAAAAAGCTCCCTGATCTCCGGAGTAAGCATTGCATGATCATAGTGGGAGTGTGTCAGGATCACCTGGTCAAGCTTCCGCTTCCCGACACCAGTACGTGCATTCTGTATCTTTTCGAAGATCAACGGATCCCGCCCGACATCTATCAGGGTATTCTGATCCGAGAGGGCATTCCAGGTGCCGGTGACAAGATAGACATTCGAGGTGTAAACCTCGCTGTCTTCAGTCAGGTTGATGATCTTCATGGAAACACCTATCTCCTCACTCAGGGTTGCGGAGCCTCATTATCTGCTCTCTTCATAGTCTGGTCTCCTCATCATGGCGGCAATTTTCATGGCGGCAATTTATTTGCATCAATGCAATCGACTCCATAATCAGGAACGGGAACTGGCAGGCAGTTTTCTGAAGACCTGGGCATTCGGGGTAACCTGCTCGAAGAGATCTGCAAGTTCAGTTGGCATCTTCTGCGTCTGTTCGGTGAGGAAGAACCCGCCGTCAATCAGGCTCTCATAAAACATCCTGATAATCTTGATTCTCTGTTCCTCTGTAAAATGGAGGAGCACATTCTTGCAGGTGATCAGCGAGAAATTTTTGCCGGGCGGGATTAAGGTGAGGAGATCATGCCGTTGAAAGGCAACCCGGTTCCTGACATCCTCAGCTATGATGTAATGTCCGTTTTTATCAGGATCCGGGGTAAAATTTCTGGCAAAGTACTCTTCCGGTATCCGTTTTAACTCGACATACGGATAGCTGCCTTTTCCAATTATATCGCCAAAGAGGTTGGAGTGATCGATATCGCTTGCAAGTATCCTGACATTGCGGAATATCATCTGTCCCATATGCTCCTTCAGGAGAAGTGCGATTGTGTAGGGTTCCTGGCCCATTGCACACCCGGCACTCCAGACATTAATGTGCGTCCTCCCCCGGATAGAGGGGAGCATGTGATCAATGATCATCCGGAGTGTCTGGAGATCCCGAAAGAAGTAGGTGAATGCCATATATCCATCATCTGTTTTGTTTGGAAGGATGATAAAACCGGGGTTTGCACCATGCAGTACCTGGTGATTTGTCATGGGTGCCTGCAGCTCTCCCACTCATCCTATTCCTTGGGGCTGCTCCCGGAATGACTCCTGCTTTGCCTGATATTCATGATTGATTTCGCAATTATGGCATTGCAGTTTCCAAGCATCGGCCTGCCATGTCCATAATAGATCGCCCTCACATCTTTTGAGGCAATATACTGCAGGGCCTCAAGAAATCTCTCATCATAGGTGCACCCCGGCCCTCCAATAACCGGAATGGTGTCGCCGACAAAGAGGACTCCCTCCTCCTCGCAGAAGAGGCATATTGAATCCTCTGTGTGTCCGGGCGTGTGAATGACTTCAAAGAGGCGATCACCAATCCGCAACGTCTCTTTGCCCCTGAGCCTGATATCAACAGGTGTCCTGGAATCAGCGTGGGCATAGACCGTTGGTGCAAAGATCTCCCTGATCTCATGGGTCAGGGATGCATGATCATAGTGGGAGTGTGTGAGTATCACCTGGTCGAGCTTCCGCTTCCCGACACCGGCACACCTGCTGGCAAGCATCCCGATAATTTTCTGGTCACGCCCGGTGTCAATCAGCGTATTCTGATCATCAAGCGTCTTCCAGTCGCCGGTGACAAGATAGACATTCGAGGTGTAGAGCTCGCTCTCTTCGGTCAGGTTGATGATCTTCATGGCACCGTCCTGCTATTCATCAGGGTAGACCTGCTTCATATCCTGGTCTCTTCATGATTGTAGCGCTCTCGTGAATCAATTGCAATCGACTCCATCTCAGGATCAGTACCTGGCAGGCAGTTTTCTATAGACCTGGGCATGCGGAACCACCTGCTCGAAGAGATCTGCAACCTCTGCGGGCATCTTCTGCGTCTGTTCGGTGAGGAAGAACCCGCCGTCAACGAGGCTTTCATAAAACATCCTGATAACATTGATCCTCTCTTCGTCGGTGAAATGGAGGAGGACATTCTTGCAGCTGATCAGTGAGAAATTCCTGCCGGGAGGGTGTAGGGTGAGGAGATCATGCCGCTTGAAGCTGACTTTGTTCCTGACTTCCTCAGTGATGATGAAGTGATCTTTTGTATCTGGATCCGGGGTAAAATTCCTGGTGAAGTGTTCGTTTGGTATCCTCTCAAGTTCTTCAAAGGGATACCTGCCTTGTATGAGTATTGCTCCATAATTATTTGTGCGATCGATATCGCTTGCAAGTATCCGAATCCTTGAAAAGTCCATTGCCCCCATATTCTCCTTCAGAAGAAGTGCGATTGTGTAGGGCTCCGGCCCCATTGCACACCCGGCACTCCAGATATCAATGGTTCTCTTCCCATTGAGAGACGGAAGCATATGATCGATCATCACCTCCAGTGTCTGGAGATCCCGGTAGAAGTACGTGAATGCCATTTGTTGTTAGTATATAGTTATAACGACAGGAAAATTAATGTTTATACTTTGGGGAAAAACCACTCCCCCTGGCCCTGCACCCAAATCAGTTTCCTCCCTCCTGATTATTCTGATCTCCTCCGGCTTTCAGCTCATCGTCGATCTCAACGAAGAGCGGGATATGAATGATCAGCCAGTCGATGAACGGGTATAATTCCTCATACACCTGATCATCATACCGTCCCTTGAGGATCAGAGCCAGGGTATCCAGATTCGCCGGCCAGTAGGGAACAGTAAACCCATGGCCCCGATATGTCCTGACTGCCCAGAGAGCAGTTTCGACAAGGACATCCGGCTCATAGTGCTGAAAGAGCGATGCGAGAAAACGACAGAGGTTTCGTGAATTGTTCTCCATCATCTCTATGTTGTCGGAGCCGATCAGCCTCAAAAGATCAGGCCGCTCTCTCATCTGTGCATTCAGTGCTGCTGCTACCGCAGCATGGTCATCACCAAACTGTCTGGCTGCCTGCTTCCCAGGCTGTTTCAGTTCTTTTGCTGATTCAGTCAGCCTCTCTCTCTTCATCATCATAATCACCGTATCTGATTCGATTTTGCTATATCCTGACTCCCTCTGCCACGATTCAACCTTGCGGGCTCAACTACCCTTGCAACAGATCAGCAAAGAGCAGATCTTCTTCACTATCACGTATCCTGGCTGTTATCCTGGCTGTTTGTGAGGACAGAATATGGCAGGGTAAACCCGATGGTTGATCCAATGTCTGGTTCACTCTCAACATACATTGCTCCGCCATGTGCTTCAACAATCTTTCGTGAGATGACCAGGCCAAGCCCGATACTTCGTTCACCACCCCGTTTTGATCTCCTGCTGCCTGAGAACGGGCTGAAGAGTTCTCTCTGCATCTCCGGGGATATGCCAGCTCCACTATCCTCTACCTGGAACCGTATCTCCTCTTTTCCATGCAGGCCCCGGATGATCACTCTTTCTCCTGAAGGTGAGTGTTCAATGGCATTACTGCCAAGATTGGTCAGAACCTGCTCAATCTTTCCACCATCGATTCTCAGGCTTTCTATAGCCGGATCCAGTACGATATCCATGGTGACATCTCCTTTTTTTGCTGCCGGATGAAGATTCTGCTGTACATGTTCGAGCATATCGGGGATGTCAACCTCACGGATGTTCAATCTGAGCTGGCCGGATTCTATGATGCTGACATCAAGGAAGTCGTTGATCACCTGGCTCATCTGTGCTGCGGCTCTCCTGATGCCCCTGAGCATCTGTGCTTCATCAGAGTGATCGTCATCGGGGACAGAATCGAGGAGGAGATCGATTGAGAGCAGTATGATCGTGACCGGATTGCGGAGGTCATGGGCTGCCATCCCCAGGAACTGGTTCTTCATCTCATTCAGCCCGGCCAGCTCAGCGTTCTTCTGATTCAGCTCGCGCGTGATTGTTGTCAGCTCCTGGTTCAGCCCGAGGATCTCCCGGTTCAATACTTCAGGACCTGTTGAATCTTTCTGCCCGAAGATGAGGTGACAACGTCGGGTATGGTAGAGGTGAATCTGAAATGATAACGGCCTTCCATCTGCGGTTCTGATATTCATCAGGTGCGGGGGTGATTCGTTCCTCCATTTATCGAGCACACTCCTGGTATCAGTATTCCCAGCAGATCCAAAGAGAAGGAGTGTTTGGAGGTGCCTGCCTGAGAGTGGTATGCCGGTGACAGCCTCTGCATACCGGTTTGCATACATGATCGTCTCTTCATGATCGAGAATGAGCACCATGCATTCCGCATCTTCAGTGAGATACCGCAGTGCATGTCCGGTGATTTCGGGATCTCCAGGGATGTGATGGTCATCTCTCATGGTACCTGCTCCATGACGCTCTCCAATGCCTCTATCGAGGGGATGTAGATGACTGTCGGGTACTCTGCCAGTGCACTGGTTCCTCCCCATCGAAATGCCTGGCCTCCAACAAGTATCGGGAGATCGGGATGCTCCTTTTTGATGCGGTCAAGTGTCTCCATGAGAATATGGAGGTTGAAATAGATGGAGAGTGAGAGAGCGACGATATCAGGCTTCTTCTCATCGATCATGCTGAGCAGATCCTGAACCGGGGTGCTGGCACCGAGGAAATACCCCCGCCATCCGTTGAGCTCAAAGAGATCTGCAACCATCCGGGCACCGAGCTGGTGATATTCATCTGCCACACAGGCGACGATAACCGAGTGGCTGCGATAACCTCCTTCAAAGATCTTCGGCTCAACAAGGGCCATCAGTCGTTCTGTTATGGCTGTTGCCAGGTGCTCGACTGATACAGATACCTGGTTCTGTTCCCAGAGCTCGCCTGTCCGGTACAGTGAACGCTGGAAAAGGTTCAGGTAGAGATCCGGAACCTGGATCCCCTTATTGATAAGTTCCTGGACAATCTTGGTGCAACGGGTTCTGTCGCCTTCGATCAGTGCATTGAGATAGCTCCGGTAGATCTCCTCAGTGACAAGAGACTCCATTCAATCCTTCCCCCATCTGCTGGTCAATTCTTTGTTTATCGCTCCTGCTCCTCCATCTGCCATGAACCTTTCGGAACAATAATCTCAAATCGTGCTCCTTCTCCATACACTCCTGTTTCACGAATGGCAATGCCGGTGATTTCGAGGATCTCTTTTGAGAGGAAGAGTCCAAACCCGGTGTTCTTCCCAACTCCCTTCTCAAAGATCTTCTCTTTCTCTCCATCCGGGATGCCCACGCCATTGTCCTCCCAGGTGATGACGAGACTGCCATCCCGCTCTTCACAGGAGATAGTAATCTGGTCTCCACCATCTGCGTGCCTGATGGTGTTATCATGGAGGTTGGAGAAGACCTTCTCCACCATCGGATCGGCATAGAGGTGGATTGACGTGCAGGTATGGTGAAGAGAGAGCTTTGTCTCGTCTATCATCCGGATGAGCCCGGAGAGCTCCATCCAGCTGGGATTTTGTACCCCGATTTGTTCGTAATCCTGCATAAACGCAATCTGCCGATCTATGGCCTCAGTAGCGTTTTGGATCTCATCCAGCCGGATGGGGGGTGCGGATGATGCTTCGGCTTCGCCTGCGATCTCCAGCAGTCCACGAATTACCAACACCTTGTTTGCTATGTCATGACGGGTGATGGAAGAGAGAATCCGGAGTTTCTTATGTGCTGCCAGGAGCGCCTCTTCAGCAGCCTTCGTCTCAGTCACGTCACGTACGAGAGCTAACACCTGGTTGTCAAGGTATGGCACGATACGTGCTTCAAAGTGGCATATTCCAGCCGGAACAGAGAGAGCATATTCAATCGTCACCATATCCTGGTGCTGAAGTGTCTCTGCGATTGCTTCTGCCATCCTTCTTCCGTCAGGGCCGGGTATAAGATCAACGATTGTTTTACCGGGAAGTTCAGTTTTTGGAGCCACCAGGAGATCTTCATCTGATGCCATGGCGTCAATGAATCTCCCTTCAGAATCCAGTATAAAGAGTATATCCGGTATCGCATCAATAATATGGCTCTTGAGTGCTTCGCTCTTCCTGAGAACATCTTCAGCAGCCTTTCGCCCGGTGATGTCGGTTGCAATACTCAGCAGGGCGGGCTTTCCCTCCCATTCCACCTCTTTGACAAAGACTTCAAGTGAAACAACTGATCCATCCTTTCTTCTGTGTGCAACCTCAAATGATGCCTCGCCATCCTGAGCAATCTGCTGCATCCGTTCTCCTATGAGTTCTGCACTTGATGGAAAATCGATATCTGCGAGTTTTTTTGAGAGGAACTCGTCTTTTGAATAGCCATGAATGTCAAAGGTTTTCTGATTTGCAAAATGGAAGTTCCCATCATAATCATGGATGGTGATTGAGCCGGGGGCGATATCCAGCATGCTGGCAATTGCCCGGTTCTTCTCTTCTACCAACTTCCTCTCAGTGATATCACGGATAATACCAACCGCGTGCCAGCCATCAGGAAGACCAAGCGCCGAGAGTGAAAGCTCAATTACTATCTCCCTCCCATCTTTGCAGACAGCCTCTAACTCAAGAGTCCTGCCGATTGCTGTACCCTCGCCGGTCTTTTGGAAAGATGCAAAGCCTCTTGTATATGCATCAAGGTAGCGTTCCGGTGCCAGCAGGGTATGCAGATCCGTCCCCATTACTTCATCCTTTGTATAACCAAAGATATCCTCTGCTGTCTGGTTCCAGAATGATATCTTCCCCTCTGGATCCATCATCAGGATTGCGTCTTTGGCAGTCTCGGTGATCGCCCGTAACCTGGCTTCTTCTGAAAGCAAAGCATCTTCAGCAGCCTTTCGTCCGCTGATGTCTGCCACCATCGCAAACGAACCCTGGTATTCCCCGTCAGCACCGATGATGGGGGTGATCGCAACTGATGTCCAGAGAATCTGCCCGTCTTTTCGGATTAATTTCCGCTCAAAATGGTCAACCTCACCTCTCCGCTGTCTCTCCCTCCTCAATTCAGAGTCGGCACGCTCTTCTGGTGGGATCAAAGCGGCAATATCCATACCGCTCATCTCTGCGGGTGTATACCCGAGCATATCCGCAAGCTGCCGGTTCACATAGGTGATCTGAAAGCCTGCATCCATCTGCCATATCCCTTCCGCTGATGTATCAACGATCCGGCGGTACTGCTCCTCGGATGCGGCAAGACGGCTCATCAGGTCATCTTTCTCACTGAGTTCCCGTGCCAGCCTGAGATTTGCATAGCTGAGTGATGAGATGATCTGAGTGAAACCGGCATAGAAGCGCATCACCGTATCCACAGTCTCCTCTGTCCACCGGGGAACACGATCCAGTGCAGCCAGGTATTGCTCCTCGTCAAACCCATACCGCTCTGCCTGACGCCTGAAGACCTCACGATCCGGCTCCTCGCCCTCAAATAAGAACTGGCCGAGATAGAGGTTGCCAACGTGCTCCTCACCGATACTGATGGGGGTTGCGATATCCCACATGTTGTTTTTGCACCGGTAACGTTTGAACTCGCCTTGGGCAACACCACTGGCGAGCTCGGTGTCGCTCTCGAGACAGTGCCGGGCGGTTTCCGGATGCTCACGATGGAACCGGGTACAGATATCCTGCCAACCGGTGGCAACCAGCACCCTGCCAGTGCGGTCGAGTATCGCCACACCAATACCGGTAAGCTTGTGGAAATAATCCATCAGGTCCTGGATAGAGGAGACATTGAGGATATCTGAGAGTTCAAGTTCACCAAACGATCCCTCTGGTTCAAGGATTGCCTGGAGCTTCCTTCTGACAGCACCCTCACTCTCAAGCAGTGCCTCTTCTGCTGCCTTCCGATCACTGATATCATAAAACGAACCAACAGACTGGCTGGTTCCGGGAATCAACCCGACTGTTGCAAGGGTGGCATGCGGGGTGCCGGACCGGTCGATGAATGTGAACTCATACTGACCAGGAGGCTCTCCCTCCCCGCTCTCCCCTGCTCTCCGCTGCTGGTGGTATGCGATCATCCGCTTGCGATCGGACTGGCTCACAAACTCAGTCCAGCTTCTGCCGATCAGCTCCTCGCGAGTATAGCCGGATAGTGCCTCAAAAGCACTGTTTGCAAGTGATATCGTGGTGTCTTTCTCAACAATAACCGTCGCAGCACGTGTACATTCAAAGATCGCCTGGTAGCGGCCTTCAGAGAGTGCAAGCTGCTGTTGTGTGGCAATGAGCTCGTCAAGCTGCTGGCGGATCTCCTCTTCAGATGCCGCAAGCTGTTCATGAGCTGTCCGCATCTCCTCTTCAGATGCTGCAAGCTCCTCATTCTTCTGGTGCAGTTCTTCAGTCTTCTGGAGAAGTGCCAATTCGGCTAATTTCTGTTCGGTGATATCCTGGGCAATCTCTACGATGCCGGTAAGCCTGCCTTCCGCGTCAAAGACCGGTTCAGCCCTTTCATCCCAGTATCTCCCATCAGGCGTCTGTATGACCGTCTGCTCACTTCTCAGGGTCTGGAACGCCTTTGTTGTGGGACATTTCGGACAGGGACCCTGGTTATCTCCCCACAACTCATAACACCGCAGACCCCGTATTCCGTCCTGGTCGCGGTTCACAGATGCAGCAGCGGTTTTATTGGCCCACAGGATCTCAAGATCATGGTTCACGAAGGCAATATTGATGCCAATTCCGTTCAGAATTGCATCTTTCTGCGCCTCACTCGCAGTAAGGGCCTCTTCTGTTCGTTTCCGGTCAGTAATATCCTGTCCCTGTGCGATGGTGGCAATAATCGTCTTCCCGTCAGTTCCGCGGATATTTGCCGAGTTCCAGAGGACGGTTCTGACAGCACCTGACCGGTTCAGGATTGGGATCTCAACAACATCCCACATCTCGCCTGCCATAGCCCGCCGGATCAGATCCATTGATGCGTCCCGTGATTCTTCAGGAAAGAGGAGCTCAAGTCTGCTGCCGATTGCATCATCCGGTTGGATGCCTGTCATCTTACTAAAGGCGTCATTGAATCTTGTGATCCTGCATTGCTGATCCCAGACGATGATCGGGGCATTGGCATGGGTGATGAGGTTTTCGAGGTATTCATTTGTCTCATCAAGTGCCTGGTGTGCCACTGTCAGTTCATCCAGCTGGTGCCGCAGCTCCTCCTCTGATGCTGTCAGCTGTTCATATGCGGCGTGGAGTTCTTCGGTTTGTCTGATGAGTTTATCTTCTGCCTCTTTCCGTTCGGTCACATCAATATGGGTTCCGATGGTTTTATCTGTCAGGTTCCCCCTCTCGTCCCGCAGCCTCCAGCCGCGTGACCAGATCCAGATCATGCGTCCATCAGCATGCGCCATCCGGAAATCGTTCTCGTACATCCCGGAACTGTTGCTTTCAAGAAAGTCGCGGAACGTGTCTGCTGCCCTCAACTGATCATCGGGATGGATCAGGTTTATCCAGGTCTCCTGCAGGTTGGGGTTTCCAGAGAGATCAAAATCTGCGGCATCACGGCCGAGCATGGAGAAGTATTCAGGGCTGCACCAGAGAAAGTCGGAACCAAGGGTGTATTCCCAGGCACCGGTATTTGAGACTGCAATGAGAGCCTTGTATCTCTCGCCTGCTTCGCTCACACCTCTCTCAAACCTCCGGCTACTGACTGCGTACCGGATCTTGTTGGTCAATTCGGCAAACTGGGACTTCGGATCCCCTCCCTTCTGAAGATAGAAGTCCGCACCCTCATTCAGCGCCTGGATGACGACCTCCTCCCTCCCTTTCCCGGTAAAGATGATGAATGGCGTGGTATCGCCAGTTGTTCTGAGGTGTTTCAGAAATGCAATCCCATCCATCCCCGGCATCTGGTAGTCAGAGACGACTGCATCAAAAGACCGGCTCGCAAGGAGATCAAGTGCCACCGCTGCACTCTCTGCAGTGGTGACGGAGAATTCGCCGGTTCTCTCCAGAAACAGACGAAATATCTCAAGAAGAGCGGGTTCGTCATCCACATAGAGGATTGAGACCAGTGGATCGGAAGGGTTGCTGCCGGTCATTATGGGTAAGATGGACATACAAACAGATAATTGCTTTTATTTTATTGATTCAACTTGGAAAAAATGTTTCATCTGGAAATATGGGGCTCTTCCGGCAGCCGGACGGTAAAGGTGCTCCCTTCCCCTGGCCTGCTGCGAATGGTGATCTCGCCGCCATGAAGGTCGGTATACCGGTGTGCAATGGGGAGGCCAAGCCCGAGACGGTTATACTGTCTGCTGAGATTATCGATATCAACGAGATGAAACGGCTCAAAGATCCTCTCCTGTGAGGTCGAATCGATCCCGATTCCATTATCTGTCACACTGATGGCGTGGCCTTGTTCATCACGTGAATATTTGAGGGTGACCTCACGCGGGGGATTGTTAAACCGGATGGCATTTGTTATGAGGTTTGTAAATACCTGGTAGAGGAGTGACTCATCGCCGGATATTGTCACATCAGCGGGTATATGATTGCGTATCTCAGCATCTGTTCGCCCGCCGGATGCCCGGATGATCTCCTCGAGAAAGGTATGCAGGTATATTGGTTCGAACCTGGGAGTGATCTTCCCTGAATCGAGAACCGAGAGTTCAAGGACGCGATCGATGATCATTCGTTCCTTATTGATATTTCTCTGGCAGTGGATGAGCATCTCCAGAACATCCGGAGAGAGATTAAAGCTCTCTGGCTTTGCAGTGAGAAGGCTGAGGTATCCGAGAGCAGGCTGGAGCGGAGTCCTGAGTTCATGCGATGCAACCATCAGGAAATCTGTCTTCCGGGTGATCTCATCATTGAGTGCTTTCTGGGTTTCAAGCAGCTCATTGTACTGCTCCATCATCTCCTTCTCGGTATTGACAAGGCGGGTGTTCATCTCTTCAAGTCTTTTGTTTGCAGAGAAGAGCTCATCATTCATCTTCATCAGGTACTCTTCAATATCACGGGACTTTTCTGCGAGGAGCGAGACGATGATGGCAACGACAATAAAGATGAGAACCCGGATCAATCCATCTGAAAGATAGGCAGCCCCGGCATATGTGATGAGCATGAAGAGATAGGATCCGGCAAGGAGAACCGAGAAGACGAGACCCCTCCTGCGGTACAGGATGCATGCCAGGATGATTGGGATATAAAAGAGGTTCTGGAAGATGTAATAGATGCCTGAGGAGAGGGCGAGATAACTGATTACAAGGGACAAAACCGTTGTTATGCCCACGGTGAGGAGTGGGAGAAGGTCTTTGACTGGTCTGTTCATGGCAGGTACTGCTTGTCGCTGGCAATCATTGGCCGGGGGCTTTAATCTTTGGAAGAGAAAGAAAATGGCAGGGGGATCTGCCAGGTTCATATCCCGGACAGATAAACCCCCTGGTCGTATCCGCTCTTCCTTTACTCCTGAATCCTTTACTCCCGAAGCATCTCTCCAAGGAGGCTTTTGATATCGATCCAGATGATCAGATCTGTTGTATCCTTGTCTTTTACCCGTATCTTCTTCTTGATGATCCCAAGTATTGATGAATCCTCATCAGTGTCTGCTGATCCTGTTTTATCAACCTGGTTCATCTCGAATGTCGAGACCGAGAGGACATCATCGACCATGATCCCGACCTTCTTCTTTGTGATATTCTCATCAAGGACGATGATCCGGGACTCTTCCTCTGCCCGGTCGGCGCTCCTGATATTCAGGCGGGTTTTGAGATCGATGATGGTTGTGATCTCGCCCCGCAAGTCAATGATTCCCTTGATATAGGAGGGAGAGTTTGGGAGAGCAGAGATCCTGGTATACTCCACCACCTCCCGAACCTCGAAGAGGTCGATTGCAAACTTCTCATCCCCGAGGATGAACTCAACAACCTGGATCGATCCGGCTATTGAGCCCGCGTCTTCCCGTTGTGCCTCACTTACCATAGTGTATCCACCTACTCTGCCAGCCTGAACTTCTGGTTCGCCTGGAGTGTCTTGTTCGCAACTGAACTGACGTTCTGGATCATATTGGCGACCTCGTCAATGCCTGCGGAAGCCTCTTCGGTTGCAGCTGCTGCATCACCTGCTTCTTTAGCATTCTCCTCGATCAGTCCGGTGACTTCATGAACGCTTGCTGTGATCTCCTCAACGGTTGCCGCCTGCTCTTCTGCTGCACTGGCGACTTCCTCAATGGCACGTGAGATCTTCTCGACCGAGTCGACGATATCGTTGAATGCTGAAATCGTCTTCTCCATCTGTTCAGATCCGGCTTCAACAGCAGTATTTGCGGTTCCCATCGCCTCGACTGCTTTCTTCGCCTGTGCCTGGAGTTCTCCGATCATGTTGGCGATATTCTCAGCCGATGATCCCGACTCCTGTGCAAGTGATTTGACTTCAGCTGCAACAACTGCAAATCCGCGTCCAGCATCTCCTGCCCGTGCTGCCTCGATTGCGGCATTGAGTGCGAGCAGGTTGGTCTGGTTGGAGATGTCAGAAATCAGGCCGACAATTTTTCCGATCTGCTCCATCTGCTCGTTGATGCCCTTGATGATCTGGTCGACATCTTCTGCGGACTGGCTGATCTCGCCGATTCCCTTCTCAGCGGCAGAGGCAAGCTTTGCTCCTTCCTTTGACTGGTCGTTTGCATTCCGTGCGAGTGCGGCAACCGACTCGGCATTCGAGGTGACCTCCTCAACTGCTGCAGAGAGGTCTTCCATTGCCCTGAGCACCTGCTGGCCGCCGTTGTTTGCCTTCTCGGAGTTCTCGCTGACTTTACCGGTGTTGCGTGCAATCTGCTGGGCGCCGGATGAGACCTCTTCGACGCTTGCGTTTGCCTCTTCAGATATGGCTGCCAGTTCGCCCATCATCCGGTTGACTTCACCGATCGACTCAGACACCTGGGCACTGACGTTATTGAGTGCGTTCTTCAGCCGCTCCATGTCACCTTTTGCCGGGACGTCTTCAGAGAAGCTTGTGCTGAAGTCGGTATTGGCAAAGGAATCTGCAATCCTGATGACCTCGTTCACCGGCTGGACGACCGCGTCAAGGGTGTTGTTCAACCCGTCAATGACTTTCCTGTAGTCTCCCTGGTGCTTGGATGCATCTGCACGGGTGGCGAGCTTTCCTTCAACAGCTGCCCCGGCGAGGAGGTTTGCATCATCGATAAGCATGTTGATTGCATCAATGCACCGGTTCACACTATCCTTCAGTTCATTATACTCGCCTTTGAACTCACGGCTGATCTTCTCGGGGATATCGCCTTTGCTGATCTTGTTCATCGCTCCGCCCATTCCTTTGATGGGCTTGACAACGGCATCAAGAACATTATTTAATCCCTCAATAACCAGCCTGAAGTCGCCTTCATGCTCCTCTGCATCTGCACGGGTGTCAAGCTGACCTTCAATTGCTGCATCTGCAAGCATGTTTGAATCCTTGACAAGGAGCGTTATGGCAGCCAGGCACTTGTTAAGATTGTTCTTGATCTCGGCGAAGTCTCCCTTGTAATCATCGGTGATCTTCTCTGGAATCTGGCCATCACTGATCCGGTCGATATATTCTGCCGCAACATTGAGTGGCCCGATGACGGCGTCAAGCGTATCATTGACACCGGTGATGATCTTCCTGAAGTCTCCCTGGTGCCTTGATGCATCTGCACGTGTATCCAGCCTTCCTTCAATTGCCGATCCGGAAAGCAAATTTGCGTCCTCAATGAGGAGGTTTATCGCATTGATACATTTATTGAAGTTATTCTTGATTTCGTTGAAGTCGCCTTTGTAGTCATCGGTGATCGGATCAGGTATCTGCCCCTCACTGATTCGGTCGATATATTCTGCCGCAACATTGAGTGGCCCGATGACGGCGTCAAGGATGTCGTTGACCCCATGGATCATATTCGCATAATCGCCCTTGAAATTTGCGGCGTCGCCCCTGACATCCAGCTTGCCTTCGCTTGCGGAATCACTGATCATATTCATCTCTGAGCCGAACTGCTGGATCGTCGCAACAACGCCGCCGAATGCCTCTGCCACCTGGCCGATCTCATCGCCGCCTGTGTCTGTCTGAATCTCCCCTGAGAGATCCCCGTCCTGGACACGCCTGCCGAGATTGACGAGATCCTCCATCCTCCGTGCGATACCTCTCCCGAAGAGAACAGCAATTGCACCCCCGATGATAACCGCACCGATGACGATGATTAAAATCGCATTCCTGATATCATTTATCGGTCCCGTGAAGTCTGCCCAGTCCGCACCGGCAGCGATGTACCAGTCGAGAGGCTCATAGTAGGTGTAGGCGACGATCCTATCTTCACCCTCCCAGAAGTACCGGGTAAGCCCTTCCTGCTCTCTCAGGATATCCTGGATGAAATCCAGGTGGGCAACACTCTCTCCTTCCATTTCCGGGTGGAGAATTAAGTTTCCATCAGAATCGAGGATATAGATGTATCCTGTCTCTCCAACGACGGTATCTCTAAATTGATCCATTAGAACACCAAGTGTCGCGTCTTCCCGGACACCGGTGAAAAGGACGCCGATCACATTCCCGCCAGGTCCGCGGATCGGCTCATAGGCGGTGATATAGTCGACACCAACCACATTGGCAGTACCATAAAATGTCTCTCCGCGTACAACCACCACATCATAGACCTCCTGTGCAAGTGGTGTTCCAACAACGCGCCTTCCGTCTGCACCATAGACCGAGGTTGCAATCCGGATCGCCTGGTTGTCCCTCACCTGGAAGATGGTGGCTGCTGCTCCGTCAAACTGGCGGGAGAGGCCATCGACCATCTCGTGGTTGTCATTAACAACATACTCCTCACCCGCGGCATCAACAAGCACCAGCTGCCCGTCACGGATCTCAGGTGTTCCTCTTGCCTGGAAATCGTACCTGAGGACGTTCATGCTCGACATTAAGAGATCCATGGTGAGCGTATAGGTTGCATCCGTCTGCTGCAGGTTCTCTGTTACACGAAGTGTAAATTCTGTCTCAATCTGTTCTTCAATCGCCCCGCTTGCCGAATTATATGCCATAACCCCGAGGAGCACCGTCGGGATGATAACAAGTGCAAGACAGATGATCAGAATCTTCGTCCCGATCTTCATATTGCCAAACCTGGCTGATAAGCCCTGTGCCATATAAACTCTCCTCCTGTGAACGCTTGCGGATATCTCCGTGAATTACTGATGATTTGTGAGGATTGCAACTGCTTCCTGCGGTGCGGGTACAGTACACTCCTTCCTTTTCTAAGAGGTTATACTCTCTAATTAATTGTTTCGGAAAAGGGATGAATGGCGCTTTTTTATTAAATAGAGCCTTATATATTAAAATATATTTTATTATAAAATTGTTTAAATGAATGCGTTTTATTTGATTATTCTGTCGTATTGTATTCTGGATTCTTGTAGTCTGTCTCCTCGTATGACGTCTCAATCCGAAACCGTGTCTTTGGGATCTTTATATGAAACCGTGCCCCTTTGCCGGATTCACTATCCTCAGTGATAGAAATCCCGGTGATGCCCAGTATGTTTCGAGAGAGGTAAAGACCATATCCGGTGTTTCTTCCAACACCCCGTGAGAAAATCGCTTCTTTGTGTTCATCAGGTATCCCGCACCCATCGTCTTCCAGGATGATCTCAAGGGCTGATTCATCGATCATACACCGGATGATAATTTCCGATGCCCCTTCTGCGTGGGTATTGGAGTTTTCGATCAGTTTCTCAAAGACTCTCGGCAGCAAGGGATCTGCATAGATTTTGATATCATCGCAGGCAACATCGCATATGAAGGTTACAGGGAGGGTGGTTTCCACTATTTCTTTGATGATCCCTGTAACTGACTGCCATGTCGGTTTATTCTTCCCGAGTTTCTCATACTCCCTGGTAAAATCAATATGACGCTGCATTGACCGGGTGAGAAGATCCGCCTCCCTGAGATATCTCTGCTGGGTTGGATCCATCCGGCTTTCAGAGAGGAGATCAAGGTAGCCCCGAAGCGGCATCAGTTTATTCAGCAGATCGTGCCGGGTAATGGAAGAGAGGAGGTGGAGCTGTTGGTTTGAGAGGAGAAGAGCCTCTTCGGCTCTGGTTTTCAGGAGGGCAAGGTGGGTGACAACACCCGCAATCACGATGAATAATACCACCCGGATAAGGGCGCCCTGGAGAATGACCGGCTCAAGGGTAAATGAAGCGACAAGAATAAAGTACAGAAAGGCGAGCAGGGTGGAGAAGATGAACCCCCTGGTCAGGTAGGAAATGCAGGCGATAATGATTGGAATGTAGAAGAGATTCTGGAAGATGATATAATAGCCTATTGAGATGGAGTATATTGCGACACTAAATCCAAACGCTGTTGAGAGTATGATTGCAATCAGCGGAGCGTACGTTTTCAGACAGCTCTTCTGTTGGAGACTGTCTGGTACCTGTCCCTCCCCGCCTGAGGGATTGGTTTGATTTATATAAAACCAAGCCCGCAGCAGTCTCTCCCTGATACACCCGGCAATAGTCATCTCATCTGTCTCTCAATCTGGTCTCTTTTGTCCCTTCTCTTTCCCTGATATACGGCTTGATGCCGAATCCCGGATTGTTTTTGCAAGAATCGCAAACTGCGTCTTTGGATTTCCTCCTTTCAGGATAAAGGCGTCAGCCCCGCTCCTCATAGCCTCTGTGAATAACTGGTGCCTGTCATGGCCGGTAAAGATGATGAAGGGTGTGTCCCACCCTTCTGACCTGATATGCCTGAGAAGGGCAATCCCATCCATCCCCGGCATCTCATAATCTGATACAATCACATCGACATCCCGGTTTGAGAGAAGATTCAAACCGGTATATGCGTTCTCTGCGAGAGATACCGACAACCCGCCGCTTTGCTCAAGCAGGATCTTTCCGATCTCCAGTATTCCTGGTTCGTCGTCGATGAAGAGGATGGAAAGGTCATGGCCATTCACAACAGCTCTCTCTTTAATCTCTTTTGGACTCTCGCATTCAAGCGAGAAGTCTCTCTTCACTGATCTCATGGTAATGTCTTCAGCATCTCCCCGAGGAGCTGTTTGATATCGACCCAGATGATCAGATCGGTTGCATCCCTCTCCTTTGCCTGCCCTTTCTTCTTGATGATCCCAAGAATGCATGAATCTTCATCGGTATCATCTGCCGCACCAGTCTCATCCACCTGGCTCATCTCGAATGTCGAGACAGAGAGGACATCATCGACCATGATCCCGACCTTCTTCTTTGTGATATTCTCATCAAGGACGATGATCCGGGACTCTTCCTCTGCCCGGTCGGAGCTCCTGATATTCAGTCGTTCCTTCAGATCGATGATGGTGGTGATCTCGCCCCGTAAGTCAATGATCCCCTTGATATAGGAGGGAGAGTTTGGGAGAGCAGAGATCCTGGTATACTCTACCACCTCCCGAACCTCGAAGAGGTCGATTGCAAACTTCTCATCCCCGAGGATGAACTCAACAACCTGGATCGATCCGGCTATTGAGCCCGCGTCTTCCCGTTGTGCCTCACTTACCATAGTGCATCCACCTACTCTGCCAGCCTGAACTTCTGGTTCGCCTGGAGTGTCTTGTTCGCAACTGAACTGACGTTCTGGATCATATTGGCGACCTCGTCAATGCCTGCAGAAGCCTCTTCGGTTGCAGCTGCTGCATCACCTGCTTCTTTAGCATTCTCCTCGATCAGTCCTGTGACTTCATGAACGCTTGCTGTGATCTCCTCAACGGTTGCCGCCTGCTCTTCTGCGGCACTGGCAACCTCCTCAATGGCACGTGAGATCTTCTCGACACCATCGACGATATCGTTGAATGCGGAAATCGTCTTCTCCATCTGTTCAGATCCGGCTTCAACAGCAGTGTTTGCGGTTCCCATCGCCTCGGCTGCCTTCTTCGCCTGTGCCTGGAGTTCTCCGATCATGTTGGCGATATTCTCAGCCGATGATCCCGACTCCTGTGCAAGTGATTTGACTTCAGCTGCAACAACTGCAAATCCGCGTCCCGCATCTCCAGCCCGTGCTGCCTCGATTGCGGCATTGAGTGCGAGCAGGTTTGTCTGGTTGGAGATGTCTGCGATAAGCCCGACAATTTTTCCGATCTGCTCCATCTGCTCGTTGATGCCCTTGATGATCTGGTCAACATCTCCTGTGGACTGGCTGATCTCGCCGATTCCCTGCTCAGCGGCAGCGGCAAGCCTTGCCCCTTCCTTTGACTGGTCGTTTGCATTCCGTGCGAGTGCGGCAACCGACTCGGCATTCGAGGTAACCTCCTCAACTGCTGCAGAGAGGTCTTCCATTGCCCTGAGCACCTGCTGGCCGCCGTTGTTTGCCTTCTCGGAGTTCTCGCTGACTTTACCGGTGTTGCGTGCGACCTGCTGGGCACTTGAGGAGACCTCTTCGATACTGGCGTTTGCTTCCTCAGAGATGGCGGCGAGTTCGCCCATCATCCGGCTGACTTCTGCGACTGCGCTCGATATTTGAGTACTGACGTTATTCAGAGATTTCTTCAGCTGCTCCATATCGCCCTTGGCAGCAATCTCATCTGAGAATCGGACACTGAAGTCGGCATTGGCAAAAGCATCGGCTATTCTGATCGTCTCATTCACCGGGGATATGACGGCGTCAAGGGTTTGATTGACACCATCGACTATTGCTCTGAAGTCTCCCTGGTGTTTCGAAGCATCTGCACGGGTGCTGAGTTTTCCTTCAACCGCTGCTTTTGATAGTATGTTAGCATCTGCAACGAGGAGATTCACCGCATCGATGCATGTATTGAGGTTGTTCTTTATCTCGTTGAAGTCTCCATTGTAGTTGTCTGTTATCTTCTCAGGAATGTCTCCGCTGCTGATGCGGTCGACATATTCTGCTGCAACATTGAGCGGCCCGATGACGGCGTCAAGGGTTTGATTGACGCCATCAACGATTGCTCTGAAGTCTCCCTGGTGCTTAGATGCATCTGCCCGTGTATCAAGTTGTCCTTCAACCGCTGCTTTTGATAGTATGTTAGCATCTGCAACGAGGAGATTCACTGCATCGATGCATGTATTGAGGTTGTTCTTTATCTCGTTGAAGTCTCCGTTGTAGTTGTCTGTTATCTTCTCAGGAATGTCTCCGCTGCTGATGCGGTCAACATATTCTGCTGCAACATTGAGCGGCCCGATGACGGCATCAAGCGTGTTGTTGACACCATCCACAACCTTCCTGAAGTCTCCCCTGTGTTTTGCTGCATCTGCACGTGTGCTGAGTTTTCCTTCCATCGCTGCCTCTGATAGCACTAATGAATCTTCAACGAGTAAATTCACCGCATCGATACAGGCATTCAGGTTCTCCTTCACTTCATAGAAGTCTCCGGAATAGTGTTCGGTGATCTTTTCCGGCACATCTCCCTTGCTGATGCGGTCGACATATTCTGCTGCAACATTGAGCGGCCCGATGATTGCATCAAGTGTTTCATTGACACCACCGATGATTGCTCCATAGTCGCCCTTGAATTTTGTTGCATCGCCCCGGGTGTCAAGCCGCCCCTCGGTGGCGGCGGCACTGATCATGTTCATCTCTGAGCCGAACTGCTGGATCGTCGCAACGACGCCGCCGAATGCGCCTGCCACCTGGCCAATCTCATCACCGCTCGTATCTGTCTGGACTGTTCCGGAGAAATCCCCGTCCTGGACACGCCTGCCGAGATTGACAAGATCATCCATCCTGCGTGCGATACCTCTCCCGAAGAGAACAGCAATTGCACCGCCTATGATAATCGCACCGATGACGATGATCAGAATTGCATTCCTGATATCATTTATCGGTCCTGTGAAGTCCACCCAGTCCGCACCGGCGACGATATAGTAATCAAGGGGAGCATAATAGGTGAATGCGGCGATCTTATCTTCGCCTTCCCAGAAGTAATGCATGATGCCTTCCTGCTGCGCGATGATATCGCGTGCAAACTCATGCTGGCCGACATTGTCCCCTTCAATGTGTGGATGGACTATCAGGTCCCCGGTACTGTCCATGATATACATATACCCGTTTATGCCGATGACCTAATCCCGGATACTCTCATGCACTACACCGAGTGTCTCGCGTTGAGGGATGCCCACAAAGAGGATGCCGATCACATTCCCGCCAGGTCCGCGGATCGGCTCATAGGCGGTGATATAGTCGACACCAACCACATTGGCTTCTCCATAGAATGTCTCTCCGCGTACAACCACCACATCATAGACATCCTGTGCAACCGGTGTCCCGACAACGCGCCTTCCGTCTGCACCATAGACCGAGGTTGCAATCCGTATCGCCTGGTTGTCCCTCACCTGGAAGATGGTGGCTGCTGCTCCGTCAAACTGGCGGGAGATGCCATCAACGATCTGGTGATTATCATTAACAACATACACCCCGCCCGCAGCATCAACAAGCACCAGTTGCCCGTCACGGATCTCCGGTGTTCCATGGCTCTGGAAGTTGTACCTGAGGACATTCAGGCCGGATTGAACCAGCTGCATCGTTACTGTATAGGTATTCCCGATATTATCCAGGTTTTCCTGGGCAAGTATCTCAAGCTGTTCTTCTATCTGCTCTTCAATTGCTCCACTTGCAGAATTGTATGCGACGACGCCAAGAAGGGTTGTCGGGATGATAATCAGTGCAAGGGAGATGATCAGGATCTTCGTCCCGATCTTCATGTTCCCAAATCGTGCTGCAATAGTCTGCGACATCTGTTCTCTCCATAGCCAACCATGCCGGAGAATGGAGAAGATGATTGGCAGGCACTGGAAGGAATCGGGGTATCCCGCTCCTGCCTGATCAGATGGATCTGATCATACTTCTGTATCCGGCAGTTAGGCATTTCATATTTAATTAACCTATATGATATCTATATTTGATATGCATAAGGATCAGTGGACTATATGAGTATATGATAAAAAGCGTTACGATTTGATTTTGATCAATACAGGTGCCGGTAATCCGAGTACAATGGTACCTGATGAAGATGATAACGTAGAGCCTGCCAATTCCCAGCTAAATTCTTTGTTTCTCTCTCCTCCGTCTCTGCCTCCCGGGCATAAAGGAGCGACCCGGGATGTGTTGGGAGAAGATACACTAATCTGGATGAAACTATACATACCAATGAGCAGATGCCTATGACAACCGTTCTGATCATTGATGATTCATCCTTTCAGCGTACGTTAATCAAAAAGACACTTCTCTCCGAAGGATACAGTTGTATTGAGGCAGGCAATGGCAGGCTTGGACTTGAGATGGCAGAAACGGATCAGCCGGATATCATCCTCCTTGATCTTCTGATGCCCGATATGGATGGGTTCTCGTTTCTGAAGAGTGTGCAGGAACAAAAGCTCGATGTTCCGGTCATTGTACTGACTTCCGATATCCAGGACACCACCCGGTCGCTCTGCCTCGAGCTCGGTGCGCGATCGTTTCTGAATAAACCACTCAGGCGCGAGGAGATCATACCTGCCATCCAGGCAATCCTCGAGTCCCCTGGCGAGACTGGACGGTGAAAAGGTATGGAGATTCATGCTGATGACCTTGATGCCATACGGGAACTCGTGAACATCGGGGTCGGAAAAGCTGCCGGCATCCTGTCTGAGCTGACGGGATCAACAATTGAGCTCCGGATACCAGAGGTCAGCATCTATTCTGAGGAAGAATTCAGGGATGTCTCGAGATCTCTTGGAGAAGGCCGGTATTCAGCTATATCTCTTGGCTTTGAGGGAGGATTCTCGGGGATGACCTACTCGATCTTCCCCGGCGAGAGTGCACATATCCTCATTCACGCAGTGACCGGAGACGCGTTGGATCATGACAGTGCCGACACCGATGTCAATTCGATCAGTACAGAAACCTTAAAGGAAGTCGGCAATATCCTCATCAACGGCGTCATGGGATCCATAACAAACGTACTTGGCAGTAACCTCGTCTATACCCTGCCCGCCTATGCTGAAGCAGATATCCCCTCATTGATACAGAACGTCCAGAAAGAACACCGGGAAGCGATTCTCCTTGCTGAAACACGCATGTTCATACGATCACTCGATATTGAGGGGAAGATCCTGATCATTATGGGAACACTCTCATTTGAGACCCTCATCAGCCGGGTCAGGGAGATGCAGAGAGGCTAGTTGCGCCCGGGATTATGGTGGGTAATCAATGGGTACAGACGCAATTGGAAGGGATATTCTCAGGTTCTCAGATGCACTGCCTGTTGGCATCTGCGTCATCGGGTGGGATCGGCGTATCATCCTCTGGAACAGAACCCTTGCTGACTGGAGCGGAAAGAAAAGCGAAGAGACGATCGGCTTGCTTCTTGATGAAATCTATCCAAATCTCAAAAGACCGTCATACCAGACCCGGATCGACCAGGTTCTGAACGGAGGCCCGCCCGCAGTCTTCTCATCCCAGCTTCATCCCTCACTGTTTGACTGCAGGCATCCGGATGGCACACCCCGTGTCCAGCAGACTTCAATCATCAGGTATCCTGGTGGTGATCCCGATACTGTGTCAGCACTCATCATCATCGAGGATGTCACAGAGCTTGACCAGGAGATCCGTTCAGCCAGGAATATGAGGGATCAGGCACTTCGGCTCGCCGGAGAGCGGAAAGCTGCTGAGGAATCCCTTGAACAACTCAATGCAAAACTACATCTCCTCTCCAGCGTCACCCGGCATGACATCCTGAACAAGGTTATGGTCATCGACGGATTCCTCGGCTTTGCCGAAGAGATGGCAACCGATCCCACACTGGCCGAATACCTGGAGCATGTGCGGGCAGCAGCGATGATCATCCAGAATATCCTGCTCTTCAACCGTGAATATGAGAAGATAGGCCAGAGCGATCCTGCCTGGCTCTCGATTGAGGCCCAGGTACAGGAGATCGAGCCCGGTGATATCCCGGTCTCCTGCGACTGCCCCGGCATCTCAGTCCATGCCGATCCAATGCTCCGGAAAGTCTTCTCCAATCTCTATGACAACACCCTGCGCCACGCAGACGGGGCAACCCATGTCCGGGTCGCCTGCCAGAGAACCGGATCAGGACTTGTGATCACCTGGGAAGATGACGGGCCGGGTATCCCAGACGATGACAAGGCAGATGTCTTCAACCGTGGATTTGGCAGGAATACCGGCCTTGGCCTCTTCCTGATCCGCGAAATCCTCAGCATCACCGGAATTGCCATCAGCGAGACGGGCACTCCCGGCGAGGGTGTGCGGTTTGAACTGCTTGTCCCCGAAGGCGGATTCCGGTACGATTAATCCGGAATCTCTGTTTTTTCCAATCTTTCAGGCGATGAATCAGAGAAACCTATATCGTTTCTGAGAATGAGTAATCGTCTGGAGCATTGCCTGATGCAGCTTGCTGATCCAATCACAACACTCAATCTCATCGCCTGCATACTCATCCTGGCAATCAGTATCTGGTGGAGCTATCGCACAGAGAGTATGATCCCCCTCTCTATCGGTCTTGCATTTGGGTTCTTCGGGATATCGCATCTGGCAAACCTTCTCAGCGTGATAGACTCCTATCGGGTGGAGTTTGTCTTTATCCGTGGCTTTGCATACATTCTCGTCACCATTGGCCTCATTGCACTCGCCCTGGACATCATCAGGAGGCAGAAAGCTGAACAGGACCTGCGTTTCAGCCAGGAGCAGTTCTCTGATCTCTCGGAAAACGCTCCAATAGGCATTCTGACAACAGACAAAGGAGGCGTGATAACCTTTGCCAACCACCGGGCACTCACAATGCTTGGTCTGCAGGGAACAGAAGGCATAATTTCATCATGTAACCTGCTCACATACCAGCCCCTCGCCCAGACGGGATTCTCAGCTCTCCTTGAAAAAACGCTGCATAACGGTGCCGTGCCCGCCACAATTGAGATCGAGTTTCCCTCGCCAGAGGGAAAACCCCTTCAGTACCGGGCACATATCTCGCCGATACTAAAGCATACCGGGGCTTCTCAGGATGTGGCCTTTGGAGGGGGCAGCACCGAGAGTCCTCCTCATGGTGGTGGCCAGCCAGACATTATCGGTGGCCGGGTCATCCTGGATGATGTGACTGACCGGAGACGGGCGGAGAAGGCGTTCCATCTCGCAAACAAAAAACTCCAGCTCCTCTCGTCTATCACCCGCCATGATGTCAGAAATAAGATTATGGTCATCCAGGGCTATCTTGAGCTCCTCTCCGATCACAAGGAAGATAAGACCCTTTCTGACTATCTCACACAAATCGAGGCGGCAGCAGCCTCTATTGAGCATCAGCTGGAATTTACCCGGTTTTATGAGTCGCTCGGGGTGAATGAGCCCGACTGGGTATCTCTTGAAGATTGCCTCTCCGAACTTGATACATCGGGTGTCCCGATTCACCATGACTGTTCTGGCGTGTTAATCTATGCCGATCCGATGCTCTCAAAAGTCTTCCAGAACCTCTATGATAACACACTCCGGCATGCAGAGGGTGCAGTCCGCGTGCAGGTCACCTGCAAACACCGTCCCTCTTCACTTGCTATCATCTGGGAAGATGACGGCGTGGGCATCCCCGCTGATCAGAAGGAACTTATTTTTGAGTATGGCTATGGGAAACACACGGGCTTTGGCCTCTTCTTTATCCGCGAGATCCTCAGCATCACCGGAATCACAATCAGCGAGACCGGCACTCCCGGCGAGGGTGTGCGGTTTGAACTGCTTGTCCCGGAAGGCGGATTCCAGAATAGATACGGGCAGGAATGCCTGGTTGACAGCATATAAACGGTTCATACCATACATTGTTGATTTCCGGACTGTTCCAGAGACAAAGGGGTGCAAAAGAGAAGGAAAATATCCGCCCTCCCGCTCTCTATCCAGTCTCTTCAGGCGGAATCTTCCAGCATCTGATCCATAATACTGAGAATCTCTCTGAGAGTATCAATTGCTGGCAGCATCATCAGGTTTCCACTGATCGAATACTGGTCACAGGAAAGGGATGTCTGGAAGATGATCACCTCGTTCACCTCAACTGCCAGATCCGTCAGTATCTCCTCGATCACGGCATGGCCCATATCGATGACGAGGTTTGGGGGGGAGGGCATCATAATGACACTGAGGAGCTCTGCTGTTGCATTGAGAAATGCGGACGCCATGATATTTCCGATCTCCTGGAGTGCGCTTTCGTCCATCTCGCCAATCTCGCGGTTCTCGTCATCCATGCCCATCATCACGTTGATCATCCGGATAGCAGAAGAGAGGGGAAGCAGGAAGAGGATATAGCCCGCGTGATCGATCTCACCCTGCATCTCAAAGAGGATGATCGCAAAGGGATCATCAGTGACATATTCGTGGACTTCAGCAAGATCAACGATCTCAACAGCTGGCACAGTCAGTTCGATCTGGTGCATCAGGAGGGCAGAGAGTGCATTGGCAGCATGTGATGAGCCGATATTGCCAAGCTCATTTAATGCATCTATCTGCATCGGTGTCAGGATTGCCATGGTTGTTCGTATACAAAGACTGTTCTTTGGTCATAAAAAGGCTGCGGAATTGCCTGCTCCACGCATCAGGAAGATGCCGTTTCACAAGGTGCTGACAGAAAAAACGGCAAAAAAGAAACACAATGGGAAAAGAACGCCGAGGGGGAGATTTGAACTCCCGAGGTGAAACCACCAGTGGCTTTCGAGGCCACCGCCTTCCCGGACTAGACTACCTCGGCCTGGATCGGGATATAGAATTTTATTTTGAGCGGTATTAAGGCTTCTGAAGGGCCGGGTCATGCGTCCCCTTCCCGGACGTGATCTCAGTCACTTCATCATCACAACCCCGATCAGTCACGACTAAGAACTCACAAAGACAAAAACACCTGCATGCAGCACCCGCCGCTTTGCCTGATCATCTTCGACTTCGATGGCGTCATCGCCGAGTCCATCGCAATGAAGGCAGAGGCATTCAGGGAGACGTTCTCGTTTGTCCCCAGGCATCAGGACGAGATCGTGCAGTACCACCTTGATAACGGCGGGATGAATCGGTATGCCAAGTTCCGCTTTATCTACAGGGAGATCCTCTGCCAGGAACTCACCAGGGATCAGGAGCAGCGCCTGGGTGATCGGTATGCAGGCCTTGTCCGCGAAAAGATGTATACCATCCCGCTTGTGCCGGGTGCAGACAAACTCCTCAGCACCTGCAGCACCCGGCTTCCTCTCTATATCGTCTCTGCAACCCCTGAAGACGAGATGCTGATGATAGCAGAGAAACAAGGGCTCAAAGACTATTTTGTCAGGATCTATGGCTCTCCCCGTTCAAAAGCAGACTGCATCCGGGAGATACTTGCAACATCCCGGATAGATCCCACATCTGCTCTCTTCATCGGCGACGCCCCACAGGACCTCGAAGCAGCAGAAAAAACCGGTGTCAGGTTCATTGCACGGGTGGCAGCAGGTGATCCCGACCGCTTCACCGGACACCCACACGTTGAGAGAGTCGTTTCTGATATGCACGAGCTGCTGGACTACCTCTTTGGCAGATCCGGGTGAAGTCCGGGTCATCATTCTTTTGCTTATTCAACTGTTGGTATGCGCAGAAATCCGGATCTGATCTGCGTACAACGGGTAAAAAAAGAGTTTTCTTTGGGGGATTTACATCCCGGGTCCGTGTGACTGGGTCACCATCATATCGTCGACCCGGATCAGGAGGGATGCGATCTCAGACGCACTCTGGATAGCCTGGCGCTTGACACGCATCGGCTCATAGACACCCTCTTTCTCCATATCGACAATTTTGCCGGTGAAGACATTCAGACCGGCATACTTCTGCCCATCGACATGAGCCTTCTTCAGTTCAACCAGCTTGTCGATCGGGTTGAAGCCTGAGTTCTCTGCAAGCGTAATCGGAATAATTTCAAACGCACTTGCAAACGCCTCGATAGCGATCTGCTCGCGTCCGCCGACGGTTGTGGCATAGTCGCGGATACGGACGAGCATCTCTGTCTCAACAGATCCGCCGCCAATGGTGTATTTCCCATCTTCCATTGCGTCCTGGATGACACGCTTTGCATCATTGATGGCACGGTCAAGCTCGTCCACCAGGTACTGGGTTGATCCCCGGATAAAGATCGTGACAGCCTTTGCATTCTCGCATCCCGAGATCTTTGTCAGGTCCTCGCCATAGAGCTTCTCCACCTGGTCGGCGGTTCCAAGCGTCTCAAGGCTCAGATCCTCTGGCTTGTTGACGATCTCACCACACAGTGCCTTGGCAGCATACTTCATCTCCTTCTCGGGGACATCCTCAACTGCGTAGATGCCTGCTTTTGCAAGGTAGTACTGCACCGGATCTGCAATACCCTTCTGGCAGAGAAGGACATTTGCGCCTGAATCAATGATCTGGTCTGCAAGCTTCTTCAGCTGCTCCCGCTCGGCATCGCCAAACGCTGCAACCTGCTCTGAACTTGAGATCTTGATCTTTGCCTTTGTCTGGGTCTTGGTGATCTCAAGAGGCGAACCGATCATTGCGACTTTAGCGCCCTTGACGATCCGTGGCATCTGTTCGTCGACACGGGACTTTCCGATGATAACTCCCTGGACAAGCTCGATATCATCCATCGAATCGCCCTTCTGGGTCTTGACGAGGATGTCATCCTCATCGATTGTGATCTTCTCATCGGTCCTGGTGGCAACTGTTGCCACCGCATCAACCACGATGTCAGAGGCCTTCTCCCTGACAGCCTCAATCGTCTTGCCGACCATTGCGGTTGTTGCGATCTTCTTTAAGCTCTCCTTATCATCAGGGGAGACTGTGATTGCGAGCTCAGAGAGGATCTCAAGCGCTTTCCTCATCCCAAGCGAGTAGCCCTTGGAGATATTGGTTGGGTGGATACCCAGTTTGAGGAGACGCTCGGCCTGCTCCATGAACGATCCGACCATGATGGCTGCGGTTGTGGTGCCATCCCCGCACTCGTCATCCTGTGCGGTAGCCACCTCGACAACCATCTTTGCACCAGGGTGCTGGACAGAGAGCTCGGAGAGGATCGTCGCACCATCATTTGTGAGGGTGATATCATCTCCTGCGACAAGCATCTTGTCCATACCCCGTGGACCAAGGGTTGTTCTGACCGCTTCAGAGACCGCTTTTGCTGCAAGAATATTCGATCGCTGCGCTTCGTATCCGCGGGTCTGCTCTACGTTATCCCGTAAAATAATGACCGGCTGGCCGGTTAACTGGTTTTGTTGTGCCACTCTGTAATCCTCCTGTTAGTAAAAATGGAATTGAACGTCTATATAATGTTATCCTTTACAGGCTGCCACTCAGTCAATTCTGGAGACTCTGAAGAGTGAGTAGACAGAAACTCCATCCACCTCGGTGATACCGCGCTTGTCAAAGAGGACCCAGACCGCAACAGGGATGCCGCCATGCCTCCTGAGATAGGCAACCACTTCATGCAGCGTCTTTCCTGAGGTGATGACATCATCAACGATGATACAGCGTTTATCCTTCACCTGTGCAAAATTACCGGAGATGGATCCAATAGGTTTCTCGGTGACTGCATGCTTTGCAGGATGGTAGACAGCCAGGCGGCATCCCTCCCGTGCACTGATCAGGGTGGCAAGTGGGACGCCTGATATGGCGATACCAACAATCACGTCTGCATCAAGTGGCTCTGTCCGGCTGGCTGGTGGACTATAGTGATCGATCATCATTGATGCTGCCGACTCAAGAAGCGTGGAATCGCAGCTGATCGCAGTCCAGTCGATATGCACATCACGCGGCGCTGCAGCACCCTTTGACTGGGTCAGAAGCCAGGTGACGGTCTCTGTTGAGAGTGAGAGCTCATCGGCGATCTGGCCCGGACTGTGCCCCTCTTCGAGGAGGGATCGCGCCCGCTCTTTCAGATCCGCGAGGTTTGACATAGCAGTACGATGGATACAATATCTATTTATGCCTTCGGGAGAGGGGAGAGCCGCAGACCGGGCAGTCCGGCTCGCCATCAGCCACACGCCCGCATCCGGTACAGACCATCTTCCACGCACGCCTCTTCGCCCGCCGCTGCAGAAGCGGCCTGACCCGGATCCCAAGGGCCGCAGCCACATTCTGGATCGCAAAATCATCTGTTGCAACCTCGCCCTCAACCTCAAGTGCAAGTGCAAGGACGCTGGCATCGGTTTCCGAGAGGACAGCGAGATCCCCGGTTTCGGCAGCCGCCTCCCACACCCTGCTCATGGAGACTGAATCCGGCTCAATGAGGGCGAGCCCATCCTCCTTCAGGGTGTCAAATCGGCATTTTGACTGCAGATCCCTGAGTTCGGCAAGCACCTGCGGTGTGGTGCAGAGCTCTCCATCCAGAGGATACGTGCCAAAGAAGAACGACGCATCACAGACGATCCTCACAGGGACACCTCCACACAATCCCCCTCGTGGCTGGAGAGAAGCGTATATCCGAACCGGGCAAGCAGCCGGATCATCGTCTCTGCATGAGGTGTAAGCTGCCCGGTCCAAATAGATCCTCCATAGATCGCAAGGTACAGCAACAGCTGATCCGCGAGATGGCAGTCGATACCACAGGATCCGCCAGCACGCCAGGTGCGGCCAGCCTGCCTTCCGACCTCCTCTGCGGCCAGCCCGCGTCTCCCAAGAGCTGATCCCCCGTGCCCATCTGAAAAGACCGTGCAGGAGGACCCGACACCCGGTTGCTCCTGCCTGACGATTCGGATGGGCAGATCTCCTGCGATCGCTGCTGCTGCGTCTGCCTGCCGGGTTGCGACATGATCCGGCAGCCCGGATGTTGCGGAGACGATCCCGTTTGTTTTCCCGGCACCCCTCCCAAGTGGTGCAATCTCAGAGGGCTGAACAGCGAGATGAACGATGCCCCCGCCGGTCGGGTAATACCCTCTTGACTCTATGGAGAGGGATACCTTTGCACCGTGCCGTCTCAGGTATTCGAGGAAGACCTCCTCAAAATAATCTATCGTCGGCGCATTCGGAACCTCTGTGCCTCCGCAAACGGTAATCTCCCCGCCACAGGCAAGCGCTCCCGGCAGCCAGGCAGAGAGGACAAGGGGAATGCTCCCGGCAGTTCCAATATCGATCTGCTCCATTGTCCAGGCTGGCTTGTTCGGGAGAAAGACGATCTCGCTGGATCCGACGTACCCGCCATGCACGTCAGCAGACGAGATCGCCGCTGCAGCCCGGATAGCTGCCAGGTGCTGCGCAGCCAGGCCGGGTGTCTTCCGGTTGGCACGGATATTCACGATTTTGAGAGGCGTAGTGGTTACAGATGCAAGAGCAACAGCACTTCTGACAATCTGGCCGCCCCCCTCGAGCATCCCCCCATCGATTACTATCATCGCTTCAGTGCCTGTGCAATCGTATCGGCTGCTGAGAAGACGGAAGACGCCCGTTCAATGGTGTCGCTTGAGGCAATAGCCGATATCCCGGCCTGGCTCAGGCGTGCATACCCGCCTCCTGAGAAGACCCCGTGGACACATGCCGTCCTGATATCGCGGGCTCCCTGTCTGCGAAGGAGCAGTGCCGCAGTGGCAATCGTTCCACCGGTTGAGATGATGTCATCAACAATCACCACGTTCCTCCCGGCAACTTCCATCGTCTTTGGCTTGATCCTGACCTCTTCCCCGGACATCCTGGTCTTATCGAGATGATCAAAATCCCAGGCATGTGCTTCTGCAACACGTTCTGCAAACTCACGTGCTCCGGCATCCGGAGCCAGAATCAGGGGATTGTCTATTGCCTGGCCTGCCAGGTACCTGCCAACAGCCGGAGCTATCGAGAGGTTCTCGGCAGGAGCCCCGAAGTACTGCAGGACAGATGTTTCATGGATATTGACCGTCAGAATCCGCGATACCCCTCTCCCTATTGCACCCGCAACTGCCCGGATGCTGATCGGCTCGCCCGGCTGGAACCGTTTGTCCTGGCGTGCATACCCCATGTACGGGATGACGAGCCTGATGTCGGATCCCTCATGGGCATCAAGCAGGAGGAGCAGTTCGAGAAAGGAATCCGCATCCTGGATCGAGGAGATGATCACGGTATCCGGATCGGGATCATCTGCCCGGATATAGAGCTCTCCGTCAGGAAACCGTTCCCTCTTCACATCCCCCAGGGGGACATTGAGAATCCCTGCAATTCGCGCAGCAAGAATCTGCGTCTTTTCCGTGCATATGACCTTCATTGCCTGCTATCTCCCTGTACTGAAACTACTTAAACTATTGGCCTCTGATATATAAGCATTGAACGTTGAAACGAGGTATTGCTCATAATGGGGACAGAAACACTGACAGAGATGCCAGGAGACGATACACCGGAAGAAGACGAGACCTTCAGGGATATTGATCTCGCAACAACAGCAGATATAGAGGTGCCGTCAGGTCTCATCGACCAGGTAATCGGCCAGGAGCATGCCGTTGAAGTGATACGGAAAGCTGCCACCCAGCGGCGGCACGTCATGATGATCGGCACACCCGGAACCGGCAAATCGATGCTGGCAAAAGCAATGGCCGAACTCCTCCCAAAAGAAGAGATGCAGGACCTGCTGGTCTATCCAAACTCTGATGACAATAACAACCCGCTGATCAGGACCGTTCCTGCGGGACGGGGAAAGGAGATCGTGGCAGCACACAAGATGGAAGCACGGAAACGATCGCAGATGCGGAATATGCTGATGCTGATGCTCGTTTTTGGTATCATCGGGTATGCCCTCATCTCTGGCATGCTCCTGATGGGTATCATCGCTGTTGCCTTCATCTTCCTGGCATTCAGGACAATGATGCCCCGTGACGATGTCATGGTGCCCAAACTCCTGGTATCAACCTCGCAAGATGCAAAAGCCCCGTTCATCGATGGAACCGGCTCGCACGCAGGTGCACTGCTTGGCGATGTCAGGCATGACCCCTTCCAGTCAGGGGGCCTGGAAACCCCGTCCCATGACCGGGTCGAGGCAGGTGCAATCCACAGATCGCATAAAGGCGTCCTCTTCATCGACGAGATCAATACCCTCACACCCCACTCCCAGCAGAACCTCCTCACGGCCCTCCAGGAAGGTGAGTTCCCCATCACCGGCCAGAGCGAACGGTCAAGCGGCGCAATGGTCAGGACAGAACCTGTCCCCTGCAGGTTCGTGATGATAGCAGCAGGCAACCTTGATGCGATGCAGGGCATGCACCCAGCGCTCCGTTCCCGTATCCGGGGATATGGTTACGAGGTCTTCATGAAGGAGACGATCGATGACACGCCTGCAAACCGCGAGAAGTTCATCCGCTTCATCGCCCAGGAAGTGAAAAATGACGGGAGAATCCCTCCGTTTGACAGGAGTGCCATCATCGAGGTGATTCGTGAGGCACGCAGGAGATCGAACCGGAAGGGCCACCTGACCCTGAAACTCCGTGATCTCGGCGGGCTTGTCAGGGTTGCAGGCGATATCGCCCGTGGCGAAGGAGCAGAAATCACCAGCGTCCGGCATGTCCTGGCAGCAAAAGAGACTGCACGCTCGGTCGAAGATCAGATCTCAGACGAGTACATCAGGCGGAGCAGGGATTATGATCTCACCATCGTCTCTGGAACAGCCATAGGGAAGGTAAACGGCCTTGCAGTGATGGGAAGCGACTCGGGGTCGGTACTTCCAATCGTCGCTGAAGTCACTCCCGCCCAGGGGGCGTCGGGCACCGTCATCGCGACCGGTCTTTTAAAAGAGATCGCACAGGAGTCGATCAAGAACGTCTCTGCACTCCTGAAGAAGTTCACCGGGAAGGATATCAGAAACATCGATATCCATGTCCAGTTCATCGGCACCTACCAGGGTGTCGAGGGCGACTCTGCTTCGGTCTCGGTCGCAACAGCGGTTATATCGGCGATCGAGGGAATCCCTGTCAGGCAGGACGTCGCGATGACCGGCTCGCTTTCCGTAAGGGGAGACGTGCTCCCGGTTGGCGGTGTCACCTACAAGATCGAGGCAGCCGCAAAAGCAGGCATCAAGTACGTCTTCATCCCGAAATCAAATGAAGCAGATGTCCTGATCGAAGATCGGTACCGGAAGATGGTCACGATCATCCCGGTCACCCATATCGAGGAGATCCTCGAACAGGCCCTTGTACCAGCCAACCGTGACGGCTTCCTGGCCAAGCTGAAGAAACTCGCCGAGCATGCGGTAGCGCCGACACAGCAGGGCCAGAGCGAACCCGAACCGGGAGTTGTCTAGCATGGATGCAGGCCTGCGGTACTGGGACGTCCGACACGTCGCCGGAGAACATACCGGCATAGATATTGATAACGGGGAAATCGAGTCGTCAGGCGTCTCTTTCTTCTCCCGTGCGATCATCAGGGCGCTTGGCCCCCGTGGATGGGGTATTGTATCGGTAGCACCTTTTGATCCGGATGACAAAGGATCGCTCTCCCGCTACCTTGCCAGGGCAGAGAAAGCAGCAGCAGTGACCTCTGAAGATGTCAGGCTTGCAGAACCCGGGCCCCGGACCCTTCTTCCCGTTCCCCGGGTTATAGAGAACCCCTCTGACGTGCCGCTTGAAGAGAAGGCAGCGCTTCTTAAGGCTATTACAGACGCCGCCTCGCTGGCGGGTGTCTCAAACACCCGGGGCAACTATATCGAACGGCTCGAAGAGGTTCGGTTCCTTGACTCTACAGGGTACGAAGCGTCCTATACAACCTGCCGGTCAGGCTTCAGCGTCATGGCAGTGGCAAAAGAGAACGGTGAGATGCAGATGGGATATGTCCGTGATCACGCCATCGACGGTCTCAATCTCAGGAACAGAACTGAAGATGGGATCAGGGCTGGCAGGCGGGCGCTTGACCTGCTGCAGGCACAAGCAGTACACGGCGGCAGGATGAAAGCGGTGCTGAACCCGGAACTTGGAGGCGTCTTTGCCCATGAGGCAGTCGGCCATGCAAGCGAGGGTGATCTCGTCAAGGAAGGAGCATCTGTTCTGAAAGGGCAGATCGGGGAGCTGATCGGGAGTCCGGCAACTACCATCATCGACGACCCCACAATGCATGGATTCGGGTTTGAACCAGTCGATGCCGAAGGTGTTGCCGGATCAAAAACGGCAATCATCGAGAATGGCGTTCTGAAGCGGTACCTTCACTCCCGCGAGACACTGGCAGCAGTCGGATCCGGTGATGCAGGCCATGCAAGGGCAATGCCAGGTGATCTCCCGATTGTCAGGATGAGCAACACCTATATTGCTCCCGGAGACTGGACGTACGAGGAGATCATCGAGGAGTGCAGGGACGGTATCCTGCTTGCAGGTTCCCGTGGGGGACAGGTGGACCCCGGCAGGGGCGTATTCCAGTTCAATGCGGAATACGGGTATCTCATTGAAGGTGGTGAACTGAAAGGGATGGTTCGTGACGTCTCGCTTTCAGGAGAGATCCTCTCCACGCTCCATGCCATATCTCTCTGTGGCAATGATCTCAACATGTTCCCGGGATATTGTGGAAAAGGCGGCCAGACCGTTCCGGTCTCGGATGGTTCACCACATATCCTTCTCTCAGAAGCAATTGTTGGAGGGAGTGCCGGTGTCTGAGGAGATTGTGGATGATATCATCAGGGCAGGACGTGCGCATGCAGACGAAGTTGAAGTCGCACTTCTGGAAAGCGAGAGCGTCTCCATTGAACTGAAACAGTCCCATCCGGCACATGCCGGAGAATCTCACGGAACCGGACTGATTATCAGGGTGATCCATGAAGGAAAAATTGGATCATCCAGCACCAGTACTCTTACAAACTGGCGAAACTGTCTTGATTCTGCCATAGCAAGCGCTCATCTTGCAGAACCAATCCCCTGGCGAGGACTCCCCGGCCCTGTGCCGATTGAGGGTCCATCCCTCTCCTTTGACAGCTCTGTGAGACCTGATCCCGACGTTGCTCTCACGTACTGCAAGGAACTCCTCGCAGGTGCAACCGAATTCCCCGAAGCTGCTGTTGTCGGGGGAGGTGCAGGTCTCTCACGAGGATCGGTTCTTCTTGCAAACTCTGCAGGCATCAGGTATGTTGAGGAGCACACCTCAGTATCTGCCTCGCTTGAGGCGATCGCAGATCACTCAACCGGTTTTGAGTATGACCGCTCAGTCTCAGCAGACATTGACGCCTGTGCAATCGGGAGGAGAGCTGCCGAACTCGCTGCAACCTCGCGAAACGGCCTGCCGATTGAGACGGGAACCTATGATCTCCTCCTCTCTCCCCATGCATTTGCCAGTCTCTGTGCTCCACTTCTCAAACAGGCGGTCAATGGCCGGAGTGTACTGATGGGCCGATCATTTCTGGCAGACAAACTCGGCACGCAGATCGCCCCGGAACACCTCATGGTCGTTGATGATCCATTCTATCCGGGGGGTCTGGGCAGTACCCGCTTTGATGCGGAAGGTGTGCCGACACGGAAGAACACCATCATCGATTCTGGCTATCTCAACACCTTTACCTATGATCTCAAGACCGGGTACCGCTGTGGCCATGAGAGCACCGGAAACGCATCCCGTGGGGGTCTTGGAGGCGGTGTCTCAATTGGCATGCACAACCTGGTCTTTACCGGTGAGACGATGAAAGAACCCGGTGAAGGCCGGTGTGTACTGGTGAATGAAGTCATTGGAGCACATACCGCCAACCCGCTCACCGGGGACTTCTCAGTTGAGATCCAGAACGCATTCTTTATGGAAGACGGCCATATCCAGGAGCCGATTCGAAAAGCGATGCTTGCAGGCAATATATTCGGAATGCTGGAGGGAATAGTCGGAATGGGTGCTGAGCCCAGGCGTGTCGGAGATACAATCGTCTCTTCTGTCCGGGTACATGCCATGCACCTGGTCGGGTGATACATAAAAAATGCTGGATACGCTTCTTCTTCTGCTGCTTGTCGTCGTGCTTGCGCTCACAGCCTACTATTTCATCAAAAAAGGGATGACGCTTCTTGCCAATGCAGCCCTTGGGCTCATTATCCTGTTTCTCGTCAATACCTTTGAGATCCTCTCGATCTTTGGGGCTCCGGATATCCCGATAACCTGGGCAACAGTGTTGATCTGTGCATTTGGTGGTATTCCGGGAGCCGTCATTCTTATTTTGCTTGCAATCGCAGGGATAATCATCTGACCATGACGCTCTCAAAAGATGCACTCCGGTCGTGGTGTGACAACCACGAGATCCCGCTCCTCGGGATAGCAGATGCAGGCCGCTGGCATGATCCGGCAATCATTCCAGACATTCCATTGCCATTTCGTCCTGATTCGATCTTTTCCGGCACACAATCCGTTATCGTCATCGGCCTGCCGGTTCATCTGCCGTCACTTGAATCCTCACCATCTGTCCAGTATAGCGAGCTGTACCGGACCATCAACACCCTTCTTGACCAGTATACCTACCGGATCGCAGAACGGCTGAACCAGGAAGGCCACCCCTCAATTGCAATACCGCGGGACGGGTATGGGGGCATCCAGGCACTTCTGAAGAACCCGGTTACATTCTTCTCCCACCGGCATGCAGCCCACCGGGCAGGCCTTGGGACATTTGGGCTGAATAATATGCTTCTCACACCAGCATACGGGCCGCGTGCCAGGTTTGGGTCAGTGCTGACAACCCTTGCAATCGAGCCCGATCCCCTTCCCGGGGATCAGCTCTGCACCCGCTGCATGGAATGTGTGGAGCAGTGTCCGGTACGTGCCGTCAATAGTGCCGGTTATCCGGAAGGAAAGACCAATTCCATCGCATGTGCCAAATACAGTGCCGCACTCGCGAAAAAACAGATCTCACCCTGCGGTATCTGCATCAAGGTCTGCCCGATAGGCAGGGACCGGGCCTTCTATGACCGGGAGGATGTCAGCATCTATAGAAAAGATGCTCCCGATACGCCTTTGAAACGATCCTGGGAGCATGTACGGTCATACGGTTCCCTTTAGAAGACACTTGCCTCGGAATAGACCACAACATCGTCGGGCTGGATCTCATAGGGCTTGATCTCACGTGAATGGCTGGATCTCCGCATCTTCACCACTTCTGCGGCAAGATGGGTGCCGGAGAGATCGCTTGCCCGGACATACCGCAGGAGGATGACACAGTCGACGAGGTACTCAACGAGACCGTACTTGCTTGCATATGGTATCTGCGTATCAGTCTCGCTTGTCAGAAGAAGGGTGCAGTTCGCATCACGCATCCTCTCGACGAACTTGAACATCTCCATTCTCCGGCTTGCCTCATCAGGGAGCAGTCCCTCGAAGAGGGATATCGGATCAATAACGATCCGTGATGCCTTTGTCTCGCGGATGAGGGATGGTATCTCATTTTTGATGCTGTTGATAGCGAGCGTGAAATCTGTTGGATCAAGCTTGATCAGGTAAAATGTCCTGTCAAGATACGCATCGAGATCAAAACCCCGCCTGATGATACTCTCCCTGAGCATATCCGCCCGTTCGTCAAGGCTGATGAAGATGCAGGTCTCTCCCTGTTCCAGGCCCTCAAAAATAAAATTGATGGCAAACGTGGTTTTGCCTGTACCATATGTGCCGATGATGGCAGATACCGAGTGCTTGATCAGGCCTCCGCCAAGCATCTCGTCCAGCCCCTCGATCCCGAGCCTGACGCGGTCAACCCGCTTCTGGACATCAGCCCTCACTGACGCCGTCCGATCAGGTTTCTCCCCCTGTTGTGCAGGCTGAAAGCCCCCGGCATCTTCTGAAACCTCCGTATCCTCAAACTCAAAGACCTCATCAAAATCAGGGATCTCGTCACCATTCTCTGCTGGCTCTTCTGAGTCTTGATATGCCTGCCGTGAAACAAAACCATGCTCTGCCTGCCGGGGCTGCCGTGCCGGGGGGATTGCCCGCTCACTCTCTCTTCTCTCATCCTGATCCGGTGCAGGAACGTCGCCATCCACCTAAATCACCATCCTGATATTCTCCACATCGAATCCGCCGGACGCGCTGATCCGAACTGCAAACTTCACAAGATCACGCTCTTCAAGGTATGGCATCACCCCTCGGAACTTCGTGAAGTACATGATCCGCTGCCTCCGCTGTCCGGTTCCCTCCTCCCACTTGAAGAGCAGGACAGCATCTGCACAATCACATATCTCAATTTCCCTCGATGAGTCAAGGATGCCTCGTGTCAGGTGGAGGAATATGGTCGTATTCCAGGTCTTGACGACCCGTTGGAGCCCCCGGAGAAATGCAACAAGCCCTTTCCACCGGTCAGGTTCGGTATGAAGCCCTGCAATATCGGTGAGCGAATCGATGATGACGAAACTGTGGTGTTTCCCCTCCTCAAGCGCCCCGATGAGGTCGGCTAGTATATTGTCATGCTCGGTCTTCTTTCGCTGCATCCGGGCAACAACCCCTCCCTCCCCGTCATACCAGTTTGAAGGGACGACACTCCGCTCAAAGTATCCTGCAGAGAGATCCCTGAACGTGACCGAATCCGCGATCCCGGCAGTCAGGTCGCTTTTGAATGACCGGTTAATCTCTCCGATAATATCCTCTTTTGTCCGGGTGATACTGATAAACCGGGTCTCTTCAGGAAGGTCTCCTCCTCTGTGCTCTCTCTTCTCAGCGGAGAGGGATAAGAGCGAAGTGTACGCAAACTCTGCACCCCCTGCACCGATGTCTGAAAGAAGGAGGATGAGTGAGCCTGGCACAACTCCTCCGTTTAAGACCGGGTCGAGTGAAACGATCCCGGTGGGCATCCTGCTGCTGGTCTCTCTCTGCATATGTAACTCTCCGTATGAGGGAATAGCGGGTATATACTTTCCTGATCGGGATAAGATATATCTCTTCTGCGGGAGAGGATACCTGTATTGTGCGAAAGCCAGATAGTGCGGATGGGGGAATTGCAGGGTGGATGAAGAAGAGAAGAAGGATGAGAGGCGGGATCTCTTTGCTCCCGATAGTGACCATTTCGGCTCAGAGAAAAAACCAGCCCGGAAAAAAGGTTTTTTCTCAAGATTTTTGAGTAAAAATGATTATAACAACTCCAGACCCGTTACGAACCCCTGGGATGATGCACCATCGCAGGATACCGTGACGGAGAGCGAAGAGGGCGTTTCAGCTGCTGATCAAGAGTCCTCAGATACCTTGGAGGATGAGAGCGATTCCAGGGGAGCCCGGGATATCGATCCACCCGGGATGAGAGAAGAGGCAGAGACGCCCCGGGATCCCCTTTCCGAAACCAGGGATGCAGATCACGCCATCTTGGATGATGCTGAACCAGATGAAGCCGAACCAGATGAAGCCGAACCAGAACCTCCAGCCTCTCCGCACCCATATCCTGGATCCGAACCTGGGGATGTGCACGTGGAGGAAGATGAATCCCGGGTGGATGTCCATGCGTATCCCGCTGCTCCGGTTGCATCCGGTGAGACGAGAGCAACCGAATCAGAACAGCCACTGGCAGAATCAACCCCTCCTGAGTCTCTTCTTCCGTTCTCCCGCGAGGATCCTGTCCCGGCAGCGGCAGAGGAAGAATCCGTCCCGGAACGCCGCTCTCTTCTCAGGGCATTTCGGAAAAAAGAGACGATGCTTCAGGTTCCGGAGTATGACTACGAGACAACCGGTCCTCTTGTCAGGGCTGAACTCACCGAAGATGAGGAAGAGGTTGACGGGTACTGGGTTGAGAAAGGCCTCTCCCTCGTCTCAATCACCTATAACCGCATTACCCGGCTGAACGAGTACCATCTATTTGAGCCGGTTCTCTCACCATTTGAATACGAACTCCTGGAACGGCTCTATGAAGATCTCCGTGACATCCTGATCCTGACAGACGAGGAGATCCGTGAACAACCGCGAACCCTTCTCTTCAGAAAGATCGAAGCTCTCCTCTCGCAGTACGGGTTGAACCTCCCGACAGAGACCGTCTACAAGCTGCGGTACTACCTGAAACGGAACTTCCTTGGCTGGTCCCGTATCGACCCCCTCATGAAGGACCTTGACATCGAGGATATCTCCTGTGACGGCCATGACATCCCGCTCTTCCTCTACCACAGAAGACACAGGAACATCAGGACAAGCATCCGGTTCCCCGAACAGCAGCTGAACTCGCTTGCCATATCGCTTGCCCAGCGTTCAGGCAAGCACATCTCGATCGGAAACCCTATCCTTGACTCGACACTCCCGGATGGCTCCCGCCTTCAGCTGACGCTTGGAACAGAGGTGACAAGCAGGGGGTCATCGTTTACCATCCGGAAGTTCAGGCCCGAGCCGTTCACCCCGATTGAACTGATGGAGAAAGGGACATTCACCGTTGATCAGCTCGTCTACTTCTGGCTGGCTATCGAGAACAACAAGAGCCTCCTCTACATCGGGGGAACAGCATCCGGGAAGACATCATCCCTGAATGCGATGTCACTCTTCATCCCGCCGCTTGCCAAGGTCGTCTCCATTGAGGATACCCGTGAGATCATGCTCTATCGCGAGAACTGGATTGCCAGTGTCACCCGTGAATCGCTCACCGCAGAGGGGAGCAGGAGCATCAACATGTTCGACCTTCTGAAAGCAGCAATGCGGCAGAGGCCTGAATTCATCATCGTGGGAGAGGTCCGTGGACCTGAGGCGCAGACCCTCTTCCAGGCGATGAATACCGGTCATACTACGTACTCAACGATGCATGCCGGCGGAGTCGATGCCACCATCCACCGGCTTGAGAGTGAACCGCTGAATGTTCCCCGTAATATGCTGCAGGCATTGAATATCATATCCGTCCAGGGCCTCATCTTCAGGGGAAGCGAGCGTGTGCGGCGCTGCCAGGAGATCGTTGAGATCACCGGCATTGAGCCAAACTCCGGCAACATCCTGGTGAATAATGTCTTTGAGTATGATCCCGTCTCAGACGAGATGCGGTATTCCGGCAGATCGCATGTCTACTCGGCAATAGCAGCGAACCGTGGATGGAGCCGGGAAGAGCTTGCCCGTGAAGTCGGGAAGAGGCGGCAGGTGATCCAGGCGCTTCATGAACAAAATATCAGGGATTTCAGATCGGTATCTGAGATCTTCTCGATATTTGCCATAACTCCTGATGTAATCTTTGACAATATTGATGATCTCAGCGTGGTTCTGACATGATTCCAATGTACGAGCGTATTCGACGGTTCTCCCGAAGGGATCCGGTGCGCTTCCAGCAGATACGGAACAACATCATATCTGCACGAATGGGAATCACGGTAGAGCGGCTTTTTTATTATGGCATTCTCGGAGGCCTTGGTCTTGGTGCGGCTTTTGGGTTCTTCTTCTTCTTCCTGGCAGGGATCTTTGAGCCGATCGTTGTGCCGCAGGCAGCATACGAATTCACCAGGCAGAACAAACTCTTCATCCCGCTTATCAGGGATCTCCCGCTTGAGGATGTCTTCTTCCGGTCACTCGTCTCAATAATTGTCTTTGTGCTTGGCTCATACCTCGGTTACCGGGCAACCCTTGCCTTTCCATCATTTATCAAAACCAACCGTGCGGCCAGGATTAACCTGACACTCCATAATGCCGTCGCCTATATGTACGCCATGCGGCGCGGCGGGGCAGAGCTGATTGAGATATTCCGCTCACTCTCAGAGAACGCTCACGTCTATGGGGAGGTTTCACTGGAGTTTCGCCAGGTTGTCAGGGACTGTGATCTCTTTGCTCACGATATCATCTCAGCTCTCCGCGAACTCCAGCTGACCACCCCGTCTGCCAAGCTCAAGGATTTCATCCAGGATCTCCTCTCTGTCATTGAGAGCGGGGGTGATATGTCCTCTTTCTTCAAGGCAAGGGTCAGCATGTACCAGGATGAGGCCCGGTTCGAACAGAAGCAGTACCTCAACACGCTCTCGCTTGTTGCGGAAGGGTATGTTACCCTCTTTGTGGCAGGTCCGCTCTTTCTGATCATCGTCATGGTTGTCATGGGGCTGATGGGTCCTGGCGCTCTTACGCAACTAAACATCGTCATCTACGCTTTGATTCCCATTGGAACCGCCATTTTCATCGTCTTTATTGATATGATCTCATCCCAGCCCGAAGGCGTGAGACGCTATACCTTCATCCAGGAACTCCGTGAGTACCCCGATGTTGTGGTACGGGAACATCAGAAAGAGAGAGAGACGGGATTTATTACAGCCCTCAGACAGTATGACCGCTGGACAGCTATCCGTGAATTCATCTCAGACCCTCTCCACTACTTCGTGGTGCTTCCCTACCGGGTCTTCTTTGTCAGTATTCCAGCAGGCCTTGCCTACCTGGTCTTCTGGTACTTCCAGATCCCCGAATATGGTGATTTCGAGTTCTTCATCTCCGTCTTTGACGATTATGTCATCGCAACATTTCTGATCATATTCATCCCCTATGCCATCGCCCATTTCATCTGGAGCAGCCGGATCAGTGAGATCGAGATCTCTCTTCCCGATTTCCTCCAACGGCTTGCCGGTATCAACGAGGTTGGCCTCACGATCGCCAAAGCACTCTCCATCCTGGTCCGGACAAACCTCGGCCTTCTCAGCTATGAGATCAAAAAGATCAAGCGTGATCTCGACTGGGGTGCAAATGTCGAGGACGCACTCGTCAGGTTTGAAGAGAGGCTCTCCACTCCGGCAATCTCACGGACAGTAACCCTGATTACCCGGGCAAGTGCGATGAGCGGCGATATCGGCCAGGTGCTCAATATCGCTGCAAGTGACGCCGAGATGAGCGAGACCCTGAAACGGGAGCGGAAAGGAGAGATGTTCCTCTACACCGCTGTTGTCTATCTGGCGTTCTTCGTCTTCATTTTTGTTGTTATGGTCATCGGCACCCAGTTCCTCCCGGTCGTGGAGATGCTTGATCCGGTTGATGCACCCCATGGTTCAGCCTTCTCAGCTGTCGGTGGGATTACTGCTCTCACCTATGGCCGTATTTTCTACCATGCCGTGATAATCCAGGCGATCTGCTCAGGCCTCATCGCTGGCATTATGGGAGAAGGATCCCTCACCGCGGGAGTAAAACATTCCTGTATCATGGTGCTTGCGGCATTTTTGATCTTTGCACTGATCTGATCCCCCATCTGCCGGGCGTGCGATAACCTTATGATGACTGGATAAAGAGTCTATATCTGGTGAAAAAACAATGTGCAGCGTTGGCAATCCAACAGATATGGACTTTGAAGAAGGTATAAAAGGGAAGAATTATCTCTGCAAAACCTGCAACGAGCAGTTCAAAAGTGTCGGGAAGAGGCCGATGTGCCCATCCTGTCAGTCTGAAGATGTTGAAGAAGTATGATTATATCCCCCGGTAACCGGATTGTTCTTATCCGGGGTAGAGACTCTTTTTTGCTTCTTGCACGTGCAGGCAGGAGCTTTCCGCTGCTGATAGAGACCGTTGATGAGGAATTTGTCCAGGGATTGGGCGCAGATGACATCATTGCAGTTTCTGCACCCGAAGGCGGATCAGTAGCCCCTGCCCGGTGCCTTCTGGACCTCGTCCGTCTCTGGGAACAGCCCCTTCTCGTGCTCCCACGCGATCACCCGGCCACCCGCCGACTCAGGTATCTCACATCCGCCGGACCCCGCATACTGCTCTCCTGCGAGATTGTGCGGGGCACACACCCGGAGCAGCATCTTCTCTGTTCATCAGCCGAACTTGCCGGAGCGGAAATATACGGAGAAAATGGCTCTATTTGTATCAATAACCTTCCAGAGGCAGCATCCTGGGAATATCTCCCAGAAACTGCCTCAGATACAGAACAACAAATATAAGAGATACCGTCCACCAATTATTCTGTTGCCGTGAGAGGAGGGTTGGATGAAAACTGAGGTTCTGAAGAGCATCAAAAAGACCGAAGAGGAGTATCGTCAGCTGGTTGACAAGGCACACAAGGAGCGGGAGCAGATTATTGCAAATGCCCGCCTTGAGGCTGACAACCAGATTGCCAAGGCAACTGCTGTTGCCGAAGAGTATAAAAAGAAGCGTCTGGCGGATGCACGGAGTGAAGCAGCGAAGGAACATGCCCGGATCCTTGATGAAGGCAAGAAACAGGCAGCCAATATCAGGGATAAGGGAAGAAAAAGGCTGAAAGAGGCCGTTTCGCTGTTTGTTGAGCGTTTTAAGGAGCAGGTACATGTTACAGCCTAAGACAATGACGCGTCTGCTCATCGTAGGCTCGAAAGAGCAGATGTCGTCAGCTGTGACTGAACTTTACCGTCACCACGTATTTCATATCACCGATTATACAGACCAGGGTGCAGAAGGGTATGAAGGGTTCCGCATCGGCCAGCCCATGGCAGGTGCAACAGAACTCTCAACAAACCTGATCTCGATCCGTTCGATCGAAAATACCTTTGACATCTCCCCTGATGCGTATATCGGCATTCCAAAACGTCACTCGGCCTCGATCAGAGAGATTATTGAGCGTGACCTTTCCAGAATCGAATCTGAGGTCAGCGATCTCACGGCAAAACGATCCGGGGCCGAGGCACAGATCAGGATCTATGAACAACGGATTGCTGAACTGACACCATTCCTTTCTATTCCTCTTGAACTTGGATTGTACCGCGGGTATGAGTCAATATCAGTCATAGCTGGTAAAACTTCCCGTGATATTGAGATCCCGGTTCCCTGCGAGAAATTCTTTGCTGCAGGCAAGGGGGGCGGTGTCCTGGTACTCTTCTTTAGAAACCAGGATAAAACCGAAGTAGATGCAGTGCTGTCAGAAACGCCGTTCCAGCAGATATCGATTCCCGAGGAAGAAGGTTCTGTGCGGCAGCGTCTGGATTATTACCAGTCCGAAATCTCCAGACTCAATGCTACAATCGCTGATTGCGATGCGTTGCTTGAGGAGATCAAGGAGAAGAACGGGACTTTTCTGGCTGCATGTGATGAAGCGCTGAGTGCCGAAGTCGAACAGGCGGAAGTACCGCTCCGGTTTGCGACAACTGATCTTGTCTTTGTCGCAGACGGCTGGGTTCCGTCTGAAGAGATTGAAGGTCTCAAATCAGGGCTGTCACAGGCGACCGGAGGCCGGATCCTGGTTATGGAAGTTGATGAAAAAGAAGAAGAAGAAGAACACGCACCCCCCGTGGAGTATGAGAATCCGAAATTCGCCAAACCAACAGAGGCGATTGTCGATATCTACTCCCGGCCGAGGTATGATGAACTTGATCCGACACTGATGATCTCGATCATCTTCCCGTTATTCTTCGGTATTATACTCGGAGATATCGCCTATGGTGGTATTCTTCTTGTGCTTGCACTTGCACTCCGGAGAATGCTGGTTGGTGATACTGTTCAGCGTCTTCTTGCTGTCCTGCGAAATGCAAGCATTTCGGCGATCTTCTTTGGTATCGTCTATGCTGAAGCATTTGGGGCACACCCGGGTGCAATTGACATCCATCTCTGGGAACCGATCATAAGCAGGCACCTGCTGATCGGATCGCATGCGTACTATCAGGCTGATATTACGGTTCTGCTGGTCTTTGCGGTCTGGTTTGGTATTCTGCAGATGACGCTTGGGCGAGCCATGAGTGTGGTAAATCATTACCGTCACCAGCATATGTCCCATGTTGCCGGGCAGATTGGATGGATCGCACTGATGTGGGGTGTACTCTTTATCATCTGGTCAATTGCAGCGCTTCCGCTGATGCCTGACTTAACAGGTCTTCCGGCAATTGCCATGGGCTTAAACATCGCCGGGATAGCCGGTGCGGTCCTGGTCGTGCTTGGACTCATCGGTATTGCACGGGAATCGCCTCTCGAACTGATCGAAATACCTTCGATCATCAGCCATTCGCTCTCCTACACGCGTCTGGCAGCTGTCGGTCTTTCATCTGTTGCGATTGCGATGGTCGTCAATTTCATCGCTATTGAGATGTTGATCGAACCGCAGCTCGGTGAGCTGACGGTACTTGGAATTGTCTTTGTAATCTTTGGGATCCTTGTCCTTCTCCTTGGCCACCTTCTCAATACGGCACTTGGTCTCCTTGGAGGAGGATTGCAGTCCCTGAGGTTGCAGTATGTTGAGTTCTTCACCAAATTCTACAAAGGCGGTGGAGAGATATATCGTCCATTTGGAAAGAAAAGAGAATTAACGGAGGATTAAAATGGTAGATTTAGGAACTGCAGTATTAACACTTGAAATGGTTGAAGCATCGCAGGAAGGAATGAAGGCACTCGCAGCAGCACTCGCTGTCGGTATCACCGGTCTTGCATCGGGATGGGCAGAGTCATCCATCGGCTCGGCAGCTGTTGGCGCAACAGCAGAGAACAAGGACGTCTTCGGTATGGCGCTCCTGCTGACTGTTATCCCGGAAACGATTGTCATCTTCGGCCTTGTCGTCTCACTGCTGATTCTCTTCTAAAAGCGGAGTCTACAATGGGACTTGAAGTTGTCGTCGAAGAGATCGGTGAGATGGGGCGGAGAGAAGCCACTGCCATCCGGAATGAGGCCAATGCAGAGGCCGATCGCATCCTTGCGGCAGCAGCAGAGCGTGCATCGTTGATCAAACAGGAAGTAGAGACGGAGCTTGAGCAGCAGGCCGGGCATATCATGACCCAGGAGTCTTCAGCTGCCAAACTCCTGGTCAAGCGCGAGCTCCTCAATGCGCAGAAAGAGATGCTCAATGAGGTTTTCAGTGAGACAAAAACAGCCATCTCAGAACTTCCGGCCACCTTCCACGAGAAGGCGGTCCGTGAACTTCTGAAGAAGGTGGCAAAAGAGATCAAGGATGGCGTCGTCTTCTGCAGCAGCCGTGATCAGAAAGCAGTGGAATCTGCCCTCTCAGATCTGAAGACTCTGAGCGGATACTCATTTGGCGGGACCGTCGATATCGATGGCGGAGTCGTCGTCAGGAGCGCAGACGGACAATTGACTATAGATCTCAGTTATCAGACCTTCCTGGAAGATGTCTGGGAGTCCGGGTTAAAAGACGCCTCGGATATTCTCTTTGGGTAGGGGGTTATACTGATGTCTGTGGTGAAAGGTGGTCCGGCTCCGTATGTCTATGTCTGCACCCGAATGCGTGTGCGCAAGTCAAAGCTGTTGCCGAGGGAAGAATATCTCCGGATGCTGAATATGAGCCTTCCCCAGATCACCCGTCTCATCGAGGAGATGGAATATAAAAAAGAGATTGATGAACTTGCCGCGTCATTCAGCGGCATCGATCTTGTTGAGGAAGCTCTCTCCTGGAATCTTGCAAAAGAGTTCCAGAAGATCCTGGAGATCACCCCCGGCATCTTAAAACAGTTTACCCAGTCGTATCTCCGTGGGTGGGATATCCAGAATGCCCTCACCATCATCCGTGGCAAAAACCAGGGAATGAGCGCAGGAAAGATCAAAGAAGTGCTTGTACCTGCAGGAACGCTTGATGTCCAGTTTCTGGACAAGATGATCGCCGAGGATTCTCTTGATCGTGCCATCGAGATGCTGAAAGGCCAGCCCCTCTACCCAGTCGTGGAACGGGAATACCCAAAAGCACTGGAACAGGGATCGTTTGGGCGTCTCGAGAACGAGCTGTATCGCCAGTTCTATGCCGATCTCATTGAAGAAGCGAGTGGAGGGCTGAAGGGAGGGAAAGATTTCCTCAAATCGATACAGCTTGATATCGATATCCGGAATATCAAGACACTCTTCCGCCTGAGACCGCATCCGGTTCCAGCTGAAGAGACTCCTGAGGTCTGGATTCCCGGCGCATCATTTACAGTTGATGAACTCAAACAACTCTCCCAGGAGGACGATATCAACGAGGTGGTTGATACCCTGAGAAAGAAGGTCTCGAGTTCTGCACTTGTTCTTGCACTTGAGGGGCTTCGGGAAGAGAAAGCGATCCACGAGGTGGAGAACTCCCTCACCCGGGCAAAACTGGATTACCTGGATCGGCTTTCAAAGAGAAACCCCTTCTCGATCTATCCGATCCTGGTGTACTTAGAGAAGAAGAAGTACGAAGTGATCAATCTCAGGGCGCTCGCCCGTGGAAAGCAGGCAAACCTTCCGGCTGACCGGATCGAAAACTATCTGGTGATATGATGGAGATCGCAGTAATCGGAAGAGAAGAGTTCATCCTGGGTTTCAGGCTTGCGGGTCTCCAGAAGACCTATGCAGCCGATACTCCTGAGAAGCTCACGGAGGCGATCACGAGGACATTGGATGATCCGAATGTCGGAATTCTCGTCCTCCAGAGCGCCGATATGGAACAGGTTCCAAGAAGGCTCCAGGTAGCACTTGAGAACTCGGTAAAACCGACCGTCATCTCCATCGGTGGCGAAACGGGTGGTCTCTCCCTGAGAGAGCGGATTAAGCGATCAGTGGGTGTTGATCTGTGGAAGTAAAGAAGAAATCAGGAATTCTCAAAAGGATCGCGGGGCCGGTGGTCACCGCGGTGAACCTTGAGGCACACATGTATGATGTCGTCAAGGTTGGTGATGAGGAGCTGATGGGTGAGGTGATCAAGATCGATGGTGAGCATATCATCATCCAGGTCTATGAGGATACCTCAGGCATCAAACCGGGTGAGCCTGTCACAAACACGGGTCTCTCGCTCGCAGTCGAGCTCGGGCCCGGGCTCCTCACCAGTATCTACGATGGTATTCAGCGGCCTCTCGAAGTGCTTGTCGAAAAGATGGGCAACTTCATCGAACGTGGTGTCACAGCACCGGGTCTTGACCGTGAGAAGAAGTGGGAGTTCAAGCCGCTTGTCAAAGCTGGCGAACACGTTGAGCCCGGCCAGATCATCGGTGAGGTACAGGAAACGAACAAGATGCATCGGATCATGATCCCGCCCAATGTAAAAGGCGGTGTCGTGAAAGAGATTAAATCAGGATCATTTACAGTCGATGAGACCGTGATTGCTCTTGAGGATGGATCCACGTACCCGATGATGCAGAAATGGCCGGTTCGTGTACCCCGTCCGGTAGGGGAGAAGAAGAACCCAAAGATCCCGCTGAATACCGGTCAGCGTATTCTGGATGGTCTCTTCCCGATCGCAAAAGGCGGTACAGCCGCGATTCCAGGGCCTTTTGGCTCAGGGAAGACGGTTACCCAGCAGCAGCTGGCAAAATGGTCTGATGCAGAGATAGTCGTCTATATCGGCTGTGGAGAGCGTGGCAACGAGATGACGGAGGTTCTGACTGAGTTCCCGCATCTTGATGATCCAAAGACCGGAAAACCGCTCATGGAGCGGACGGTTCTGATCGCAAACACATCCAATATGCCTGTTGCAGCCCGTGAAGCTTCGGTCTATACCGGAATCACCATCGCGGAGTACTTCCGTGACATGGGCTATGACGTCTCCCTGATGGCAGACTCGACCTCCCGCTGGGCAGAAGCAATGCGTGAGATCTCTAGCCGTCTCGAAGAGATGCCAGGTGAGGAAGGGTATCCGGCATACCTTGCAGCACGTCTCTCAGAGTTCTATGAGCGTGCCGGTCTTGTTGAGACCCTTGCAGGCGACTCTGGTTCAGTCTCGGTCATCGGTGCGGTATCGCCGCCTGGTGGTGACTTCTCTGAACCTGTGACGCAGAATACCCTCCGTATCGTGAAGGTCTTCTGGGCACTGGATGCAAAACTCTCGCAGCGTCGCCATTTCCCGGCTATCAACTGGTTAAACTCCTATTCACTCTACCTGGATCAGCTCCAGGACTACTACAACGAGCATGTCTCTCCCGAATGGAACAAGCTCCGTTCATGGGCGATGGAAGTTCTCCAGAAAGAGTCCGAACTACAGGAGATTGTCCAGCTTGTCGGATCTGACGCACTCCCCGAGTCCGAGCAGATCACCATAGAAATTGCACGGATGCTTCGTGAGATCTTCCTCCAGCAGAATGCATACGATGATGTTGATACCTACTGTGACATGACCAAGCAGTTCGACATCATGAAGGCAATTAAGATCTATGGCGACCATGCATATGCTGCTCAGAGTGCAGGTGTTGCTCCGGCACAGGTTATTGGTATCAAGGCAAAGGGAGATCTGCCGCAGATCAAGTTCACCCGTGACTACAAGCCAATGCTTGAGGAGATTCTCAAAGGCATGGAATCCGAGTTCAATACACTGAGGGCAGGAGCATGAAAGAGTATAAGACAGTTACAAAGATCGCCGGCCCGCTTGTCTTTGTTGAGAAGACCGAACCGGTCGGGTACCAGGAACTGGTCAACATCGTGCTTTCTGATGGATCCATCAAGCGTGGCCAGGTCCTTGATACAAGCGATGATCTCGTGGTTGTCCAGGTCTTTGAGACGACTGCCGGTATCGGGAAGGATTCCGGTATCAGGTTCCTCGGTGAAGCGATCAAGATGCCTGTGGGCGTTGAGATGCTCGGCCGTATCCTCTCCGGAGGCGGTAAACCAATCGACGGCGGTCCTGATATCGTGCCTGAGAAACGGCTGGATATCACCGGTGCTGCGATCAACCCGTATGCACGTGGCAACCCAAAGGATTTCATCCAGACCGGTATCTCCACAATCGATGGGACAAATACCCTTGTTCGTGGTCAGAAACTCCCGATCTTCTCGGGTTCAGGTCTTCCCCACAATGATATTGCACTGCAGATTGCCCGACAGGCAAAAGTACCCGGTTCAACCGAGTCGTTTGCGGTCGTCTTTGCTGCGATGGGTATCACAAAAGAGGAAGCAAACCACTTCATGGAGGACTTCGAGCGGACCGGTGCCCTTGAGCGTGCGGTCGTCTTCCTGAACCTTGCAGACGATCCGGCAGTTGAGCGTATCATTACCCCGCGTCTTGCACTGACGACTGCAGAGTACCTCGCCTATGAGCTTGGGTACCATGTGCTGGTCGTCCTGACAGACATGACCAACTACTGTGAGGCACTCCGTCAGATCGGTGCTGCCCGTGAAGAGGTTCCTGGCAGGCGTGGCTATCCCGGGTACATGTATACCGATCTGGCCAATATCTATGAGCGAGCCGGTATCATCACGGGAGTCCAGGGCTCTGTGACCCAGATCCCGATCCTGACGATGCCTGGTGACGATATCACCCACCCAATCCCTGACCTGACCGGCTACATCACCGAAGGGCAGATTGTGGTGTCACGTGAGCTTCACCGGAAAGGTATTTATCCTCCGATCAATGTTCTTCCGTCGCTGTCGCGTCTGATGAATCTCGGTATCGGCGAGGGCCTGACGCGTGAGGATCACAAGAAAGTCTCCGACCAGCTCTATGCAGGATATGCAGAAGGAAACGATCTCCGTGGACTTGTTGCTATCGTCGGAAAGGATGCTTTATCCGAGCGTGATCAGCTCTTCCTTGAGATGGCAGATTACTTCGAGGATCAGTTTGTCCGCCAGGATATCAGCGAAGACCGCTCCATCGCAGGTACGCTTGATGTTGGCTGGAAGCTCCTTGCAACCCTCCCCGAAGAGCAGCTCGTCAGAATTGACCGTGACCTGATTAAGAAATTCCATCCAAAGTACCGGAAGGAGTAACCGCTTATGGCGCTCCGCGATGTAAAGCCTACACGATCTGAACTGATTGCCCTGAAGCGGCGGATTCAGCTTTCAGAGCGCGGCTACAAGCTCCTGAAGATGAAGCGTGACGGGCTTATCCTTGAGTTCTTCAAGATCCTTGAACAGGCCAAGGATACCCGTGACGAACTGGGGCGGAAATATGAGCGGGCACAGGAGATGATCGCCATTGCAGATACAGTGGAAGGCGCAATCGGTGTCAAAGCCGCCGCCTTCTCTGTCGGGGATATCCCCACAATTGAACTGAAGAGCAAGAACATCATGGGTGTTGTCGTGCCGGAAATCCAGTCTTCCAGTGTCCGGAAGAGTCCGACTGAGCGTGGATATGGTATTATCGGCACATCGTCAGTTATCGACGAAGCAGCAGACTCGTTTGAGGATCTCCTCGAATCCATCATTCATAGTGCTGAGATCGAGACGACCATGAAACGGCTGCTGGATGAGATCGAGAGCACCAAACGGCGTGTGAATGCTCTGGAGTTCAAGGTCATCCCTGAACTCACCGAGGCTCGTGATTTTATCAAGATGCGTCTTGATGAGATGGAGCGTGAAGAACTCTTCCGCTTAAAGAAGATCAAGGCAAGAACTGAAGCCTGATCATTCTCTCTTTTTTGCAAGAACAAAGAAGGTATAACCGTACCAGGATCCATACTCCCTGAAGATGGCTATCTCCTGCTCCATCATATCGAGGAATGCAAGTACATCAGGGTTTTGCTCCCGTTCTCTCCATAATTCTATACGTGATGGCATGGGCCGGTAATACGCCTCCCAGGCTCTAACTGGTAGCCGTATTGTCTGCAGTACGGTATATCCGGCATCTTCTGCATCCCTGATCCGGTCTGCTTCTGTACCTGTTCCCGGACAATCCTCCTCAAAGAAACGTCGAACGTCTTCTGGGGGATCAGGCTCATGCCAGCATAATTCAGATACAACAACCGATCCCCCGTCTTTGAGCAGAGGCTTCCATGCATCCAGACCGGCTTGAAATCCTATATTGTAGATCGCACCCTCACTCCAGATGAGATCGACGGCCTTCTCCTTGAGTGGGAGAGCATCCATCGATGCTCCGATTGCCTGGAGATGCGGGTGATCCGGCAGGGACTGAAGATAGGGGATATGCAGATCGACTGCGATGATCCGTGCATCACGAGATTCTTCTGCGAGTATGCGGGTCTGCCTGCCTGTGCCGCATCCGATATCGAGGATGAGCGCTTCCCTTCCTGGAGAGAGTGAGGTTAGAATCTCTTTTGTTACGGTATCGTCACCCGGCCCCTGCATCGGCAGGTCCTCAAAGAATTGAAAAATAACATCCATTTAAGACACGTTTGGTGTAGGGAGAAATTAATATTGTCTTACTCCTCAATTGTATAGCAGGAGTACTGGAAGGGCTGGTTTATGGTTTTTGGCACACTCGAGGATATTCAGATAGAGGGAAAGATCGTACTTTTGCGGGTGGATTTTAATTCTCCCATTGATCCCTCATCAGGGACAATTCTTGATAATAAACGGTTTCAGGAGCACCTTCCAACGATAATGGCACTTGAAGATGCAAAAGTCGTTATCCTCACCCACCAGAGCAGGCCCGGTAAGAAGGATTTTACGACACTCAGGTCCCATGCTGATCTCCTTGAGCGGATGATAAACCGGCCGGTCACCTATGTCGACGATATCTTCGGCCGTTATGCCAGGGAAAGCATCTCTTCAATGCGAAACGGCGATATTGTGATGCTGGAAAACCTCAGGTTCAATGCTGAGGAGAACCTGACAATGAAGCCGGATTGGGCGATGAAGACACATTGTGTACAGAACCTTGCTGCAATGGGAGATCTCTATGTCAATGATGCATTCGGCACGGCACACCGGTCGCAACCGACGATGGTTGGCCTCCCGATGGTATTGAGATCCGTTGCCGGGCTCCTGATGGAGAAGGAGGTCTCGATGCTCTCCCGTGTCTTTACGGATGCGCCCCGGCCGATTACCTTCATCCTGGGGGGAACCAAGGTCGATGACTCGATCGCTGTTGCATCCAATGTCCTTGAACACGGCATCGCTGATCGTATCCTTGCCATTGGTGTTGTCGGCAATGTCTTCCTTGCAGGCAGTGGTGTGGATATCGGTAATCCGTCACAGCAGGCAATTCTCGGCCTCGGGTATGGATCAGAGATCGAAAGAGCAGGAGAGATCCTCAAAACCTATGGCGACCGGGTGGTTCTGCCTGCAACAGTTGCGGTGCGGGAAGCGGGTGAACGCATGGAATATCCGGTTTCAGAGATCCCTTCCGATACCCCGATCCTCGATCTCGGATCGGATTCAATCCGGTCAATGGTAGCTGAGATCAGGCGATCGGAGACGATCGTCTTCAACGGCCCTGCAGGAGTGTTTGAGGATCCGGACTTTGCAATCGGCACCTATGAACTGATCAGGGCTGCGTCGACTGCCGGTTTCTCGGTTGTCGGAGGTGGCCATACCGCAGCAGTGATCGAGCAGATGGGCCTGGCGTCATCCTATTCACATCTCTCAACAGGGGGAGGGGCCTGCATCGAGTTTTTGACAGGGAAAAAGCTCCCGGCGGTGGCTGCACTGGAGGCATCCTGGGAACACTTTTTCCGGGGTGCGTAGGACTTTGGTCAGGGTCTGATCCCTGACATTATTTTTGATCATCTATCACTTCATCGACAATGGAGCTGATCTGGGTGAAGAGGAGAGGGTCAAGCCCCTTATCGGCACTCAGGTACACGGCTTTCAGGTCAAGGAGCCGGATCTTATTTGATATGAAGTGGATGAATTTTGAGATGTTGGCTGAAGAGAGGTAGATGAGAAGCGTACTGATCGAATCAAAGATGAGTGCGGTATCTTCCCCGGATCTCTTCTTTAATGCCTCTGATATGGCGATGCCCAGTTCGGTCAGGTTACCGGGGTTTGAGGTGAAGGTAGTGTTTGTACTGTTGACCGGCACACTTCCAAGCGAATACTTCGTGATGGCATCAATGAAATGAAGTCTCTCGATAGCGATACCCTGTTTTGTATAGAGGTTTGTCAGGATTGAGGAGGGAATGTTTGTTGTTACAATGATGCAGGCAGTGCCCTGTGCGGTGAGCTGTGACACGATCTCCATGTTTGTCATCTTCATCCTGGCGGCTTCAGAGATGTAGAGGTATATCGATGACTCGTTGGCGTCCATAAATCCCATGCCGGATTACTCCTCATCCATCAGGAACTTCCTGTAGGTTTCTGGAATGTCATTCATATTATGGATGATTCCCTGCTGGAGTTCCTGGATATTCTCGACGATCTGGTAGGCGTGCCGCGCCTGGATCCTGATACCTGAGGTAAATTCCTCATCATCAATCTCTCCCCTGATATGGAGTTCACTCAGTTCCTCAAGGGTGTGCGCAATGATCTGAACCGGGTTTTTCAGCCTGAGAGCTGCCTCGGTGATATAGGCGACCAGAGCCCGTTCAGCCGTTCGAATCTCGGTGAGATTCCGTCCGATGACAGCAATTCCGGTGGTGATCCCCCGCTCATCAAGGATCGGGGAGAGTGAGAGTGATAATTCGAGTTCTCTTCCGTCCTTTGTGATCCTCCGTGTCTCGATATCCTGAACAGGTTCGCCCCGCTGCACCTTTTGAAGTGTCTTTTTCCACTGATCGCGGAGGGGTTCTGGTATTATGGTGATGATGCTTTCCCCGACCATCTCTTCTGCGGTATAGCCGAAGGTCTCTTCTGCGCCTTTGTTCCATGAGATGACCCGTCCATCAGGAGTCTCGCCGATGATCGGGTCATGGGTTGTCTCGATGATTGCCCCGAGGATAGCACGGAGTTCGTGATTCTTCTTTATTGTGTCAATATTCGTCAGGATATGCACTGCACCGGTCATCTCCCCGTCACGTGTGAGAACCGGATCAATTGCCACCTGGTACCAGTGATCCCCGAGTTTGACGGTGTAGGTCTCCCGCTGCTTTGTCTGTTTTGCCTTCACAAACGGGCATCCGCGGATATGTGTCAGGGTCTGGTGTACAACCCGGTGGCAGTGTACTCCGATGATCCCGTCCAGGGGCCTTTGGAGGAGATCAGCCGAAGCCGTGTTTGCATAGCGTATGATTCCGTCCATATCAAGGAAGAAGATCGGATCCTCGATTGCATGGAAGGTCCGCTTCAACATCTCAAACTCAGTACCATTCCCCTCTCGCTCTTCGTTCATGGCAACCCCCTTCTCTGAATTGTACTCGGATCAAACCATTATAAAGCCTTTGGATTGGTTTTGCATCCGCAAAAAAATGGGTGTTGCTCATGAGTATAAACCGGTCTTATCGGAGTCATCCGGATCGGGTTCTCTCTATGCGGGCTCCAATGCTGCTGAGTATCCCTTCCGATACTCTTAAGTTTTCTGGAAACTGTCTGGATATCTATGGAATATACTGTTGTTGATGGAGAGGATCGGGGAGATCTGGTGCTCTATGCCCTCTCCACATGCCGGTGGTGCAATCTGACAAAAGAACTTCTCCAGAGCCTGAATGTGAAATTCAGGTATATTTATGCGGATCTTCTTCAGCCTGACGAGCTCGATCAGATCCTAATTGAGGTGGAGCGGTTCAACCCGGCGGGATCGTTTCCAACACTGGTGATCAATGGAAAAGATGTCATCATCGGATACAAGGAAAAAGAGATCCGGAAGGTGCTTGGATGAAGATTGACGAACCCTCAATTGAGGAGATTGACGCGCTTGAAGAGGTGCTGGAGAACGAGGCATCAAGCCACGGGTACAGCCTGAGCCCTGATCGGGAGGCTGTCCGGGCGCTTGTGAAGGGGGTCATCGTGAATACAAGGCGGTATGGCTATCCATCCTGTCCGTGCCGCCTATCAACCGGAAAAAAGGAGGACGATCTCGATATCATCTGCCCCTGTGATTACCGTGATGCGGATGTGATTGCATATGGTGCCTGCTATTGCTCGCTCTATGTCTCAGAAGCGGTAAAGAGCGGCCGGGAGGAGATTCAGCCTATTCCGGAGCGTCGGCCGCCACGAACAGCGCGGGCTAAGAAAGCAGCCGCTGTGGCTGGCGGGTTCTCTCTGCCGGTTCTCCGGTGCAAGGTCTGTGGATATCTCTGTGCAAGGGAGAACCCTCCTGAGAAATGTCCTATCTGTGGTGTTTCTAAGGAGCGGTTCGAACGGTTTGCCTGAACCTGACATTATGACGGAATATGAGAAAGCAACCTTTGCTGCAGGCTGCTTCTGGGGTGTTGAGGCTGCGTTTGCAGAGATTGCCGGTGTTGTATCGACACGGGTCGGCTATAGTGGCGGGAGTGTTGCCAATCCGACGTACGAGGAGGTCTGCACCGGGACAACCGGTCATGCAGAAGCAGTTGAAGTAGTCTTTGATCCCTCTCGTGTTCCATATGATCATCTGCTGATCAGGTTCTGGTCTCTCCACGATCCGACAACAAAAGACCGGCAGGGCCCGGATATCGGGAGCCAGTACCGATCAGCCATCTTCACCCATTCTGATAGGCAATACCAGCAGGCGATCGCTTCACGTGACCGGATGGATGCATCGGGCCGGTTTCGCAGGCCGATCGTCACAGAGATTCTGCCTGCCAGAATCTTCTGGCCAGCCGAGGAGTACCACCAGCAGTACTTCAGAAAGCAGGGCCATTCCTGCGGGTTCAGGCTTTGGTAGGCTCAGGCTGGTATTCTGGAATTCTTCTCTTTTATTAACTTCCAGGCTCAGCCGAAGCCAAGGCAAAGGATTGCCATTGCCGGGCTGACCTGGTACCGTGAGCTGATCTCAATATAACCACTCCGGCTCACCCATACCGAAGCGAGCGACCATTCACCAGAAGGTCCGAGTGCCCAGTTGATCAAAAGGCCAGCTGGTGCCGACTGCTATACCGGCTGCAAGCCTTTGTGTGCCTTGGAGGGAGGAACCCCTGGCAGAGGTCTATGAGGAGGGTGCCGCCTGCTGCGCCTGAGATGGTAATCAGGCTATTGAAGGCGAACATATCAATTGCAAGCGTGCCAATCGGGTCTATACAGGAAGAGGGAGAAGACGAAAGGAATGAGCCAGGTGAGTGTCCCGTAGAGGAGGAGGCGGAGATGGGTGTGCATGATATCGGGGTATTATATTTTGATAGTTATATGTTTTCCATAATACTTATTAATCCAGAGCATCCTTCTGACAATCAGACATGGCAAACCGATCTGACTGGCTTCAGTGGAGACTAACTCCAGAAAAAAGGTTTATTTAAGGTCTACGTTCATCATGGATGTGTTTTATGGGTTTTCTTGACCGTATCAGATCCGCACTCTCGCCAAAACCTGATACCTCGCCCGGCAGGTATCGCACCTGTGAGTACTGTGGGAAAGGATCTCTTGGCCCCTATACCGACCGTGAGTGGGATGCACTTGGCAGGATGTGCGAAGAGTGCGAGTATGCAGAGATGGCAGACGGGACGCTCTGGTGATGATTCCGTGTGTCTGCGTCTGCTTCAGTGATCTGCTATGAAGGGCATTATGAATACATTTTTTATTCAGTTGCATATATTATGTATTCATAATACCAACCTCATTCACCTTTGCCCGGAACCCAGCGTTCTCCCTCTTTTGTATACTCCTTCTTCCAGATCGGAACCCGCTCCTTCAGCCGCTCTATGATGTATTCGCATCCTTCAAAGGCTTCCCGCCGGTGGCCTGCCCCGACCAGGATCAGGACGATGTTGTCGCCGACATTCAGATCTCCGATCCGGTGGATGATATCAACGGACTTGATCGGAAACTTCGCAAACGCCTCATCACGGATCACCTCAAGCTCCTCGACAGCAACCTCCTGGTGTGCCTCAAGCTCGATCCGCTCAATCCCGTCATCCCTGACAACCCCGATGAAGGAGACCATTGCGCCCATCTCAGGGTTTTTTCTCTCCTCAATCAGCCTGTTGATAGCAAAGTCTTCGTGCGTGACTGTCACAACCATAGTATTCAGCCTCCGGCAACCGGTGGATAGAGTGCCAGCTCGTCCCCATCCGAGAGGGTGGTTTTCTCCAGTTCTTCCCTGTCAATGCGTTTTTTATTCAGCATCAGGATGATGTACCGTCGCACGGTTCCGTTCTCATCAAAGAGGGCAGCGCGAGCAGCATGGTTCTCTGCTGCCATCTCCAGAAGGAGTGCTGCAAGTGTTGCGCCTTCCTCCATCTCCCTGATCTGTTCTGATCCAAATATCTCCCGAAACCGGGCAAATGACTGCACTCTGATCTTCATTGCTTTCTCTCTTTGTTTCTCTCAACCAACGATACGATTCAGCCAGAATAACCGGGGAATACTGGGCCGATAGCGAAGATATTTATCGTCTGATACCTTAACAATTTTCCAGGTGTACCGGTCTGGACCGAGGGAATCCTCTCTTCCTGATTACCGGGGAGGGCTCTGGCAGGGTGGCCGGGTTGAGGATGAATGATCAAATACAGAAACTACAGGCAGTGCTGAGAGCAAAAGCTCCCCTCATCATCTCATTCTCAGGCGGTGTGGATAGCTCGGTTCTTGCTGCGATTGCTGCCCGGACGATCCCGGGGATGGCCAGGTTCGCCCTCCTTGACTCACCTCTCCTCTCCCGGCATGCATATGCTGATGCTCTTCTGATTGCAGAAGAGATCGGTATTGATCTGGAGATAGTGCCGTTTCCAATCCTTGAAGACAAACAGTTCTGCGAGAACCCATTTGATCGCTGCGCACTCTGCAAACAGGCCTCATCACGCATCCTCAAAGAGCTTGCTGAGGGTGCGGTCGTTGCGGATGGTGCAAATCTCTCGGATCGTGGTGAATACAGGCCGGGCCTTGCTGTCGCCGATGCAGAAGGGATTATCCATCCCTTCATTGAAGCCGGAATCGATAAGAACGGTGTCCGGGAGCTGGCACGAAATTGTGGCTATTCATTCTGGAACAAACCCTCAGATGCCTGTCTTGCCACCCGGATCCCCTATTGGAATCGGGTTCTGCCTGAGACATTGCTTGGGGCTGAAGCTGGTGAGGCGGTTCTCAGGAAGTTCGGCGTTTCGCAGTGCCGCCTCCGTGCTCATGGGGATAGTGCCAGAATTGAGGTACATCCTGATGAATTTCCAATTGTCCTTGCCAGAAGGCAGGAGATCGTGAAGATTGTCAGAGAACTTGGATTCTGCTATGTCACCCTCGATCTCGAAGGGTTTCGGAGCGGGAGTATGGATGGGGGTAAATAGTTGTACTATACGTTATGGTGTCTGAACGTGTCTTATGGATGGTCTGCGGGATCTCTTCTGTGAACCACTGCCACAATAATTCAAATATCAGAGGTAAAACCCATGAAACGACAGATTATCAGTATTAATGACGAGCTCTGCACCGGCTGCGGTGAATGCATCCCCGACTGCCCGGAAGGTGCAATCCAGATCATTGAGGGAAAAGCAAGGCTGATCAGTGATATCTTCTGCGACGGACTTGGCGCCTGTATCGGTACCTGTCCGGAGGGTGCCATATCCATCATCGAACGCGAGGCAGAGCCCTATGACGAATGGGAGGTGATGCGTGGTATCGTCCGGAAAGGCGATGCGGTGATCCGTGCCCATCTTGAACATCTTGACTCACATGGCCAGCTGGATCTCTATGAACAGGCGGTTGCCTACCTCCAGGAACATGATATACCTGTACCCTACCAGGAACGTGGGCCGCAGGGTGATGCCTGCACCCACCCTGACTGCCCCGGCAGCAGCGGGGGACCCATCAGCAGGGCAGGGGATACTGCCGGGGATGCCGGGATGGGCAGCGGCGCTTCAGAGCTGCGGCAGTGGCCTGTCCAGCTCCGCCTTCTCAATCCGGCTGCCCCCTGTTTTGATGATGCGGATCTCCTCATCTCTGCGGACTGCGTCCCGTTTGCATACGGAAACTTCCATGCGGACTTTCTGAAAGATCGTGTCCTTCTGATCTTCTGCCCGAAACTTGATTCGGATATTGAAGGGTATATTCAGACCATGACTGAGATCCTCACCTATCACAGGCTCCGTTCGATTCTGGTGGTTCATATGGAGGTTCCCTGCTGCAGCGGCCTGCGGTATGTTGTTGAACGGGCACTTGAGGAGGCAGGAGTGGATATGCCGATTGAAGAGAAGACGATCACAATAGAGGGGGGGTTGCGGTAAGTACCGCTCTTTGGACAGCTGTCTGGCAAAAGTGTTTCCGAACGCTCCAGATGGCTGACCATTCCCTGACTGGTCTATACCCATGCAGCAGCTGACAACCATTGCCCGTCCCCTTGATCCCTCGTACCCGACGAACAATGCGATCACCATCCTGACGCTCCTTGTTTTTGCCGGAGGGCTTGGCCTCTCCCTATACCTGGGTGCTGACTTCGCAGGCGGGATCCTGTCGGGAACGTCGTGGGCTCTTGCAGTATTTCTTGCATGGGCAATTGCAAGGGAGCTTGATCCGGACTCTGAGTATGCTGCGTTTCTGCCTCCCCTGATCTGCATCTGCCTTTTCGCCTTCATCCCGCAGCCAGGACTTCTTGTCGCTCTCTTCCTGCTGCTGCTTCTCAGGATAATAAACCGGACAACCGGCCAGCCAGCCGGGGTGCTTGACTCAGCAGCCCTTCTCCTGCTGGGCGGCTGGCTCTTCCAGGGGGGGTTCTGGGTGGCTGGACCAGCAGCTGTGCTGGCTTTTCTCATTGACTGGAGGTCAAAAGATCCAAATCCCCGCCAATGCTGGTTTGCTGCCATTGGATTTTCTGGAATGATCGGTCTTCTTCTCTATGGAGATCTTCCTCATATGATTTTACCCGGCTCATCTCCCCTATCCTGGCTTCTTCTCCTTGCACCCCTTCTCTTCCTCTCCGTTATAACGAGGCCCGGACAGGTTCGATCTCCTGGTGACAAAACCGGAGATCCCCTTGATAAAGGACGGGTTCAGGCGGCCGGACTGCTCTGTCTTTCTCTACTCATTCTGGCATTTACAACAGGAGGCAGCGGGATCATGGCTATGCTGCTTGTGCCATGGGCATGCCTGGTCGGTCTTGGGGTGTATGGGATGTATATCCGGCTGAAGGGGACTACATTGTTCTGAAATATCGGGTTTAATCTCTGAACTGGTTTTTTCCGGGTATTAGCTCCAACGCTTTCCGGGTTCTGCTCCAATGAATAGAGCTGGTGTATCAGGAGGCTGGAACATATTGTTCTGATCAGGGGAGCAGAGCATCAGGTAAATGAATGATTGGTGTGCCAACCGTCATAGAACGGCAAAATACGCCCCCTCTCATTGACGAATCCACTACCTGAGTCTTCTTCTCCACACCTGTATTCTCATTTCGCACTCTGCCCTTGGGAGCCAGCGCTTTCCCTTTAACATTCTCTTTAGAGCATTGGCTCCTTCAGGAGGAACGAGCAGTCTTCTGTTCACCAGATGATCGAGAAGCCAGAGCGTTCCATGGCAGGTGATTTGGTGAGCTTCAGCAAACGTTCTTAGGGCTCCATCACCTGATATCAGGATTCCGCCATACTTGACCGAAAAGAGATAGGCAGAGAGGTCTTTGGGAGAGAGTTCAGGGTGTCTCTCCATGATTTCCATAATCCTGATTAATTCATCTGGTTCAAGCTCATTGATACTGATTCCAAGTTCTTGTAACTGAGTGCGGGTATATGATCGGTTGATCTCCTCATCGGCGATGATATCCGAAGTGATGAACATACACGGACAGGAGAGAAGGCAGCTCTCTATCTCCCCTACAATGAGATCCAGCATGACCGATGCATCGAGAATACAGGTGATCTCTTTCTTGTCACCTTTATCTGGTGCTTCATTCATGCTGATCTCTCTACCCACACGTCTCCTCCATCCCATGGTTCACCTGAGTGGAAGAGACCGGATCTGCGTCATTCTCCACCAACTCATCGTTATCAGCCAGCTCCAGGTAGCGTGATTCTGTGATCATCTTTTCGCTCAGGGCATGAAGGAGGAGGAGCTTCATTCGTGTGGGAAACTCTGGCGGCTTCTCTCCTGGTTCTTTCTTTCGCCATCCACGGGCATTCAGTTCTATACAATGGCGTGCTGTTGCATCTTTATTGATGATACCGCAATCCTTTGCCCGGTATACCCATGCTGCCATACTCAACCCGTACTTCAGTTTCAGGAGCCGGAGCTCACGGAACTCAAGTCGTGTTCGTTTTGAGCCCAGTTCATTGACAACAGAATCACATGGCACAAGAAACGCAGCAGCAAAGCGTTTTGCTGCGAATTCAGAGACTTTTTCAGGAATTTCCTCGGATCGTACCCCCGCTTCTGCAACGCTCCACACTCCACTGTCCTGAATAGTATTTTTTCCAGGAGTGAGCCAGGAATCCATCCCGATGGCCGTTATAAACTCAGGCTCTATCTTCAACAGGAGATGACCAAGTTCATGAGCGAGACTGAACCGCTGCCTGCCCCAGGTCATATTTTTATTCACAACAATGATCGGGTGTTCGTTATACCAGAGGGTCAGGGCATCAAACTTCTCAGATGCAGCAACTACAAAAACCCTGATCCCATGCTGCTCAAGGAGATCGATCACATTCATGATGGGTTCAAGGCCAAGTGACCAGTCTTTTCTGATCTTTAGAGCCAGATCCTCAATATCATCCGGTGACCTGATCCTGCAGTCATCCTGACCCGGTAGATCGAGGTATTGCTCTTCTCCAAGAATCCGCTCGATTGTCAGGTACCGCTCAAGCCAGTCCTGGGTGCGGGCGAGGATCATTGCTTCTTCTCTCTTCGGGAGGGCTTTCCTCCGCCGGTATCTGGGTAATTGCAGTGTACCTGATACTGGCCTTAAAAAGTACTCTACCCTCACACCAAGTACCTTTCCAAGCGCAAGCAACATCCCCGATCCCGGAATCGCCAGACCGTTTTCGTACTTGGAGATCATCATTTTTGATATGTTAACCTGGTCGGCCAGAACCTGCTGTGATAAACCCGCCATCTTCCGGGCGGCTTTGATCCGCTCCCCGATTATATTCTTTGAAACCACCTCAATCACCGTCTCTGGTGTGTGTTTGGTTTACAAATTTTTAATAATTGTGGTTATTGTAAACCAGCCTGCTCCGGCGATACTATACCTATACATCTCTATTTGCCACCTATGATCCCTGATCCTCTGGGACCTCCAAACAAAATAGCATCATACCTATACCGGGAGACAGTTTGATGATTGCCAGCAGAGGTGGGAAACAAGCTCTCCTGTCTCATATGTTTAGAGAAGAGATTCAGAGGCAGGAAAAAAACCAATATTTATGAGCATTCCTGTAGAAGGATAGTATGAGCAGGGAATCCTGTTTCACGATAGAAACAGAGCAACAGAACCAGGAGTGACCGGATAATGCAAAAGTATGAGTATCTATGTGTGGCAATTGTTGGGATGGGGGAACGAACAACAAAAATTTTAAATGAATATGGTCAGCAGGGATGGGAACTTGTTGATGTCGTATGGATCTATCATTATTTCAAAAGACCGCTCAATTGATGGCCTTCAGGCTGAAGCAGAAGATGATAGTCCGAATAGTTGATGTGTTATAATCTGCCAGCCTCCAGGGCTACACCTGTTGCAGGCGTGGCAGGGGGTGACGCAGAAGAGATCAATTACCAGTTTTATCTGTTTTCTCCCTCTCTCCACTTCCATTTGCGATAGTATATGACGACAAACAAGAGCACAACTCCAAGCATGGTGCCTGCCAGAAGAACAGGGTGGTAAAAAGCGCTAAAAACACTTTTAGATCCGCTATAGGCCACTGTATCGCCCTGAATGTGCGTATCTGAAGCAATTTGTGTGGCTTGTTCTGTTTCTGTCACCGAAAGCAGGGTATGTGACAATCCGATCTCATTCTCTTCAACCAGATGACCGGTAGCATACACTATTCCATTGCTGAAAACGATACAGCATAGCAGAATAATGACGATCATCCACTCTCTACCTGTACTATTCATAACGCTTCCCCCTCTCCCCGTTTTGTAAAGTGTGAATCTATGCGAGATAGGACATATGCATACGCCATTCCCAGTGTGACTCCAAATATGAACACGCCCTCTGAAATCCCATGAATTGCGCCTTCATAATGACGTATGAGGATAATGGCAAGAAAAAGCAATACGAAAAAGCACGAGGTTATGAGCAAACCAACTTTTGTTTTCTGTTTCATGGAACACAACTCCAAAGAAAAAAATTCATTTTATGGGCAACACCACATCGCCTGCTTTGTTTTCTTCACTCGTTTATTGAAGCCCCAGGAAGCAAACGCTGAAATAATGGGTGTTCCTCTCTCACACAGCGGATCCCGATACTGTATGATTGATTGGAACGTGTAATAAACATTCTCGTCAAATGATCGAACTTTGTGTTATTGAATACCTTAAAAGTGATAAAATTTCTCCATCTCTTCAGAGGAACAGCCAGAAGCCGCCTATCGTGACACCCCGTCTCTTCACCTCTCCCCCTGATCTGCTATAGACTCATCCACACCCTTCATCCCCCGTCACCACCAACATCTATCAGACAACCATGGGCGGCACAATAAACCCAAACGAAAAGCCCCTCCTCACCGACCCCCCCTTCTACCTGCGAGAATTTGAGGAGTCCCACCGGTACATCATCAATGAGTATGCTGTCGAGCCAAAGGATATCGGTATATTCATTCCCTGTGCCATGCGGAAGCCCTACAGCACAAGCCCAAGCCACCAGCTCATCAAAATGATCATCTCACAGGTCTTCTCTGAAGATCAGTATCATATCGTTGTCTTTGGAACCTGCGGGATTGTGCCGTCAGAGCTTGAGGAGATGTACCCCTATGCCCATTACAAGTACATGCTCGGCAAATGCAATGACCAGCAGGTCCTTGATGACTTTCTCAGGATCGAGACCGACCGGGTCGCAGGGTACCTGGAGAAGACCCGCCATCTCTACCGGTACCGGATCGCCTACTGCCTTGGGATCTTCCGGGAGGCATTCATCAGGGGGGCAGAGCAGGCGGGTGTCAAAATTGATCTCATCCTCCCGACAACAGATGTCATCAACCTGATCGTTGAGCAGGGGGATTGTGCCTTCCAGGAAGGTTCACTCTCAATGGACGAATATCTTGGGGAGCTCTGTGAAGAGCTGGTTCTGTTCAGAAACAAACACTAAAAAAAAGAGTAAACCAGCCCTCTACACCAGCGGTTCCGGCATATTTCCCCCGGTTGCCGGGAGCTTTGCTTGTTTGATCAGGACCTGTTCACCAGACTGCCGGATCTTTTCGATGATCAGTTCTTTTCCTTTCTCTGTCATTGCAAAGACCGGGACCGATATCCCGGCCTGCAAAAGCGCTCTCTCACCGGCAAGCTGCCGGACTGGCCCTGACGCACAGGCTGTCACAAGATCAGATGCGTCCACGAGCGCTTCTGCCTCCTCCCAGGTGAGCCCGGTTGTATGGACACCAATGATCAGCACATTCGGATACAGCCCCCGTATGGCTTCTGCGTCCTGCGGCAGTGCCACCGTGACTGCGATTCCGGTAAACCCTTCTGCAAACGCACGGGCAGCGCCTCCAACCTGATCAATTGTTGCAGTCTCAGGATAGATGACGATACCTCCGCCAGCCTCTATCCGATCAATCACCGACTGGTATGGTGTGGTGGAGACAAGCCCCGACATCCGCCCACCAATTCCCTGTACCATTGATGGCCGTGTCGCAATGACCGTTCCTGCACCATCACAGGCAAGAACTGCCGCATCCAGCATGCCGGCTTTCATCCCGAAACTGATCATCTCGGAAGCACCGAACCCGACAAATTCCCGGTCATCCTCGACCTGCCGGTCCGGGGTGCACATCCCGAATGCCTGTATCCGGTGGGCAATGTTTGTGGCAATATGCTCTTCTGTCATCTCCGGGATCGGATATGCAAACCGCTTCGCAAGCGGGCAGTCGCGGATCAGTGGCTTGCTGACCGTGATGACTTCACCATCCCTGATCACAATACGTGCCCTGCCAATCGCCTCGATAATATGTTCATCTCTTCTCTCTTTCATAGCTCCTTTCTCCTCTTGTTATCCTCTTGTTATCCTGGTAATCAGTCACTCTCTATTATACAATCTCTATGCCGGCTGACCCATCCCTGCTCCAGGGTGTCATCTGCATGACAACACCCCCACCTCTTCTGTCTCACCTGCGTCCGCAGTCCGAACAGGATGGGTTCTGTTCAACTGCTATCTCATCCACTTTCGCCCGTTCGCCATCCCAGAGGAGCAGCCGGTTTGTGAGGAGCTCACCTCTGCCGAGGAGATACCTGAGAACCTCGTTTGCCTGCACCACACCGATGAACCCGGCAGTTGTTCCAAGCACCGGGAACGTCTCCTGTGGCGGGGGATGGGGGAAGATGCACCTGAGGCAGGCTGTCGTTCCCGGCACTATCGTTGTTGCCTGGCCTGAGAATCCGTTTATGCCTCCATGGAAGAACGGGATCTCCTTTTGGAGCGCCGCTCTGTTCAAGAGATATCGTGTTCCGAAGTTATCCATCGCATCAACAATACCATCAGCATCACCGACTAACTCCGGCAGGTTGTTATCATCAATTGTGACAGACTCGGTCTCGATTGTTATCTCAGGATTGATTGCCTCAAGTTTCCGGCGGGCAGAATCAACCTTTCTCCTCCCGAGATCGGCAGTTCCATGAAGTACCTGGCGGTTCAGGTTCGAGAGATCAACGGTATCATAATCTGCAAGAATCAGTCTGCCCACACCGGCAGCCGCAAGGTAGAGCCCGATGGGTGATCCAAGACCTCCAGCTCCCGCTATGAAGATGGTTGCCTGCTTCAGTCTCTCCTGGCCGTCTTCGCCAATCATCATGATCTGGCGGATGTATCGTTCCTGTTCGTCTTCAGACAGCACGTATTATCCCCTGTAGTACTCCAATCGCTCTCTTCTCTTATCTCTCTTTTCTTCATATCTCAACCAGATGTCTTTGCCCATAAAAAAAGCATCCTGTTCCTTCAAATTACGTATCCAGCCCGCTCAGCACCCGGCAGACAGAACAGATATCCCCGCTACAGACCTCACCGCAGCGCCGGCACCAGGTCACACTACCACTCCCCGGTAACGCATCTGTGGCACAGTCTCCCCCAAATAGTTCCCGTACTCCGTCACGTGCTGCGATAAGGTTCATCTTTGTTCCGGGATGGTGCAGCTCCAGCTCGGCAATCATCTCCCGGACCTCACCCCGGAGTGCGGTATGGGCATACGGGCATTCAGGCAGATCCGGAAACGCTCCCCTGACCATCAGGTAGATGACAATCTCTTTCTCCGAGAGGGGGGAGAGCGGTTTTATCCTCGGAATGAAGCAGTCCGGGTATCCGGAAGCGGTATCCATCACGAGCCGGGGAAGATCCCCTCTCAGGACATTCATCAGGACTGACTGGCTCTCGTCATCAAGGTTATGGCCGGTTGCTATCTTTGTTGCCCCCGCCCTGCGTGCTCCTTCAAGCAGTGCACGCCTCCGGAGCACGCCGCAGACAGTGCAGGCTTCGTTTTCCCGGCCGGCAAGCATTGCATCAAGATCATGTCCATACAGTTCGGAGAACGATATTTCGATCTGGTCGATCCCAAGCTGCCGGGTCAGGTTCGTTGCAGCAGCTCTCGTCTCCTCGCGGTATCCGTCAATACCCTCATCAATGGTGATGGCGGTGAGGGAGACGTCTCCTGGTGGATCCAGAATCTCAGTCAGGATCAACAGAAGAGCGGTGCTGTCTTTGCCGCCGGAGAGACCAACAGCAATCCGGTCTCCGGGAGTTATCATGGTCATGATCGCTGACTTCACCCGCTCTTCACAATCCATTCTGAAGTGGTCTGCACAGAGCAGGCGGTCAGGGGAGGTGAGCCTGGCAACAGCTGGTTTTGTGCATATGGAGCATCCCTCATCCTGCTCACCAGGCTGTTGTACCATCTGCTCTTCCATTTTCTACCATCCAGAAAACTAATTCAATGACCAGCAGGTATGTACTCATCCTCCATGTGAGACAGCAACGATCCTGATGAGATCATCTCCTTCTGCCATGACATCTTCCGGCACAACTGTTCCATTCCTGATAACGATCACGGTTGTCGGGTTGCATCCATACATTCGGAGCAGTTCAGTGATTTGAACCGGGTCTGGTGGGAGGGTATGGCTACTCCTGTCTGGAAGAATCACCTGCATAGCGTATACTAATCTGGATCATACAGCGTCATAAACTTCCTGATTCAGGGGAACACCTCTCCCGGCCTCTTCCCACCTGCCCCCTGGCAATGACCGGGATCAGTATTGTTTATCCCCAAGAAGCACCAAGGCATGTACCTGACCTATGTCATCAGGTATCGCAGGCAGACCATCAGCTATCATGCTCAGTCAGGGGAAGGTCTCCGGATTGCAGATCCAGGACGAGGAACCAAAAGACGCACTCATCGTTCTTGGCTGTCCGGAAGTCCCGGTACAGCAGGCACTGGCCCTCTATCTTGCTGACCGGCTCAATGACGACGGCTGGAACCTGACCATTGCCGGGAATCCTGCAGTATTGCACCTTCTCAAGGTCTCGGATCCCAAGAAGGTGTACATCCGGGAGCTTGTTGAGCTTGAACGATGTATTGAAGAAGTATCTGCAGAACAAAGAATACCGGATCTGGTTTTTTCCTTCGTCCACAGTGATGCGGGCGTATCCTATACACAGACGATCCGCTTTCTCTTTCAGGGACGCATGGTTGTGCTTGTCTTTGGCAGGAATGCCGAAGAACTCACCACAGATCTGGAAATACCATGTGATCTCGTGATGGACCCGGCAGTCCATAACCCAAACAAAATCAGGAGAAGACTGGACCAGCTGATGGGGTGGGTGACATGATATTGAGGATAGATTTTCTAAAGAAATGTCGTCTATTTCAAAATCAGCAATCATTTGTAGTGTTTGGAAGCAGGCTGCCTGAACCCGCCAATTGCTCTCTCACAATTTTCTGGTGATGCAGGATGGGATGCGTACAGAACCTTGGATATGAGGTAATACTTGAATATACCTCATTCAAAGAATGCAGGGCATATATCGAGAAGCACTTCAGCGAGATTTACTTCGTTGATCCAGGATTTCTCCTCTTTGAAAAGCGGATGATCGGAGTCCCCCCGATTGCACTTGCTATTGAGGGTGAAGATACTGTTATACTCCCCTATACAAAGCCATGTTTTGGCACCTATCTTCTTCGGGTGCGGGATGAGGAAGGGGTTGCATATGTCAGGGAGAATGCAAGACGGAAACCGTAAGTTATTATATTGCTCTCTCGAGAGAACAGGTCAGAACCCCCTGTTCTGATCGCGTTTTCTCCTCCATCTCTGACTCTTCTCCTGTTCTGACTCTCCTGCTGCTGCAAACCGCCCCGCATTGAGGCCTGTAGCGCTAATAGCACTTCCATTGCTGCTCTTATCCTTCTGTCCGCTCCGAGAGCACCCGGAGCGCCTCCCATGCGGCATCCTGGACAATATCTTTTTCATCCTCAAGCAGGGGACGGATCAGTTCAGCAACAGCAGGATCGCCGATCTTCCCAAGCGCCTCTGCAGCCGCTGCCCGGACCTCTGCCCGCTCATCTCCAAGCAGGCGTGAGAGTGTGGGAATAGCGCGAGGGTCATGGATCTCCCCGAGCGCAGAAGCCACCCCCCGCCGGATCCAGCGGTCTGCACCATCAAGACAGCTGATCAGGGGCTCGACCGCATCCGGATCCCCAATGGCACCAAGTGACCTGATCACGACAAAGACCACATCGCCCTCCGGATCAGAGAGGGATCGGATAAGCGCAGATACCGCAAGTGGATGGTGAATCTTTCCAAGTTCGGTTGCCGCCTTCACCCGGTACGGGATGCTGACATGGGTGAGTTGTTCAACCAGAATATTCACACTCTTGCCATCCCTGAGCACCTTCCTCTGGAGCACCTCCATTTCGTCTTCTTCCCTGATGTCCAGACGTCATCGCCTCCTTTCGGTGGTACTCACCCTGATCAGAGGTAAAAGTATCTGCTCATGTCTTCTTCCCGCTCCATTAGTTTCACTTGAATTGCACCCTCTTTCCGGGTTGCACTTTACGGGTTCTTCTCCATATTTCTGAAGGTCATTACTATCCAAAGGTCATAATAATACATGAATAGTCTCAATTCGCTATTGTCTGACCAATGTAATTAGTAAAATTCATAATATATTCTGACATTCATAAATTTACTTCATCTTCTGTCCTTAAGCTTATTGGTAGTAGAAGAGTCAGAGATAGGCATGGGGTTACGTTGGATAAGGGCTCTGATATTTGCGTGTCAGAAGCCCCCACCGCCCGCGTTCCCGTCCGCAAATGCTTCGCAAGAGAGGTTGTACTGGCTGAACGCAGATGCTGGCGCGGGAGGGGCGGGAATACTCCGGGGGCAGCCAGAGGAGATATGCCCCGATTCTACGAATCGTCCTGACGGATTGCTCTTTCGAGCAAGGGCTTATCACCTCTGTCCGCCTGATCCTCATCGATTGACCCCGCCCCCCGATACCCGCGCCGCAACTGCTTCACTCAACTCCCAATTATCCGGTTGCTGCATCAGGATCTCTACTCAGGATCTTTTCCCACGTTCCGAAGAATTCAGGAAAACCTGGCAATCAGAATTTTGGAGAAGAGTCATAAATTTTCTTCCTGCTTGATTGTAGTCTCTGGATCCCAGGTAAACAACATACTTTCCCGCATCGACTTGATAGAATGGCTATATTCGAATAAACACTGGTTTTAAGTGGATGTGGGTTAATAGTGGCACTGGATGAGTTCATGAAGGTATATTTTGATGTGTGCTGTTTATGCCGACCTTTTGATGATCAGGAGTCACACCGGATCAGAATAGAGACCGAAGCGATAATTGCAATAATCAGCCAGTGTATGGTTAATTGGGTTTTCGTTAGCAGTGAGGTTGTAGAATATGAGATCGCCCAAATGATAGATGCAGAAAGAAAAAAATCGGTTGAAAATATTCTTCAATATTCTAGCGAGAGAATACCGATTAATACAGATATTATTGCTCGTGCCCGATTTATTCATAATTTGGGTATTGATACATTCGATGCTTTGCATATTGCATCTGCTGAAAGTTGCAATGCCATATTTCTTACAACCGATGACATGCTCGTCAGAGGTATTAAGAAGCACAAAGATATACTCTCTACTATTGTAAACAATCCAGTACAATGGCTCATGGAGGTGGAATCAAATGGAAACAAAAACACTCAATGAAGTCAGGATCAAGGGTTTTGAAGTGCTGATAAAACACCTTGGCCCTGTAGATACTATCCGCTTTATCCAGAGTTATTCCCATGGCAGCGGAGACTATACACGAGATCGCAAACAGTGGCTTGAAAAAGATTTTGATTCTGTTGTAGCGGGTATTATGGAACTCCGAAAGCAACGTGAGGGGTGATTCGCCCCCCCCTCTCCTGAAAACGAAACACCTCATACAATACCCCACCATTTTATCCCCTTCCGGCATCCTGATTATCCGTGAGGACAACACTCTTCACACCCATGATCCCACCAGGCGATCTCCTTGAACGGACACGTGACTATCTTTTGAAACGGGAAGCCCTCTTTGCAGAAAATGCCACACGTTCAGGCGATGCAATCCGGAGATATGATCGGAAAAAGGAAGATATCCGGTCGCCGTACTCCCGTGACGCAGATCGTATTCTCCATTCGCGGGCATACGCACGCTACATCGACAAGACACAGGTATTCTCTCTTGTCGAAAATGATCATATCACCCATCGCGTCCTCCATGTTCAGCTCGTCTCAAAGATATCCCGCACAGTCGGGAGATCCCTTTGCCTGAACGAGGATCTCCTTGAAGCGATTGCGCTTGGCCATGATATCGGCCATATTCCCTTTGGCCATTTTGGAGAGAAGTGCCTCTCCCGGATCTGTCAAAACGAGAGAATCGGATCATTTCGGCACAATGTCCAGGGTGTCCGTTTCCTGGATGAGATTGAAAATCTTGACCTCACCCTCCAGGTGCTTGACGGAATCCTCTGCCATGACGGAGAATCAAATGCAACAGAGCTGACTCCTGATCCAATACCGGAAAAAGACGGGTTTGCAGCCTTTCATGAGCGCCTGAAGAGAGCTGCCGCCGGAGAAGCGGTGATCCCTGCCACACCGGAAGGGTGTGTCGTCCGGTTTGCCGATACCATCGCCTATATCGCCCGCGATCTCAGGGATGCAGCTGAAGTTGGCCTGATAGCCGGTTTTTCTGATCTTCCCGCAGACATACGGTCTGTCCTCGGTGATGATGAGCGGGAGATTATCAACCACCTCACCCTTGACCTGATGACATCAAGCAGAACAGACGGCATATGCAGGATAGGTTTCTCAGATGAGGTGGGTGTTGCCTTAAACCGCCTGAAAAGGTTTAATTACGAAGAGATTTATGAGAACCAAAAGACGCGCTCCCAGGACCAGATCATAGAGAGGATGTTTGACCTGGTCTTCAATGTCCTGAAAGAGGATTTGGAAAAAGATCGCAGGCAATCTAAGATATTTTTGGATTTCCTCGATACTCCCTGGCTCTCGCAGGAGTACAAGAACACAATTTCTCCTGCGGGTGCTGTACGGGACTTTATTGCAGGCATGACGGATCGGTACTTTAACCGGCTCTACTCGTCACTTGTACTGCCAAAAAATTGTTGAATCCTATCATTAGGATATTTTTAGGCTTTCAGGGTTTTTCTCTCTTCTTTTTCAGGAGATAATCGCTATACCTGATCGCCGTATACATCCCGTCTGCGGTTGGATGCACTTCAAAGATCTCCCTCAGATCACAAACGCTCTCCCCCTTCTTTGCCAGGTATCCAAGATACATACCCATAACACCGGCAGCCGGGGAAGCTTCGGCAAACCCAAGGACTCTGCCGCTCTCCTCGTTGATTGTCAAAGACGCAATACCGGTTCTCCTCTCCGGTACAGACCAGAATGTACCTGGTCCGGCAGGGCCGGGGAGCGTGAGGGATACACCTTCGTCATCATCAGCATCCATCCAGGTATATTCATACCCAAGACTCATCGAACGCGGCAGGCAGGTGAGATCAGCTGCACTATCCCTGCCAAGAGCGGCATCTGCTGCAGCTACACCCTGGAGACGGGCAACCGGGGTGAGGCATGGCTCTCCAATCACGTCACCGCAGGCATAGATGCCGGGTACACTCGTCTCAAACCTGCTGTTCACCAGGATCTCATTATGTTCGCCTTTCCTGACACCGGTAACCATGCCGCTGTCTGGCAGGAGTCCGGCTGCGATCAGGATGCAGTCGAGGTCAAGGGTTGTGCCATCCAGCCGTACCCCGGTAACCCTCTCCTCTCCAAGGCATGCAGAAACGTTCGCATCTTCATGGATGATAACAGAAGCCAGATCTTTTGCTGCCTCTTTTGCAAGGCGTGGGGGGATCTGGTGAAGAAACCTGCTCCGGCTGAAGAGATGGGTTTCCGCTCCCATTTTGGAGAAGATATAGGCAAACTCTGCTGCCATCACACCTCCGCCGATGATCCCGATCCGCTCCGGCAGCCCTGGGATCTCTTTCAGGGTATGTGGTGTGAAGACGCCCGGACGTGTAATCCCTTCAATGTCTGGAATATTTGGTCGCGATCCTGTCGCGACAATAACCTTTTCTGCATCTGCTGCCCTGCCATCGATATATGGTTTCCCTTCCCTGATCTCACCGGCTGCGCCATAGATGACCTCAACACCGGCACTCCGTGTCTCATCATCGAGAATGGAGGCAATAGTCTGCTGTATCGCTGATATTTCCCTGATAAGTCCGGGAAAATCAATCTCCAGCCTGCCACGGGTAATGCCAGCCCTCTCTGCCAATCCTGCCGCATCCAGGATCCTGGCGATATCATTCAACCCGCAGACCTGCATGCACCCGTCATGGAGACACTGGCCGCCAAGGCTCCGCTTCTCAACCAGCGTAACCTCCACACCAGCTTCAGCAGCCCTGATTGCTGCCAGCCGTCCGGCTGGCCCTCCACCAAGCACAAGCAGCATACACTCACCGCTTACAGGAGCTCTACTCCCTCATCCATCGGTTCAGAGAGTATCTCGCCGGTGTATGCGTTCACCTCGACAATCTGCCTGCCGCGGATCTGCCAGATGGGGACATACATGAGCCAGAATACCCTTTCGATCTGTTCCCGGGAGGGTTTGAAGGTCTTCTCTTCAGAAAAGATCGCATCTCCGCTCTCAGTTTTAATCCTTACCCGCTTTGAGAGCGTGGCAATCAATGCAGAGATGATCTTTTCTTCGGCTTCATTCGCGGTGATGGATGGCCTTACAAGCTCGGAATCTGTTGGGATCTCGCTCTCCTTTGCCTCATCCGGGTTGACATCCTGTGGAAGTCCGTTAATGGCGCTGATCACGCCGGCACCTTCAGCATCAAAACTGATCTGCTTTCCTTTATATGCAGCATCTCCCGAACAGCTATACCGGTATGCCCAGTGCGGTATCAGCCTGAGGCTGGTTTTCCCCTTCTCCCCGGAGATCCGTATCGCCTCCTGCATGCTCACACGGACAGGAAGGGAGGTTATCTGCCCCGGTGTCTGGGTTGGTTTCTGGATTTCACGCTGATTGCCCCTGGTCGTCTCCCACTGGATTAACAGTGGCTTTTCGGTGATACGGGCTATTGCCGCCTCACCAGCCAGCTGCCTGAGGTCATCAAATGTCCAGAGTGCGGAGTCAGCAGGCCTGATCTGCTCATTCATGGTAACGATCAGTTTTCTGCATGGTATCTTCTCCCCGTTTTCCTCAAGGTTATATTGCTTCTTATCAAATGTCCGCGCACATGCCTGGTCATCTGAGACAAGAATCAGAATACAATCATCACCAAAAAAAGCAGAGAGATCGAAGGGATCCCCTTCTTCTTCGATATCATACCCTGCAATTTCAAGGATCCGGCGGATCTCAATCAGGGCACGACTCTTCACTGAATCATCCATACCCATACAGGTGCCCTTGAACAGAACAATATTTCGATTCAGCCTGAAGAGCAGGCGAAGGGTTTTATTGAAACCCCTCGAGGTATAGGTAATGGATCTGCCTCTCAAATTTATCCATAATCATATTGTCGAATACTCTATGCAGGTAACCTACAATCCTGTCGAAAACGAGGGAAATGTTGTCTATAATCTCTTTATCATCCCGGAACATGAGCGGGAATATGCCATCTCAACCCTGAAGAACGTGGTTTCTGCCGGAATCATGGTCGGCGACATGGTCAGGTTCATTGAAGCTGGCGAGACTCTGGATGGTGTTGGTATCCCGGAAGGAAAACTTGGGATCTGCACCCTCTGCAGCATCACCCTTGACGGCATCCTGCTCAGGAGGGGCATTGCCACAAACGCAATCGGGGGAGGTCTCATTGAGGTGGAGGCAAATATTCCCAACAGGTTTACACATATCATCCTCTATGAAGCCACCACCTTCGACCCGCTCCAGGTGATGGCATCCCAGGATCTGACCTCGGTGAACCGGGTGATGCGGGAGGGAAACGGCCATATACTTGGGAATATCAGGGAGTGCCATATGGAGGCTGAACCCCTCCTTGCCGAAATCCTCGATGAATGCGCAAGCAGCCACTTCTCAGGTATACTTGAGGTTGGTATGCCAAATGCCTCACTCCTTGGCGTATCTGTCAGCCCGCAGTATATGGGTGTGGTCGCAGTCGGGGGAACAAATCCCTTTGCTGCCATGAAGGAAGATGGCCATCCTGTCACGACCCTGGCAATAAAAGGGCTTATGGATTGCAGGCTGATGGATTCAATAAAAAGCTTCTAAACTTATTTTCATGGTTTTTCTCTCTCTACACTGAGGCCATCAAAACAACACCCCTCCTGATTTGATGGGATGAAATTCAGGGTCGT